>CALFWR010000096.1 GCA_937928555.1 uncultured Pirellulaceae bacterium
CAGTGGTCCGCGACTCTGATGCGATGAAACGATCGCTGTGGTTTTCATCTACCGGATGATTTACATTTCTTGTTGAATTTCAGCTTTTCCCTTGCTCCTGTTGGCCAGACGTAGAATCAACGCCCGTCGTCGTGAATAATCCGGGTTCATTGTCGCTGGCAATGTTCTACGCGATGTTCACCCATAATCCGGGATAACAAACCCGGATGGACCTGTCACTTGGCGTCGATCAGATCACTTGGCGTCGATCAGATCGGTGAGTCTGCCGGGTGAACCCATGGCGTTGTAACCGCAGTCGACGTGCATCAGTTCGCCGGTGATTCCGCTGGCCATGTCCGAAAGCAAAAACGCGCCCGATTCGCCGACTTCCTGGTTGGTGACGTTTCGCCCCATCGGTGCGACGTGCTCGTACATCTTGAGCATCTTTCCCACACCCGCACCGATGCCTGAAATGGATTTGATGGGTCCGGCGCTAAGTGCATTGACCCGGACGCCGGCGGGCCCCATATCAAATGCGAGGTATCGCATCGACGCGTCCAGGGCGGCTTTGCAAATTCCCATCACGTTGTAGCCGGGGACAATTTTTTCGCCGCCGAAGTAGCTCATGCAAAGCACCGAAGCGTTGTCGCTGAGGATCGGCTGGGCGGCTTTGCAAACCGCGATCAGGCTGAAGGCGCTGATGTCCATGGCCATTTTGAAACCTTCGCGGCTGGTGTCGATTGTGTCACCGCCAAGATCGTTGGGGTGAGCGAAGGCAATCGAGTGCAGCAAGAAGTCGATTTTGCCGAACTTGTCAGCGGCGACTTTCATGATGGATTCGATATTCTGATCGTTTTGAACGTCGAGCGGTTCGAGGAAAGCAGGTGGGTGGCCGGCGGAGAATTTCCCGATGGCTTTTTCGACGCGTTTGCGATTCCTTTTCTTTTCGTCGTCTTCGCGGTCCGGCAGATGGGAAAAGCCACATTCTCCGCCCTGCTGAAGAATTGTGTTCGCTACCGCCCAAGCGATAGAGCGATCATTTGCGACCCCGAGGATCAGACCTTTTTTGCCTTCGAACATTCCCATTTCTTTGTTTTCCCTAATGGTTCAAGTGATCGCGATACTATAGCGATTTGGCGAAAATCTTGAACGGCAAGGGCACAATTCAGAAACCGCCCGAATGCCAACCCGGATTATTCACGACGACGGGCGTAGATCGGGTTGAACCACACAAAAGCTAACCTGACACCGGGTTCGCCTCGTAAATTTCGGTTCATCCCGCAAATGAAGTGCAGGAAAGCGATTTTACCCGGACTGACGCGGCGTCCATCGACTGAACTGAAAGTCACGCCCACGCCTCGTGAATAATCCGGGGCCAAAGATTTCCGACCGAGGCGATACTTTCATCTTTTTCAGCTGTTGGAGTACAGGTGGAAGAATCTTGTGAATTTTCCGATTTGTAAAAATGCTGCGAAATTCGTTGCGGTGCCTACACAGAGTTTTTCGGTTCCAATATCGGCGGCCAAGTGCAGTGAATGCACCGGTCGGATGGCCGGATGTCGGTTAAAACCCGGTGGAGGATGGGTTTGTCGGGTGAGAGGAATGGGCAACAGCAGCATGGTTTTGACCGGAACAAGCTTGGGTGTGGCGTTAATTTTTGGGCTTTCGGATTTTTTTCGCCTCCTGAAGCTGCGGTTTCTGTCTTTGGTTGATGGGGTGCGGGACAGACAGTGCGAATCGTGTCTTGCGTGAGACGTTGATGTATCGATGTGGTCATCGTCGTTGTATCGATCTGGTCATTCAAGTAAGCGCAGCGTACGAAGTAACAAATACGAATCGGAGTCGGTGGCGATCAACCATCCCAATCGAACAACACAGGAGAGCACGTCGCCGCGGCGAGCCAGGTTAACCGGATCAGTCGATTGAATTGGGGCTCTGTCCCTGTCATCATGATTCGGCCCACCTGCCGCATGAACGATGCTCTGGAGGCTAAATCGTGCGGTCTATCTATCACCCTCAGCAGAAACATATGAGAGCACCCAATACAAAAAGGCTTGATCCGAAAGGATCGTCCGGAAGCTACTCGGCAAAGCTGTTGGCGGATTTGATCTACCTTTCGGCAAGGCATGAAACGAGTGCGGCGTTTCTGCGCGATCTTTGCGGCGTGATTCAAAAACGGGCCCGGGCGGACATGACTGCTGTGGTTCAGGGTGTCAAAGGCCAGTGGCGTGTTTTGGCAGCCTCGGAAAATTGGGATTCTAGCCGGCAGTTACCAGTGGATCAGTTTTCCGAAGTGCTGGATGTGGAATCATGTCGGCGAGAGGGCGCGTGGGTTGCCGCGCCGCTGGAGGTGCCCAGCGAGAGTGGACATCTGCTGGTTCAAAAAGGCAGCCAGTTAACCGATGACGAATTTGATGCACTGGCCGGTTCGATCGGCGTCGCGTGGCAGGCTTTTCGGGAGCGCGCCGGTGCGATGAAACGCGTTCGTCAACTCGAAGCCATTCTGGACATGTCTGCCCAGTGGAATCAATCCCGCGAAACCGATACGTTGTTGATCGCGATCGCGGAAGCTTCGACGCGGTTGTTGAACGCCGAACGGGCAACGATTTTTCTTTCCAACGCGACCGGGACCGAGTTGATCGGGATGCCGGCGCTGGGTGTTGACGATGGAGTTCTTCGCATCCCAGTTCGAACCGGGGTTGTCGGCAAAGTGGTCGAAACGGGCGAGCCAGCGAGGGTCGACGCGGATATTTCCAGCGAACAGGAACAGATCGACCGCAGCGTTGATCAGCAGTTGGGATTTGAGACCAGAACGATTCTTTGTGTGCCGCTGAAGAATGCCAAAGGCAAAACCATTGGTGCGTTTGAGTTGATCAATCGGCTCGAAGGTAACTTTACCGATCAGGATGAAGCGGCGTTGACCGAATTGGCGGCGCATGCGGCGATTGCGATCGATACCACGCAGCACGTCGAGCACCTGGAGACCGTTTGCCGCACCGTCGCAACCCAGGCGGCGGACCATGTCCAGCTAATTGGCGAATCGGAAGGCATTCAGCGTCTGAAAAAGACCATCGAGCGTGTTGCCGATACGGAGCTTGCGATCCTGATCACTGGAGAAAACGGAACAGGAAAAGAAGTCGTTGCCCAGCTGATTCACTACCTTAGTCCGCGTCGCGATGAAGTCCTTGTGGCGGTCAACTGTGCGGCGATCGCGGAGAACCTTCTCGAAAGTGAACTTTTTGGCCACGAGAAAGGTGCCTTTACCGATGCCCACCAGGCACGAGAAGGCAAATTCGAGTTAGCCAATGGCGGGACATTGTTTTTGGATGAAATTGGCGACATGAGTTTGGGCGGCCAGGCCAAACTGCTGCGAGTACTTGAAGAAAAGATTGTGGTTCGCGTGGGAGGCAGCGTTCCGATCCCGACATCGGCTCGGGTGTTGGCGGCGACCAATCAGAACCTTGCATCCCTGGTCAGCGACAAAAAATTCCGGGAGGATTTGTTCTTTCGGTTGAACGTGGTGATGATCGAGATTCCACCGCTTCGTGATCGTGGCGACGACGTAATTCTGCTTGCCGAACATTTTCTGAACGCGTTTTGTTCGCGCGCCCGCCGCAACACGCCGGTGATCTCCGCGCAGGCAAAGAGCCGGTTGTTGGCGCACTCATGGCCGGGCAATGTTCGCGAGCTGCGCAACATGATGGAACGGTTGGCTTATTTGACAGACGGAGATCAGGTTGAGCCCGAGGATCTGGCGTTCGTCAATGCACCCGGCAAGGGCGACGGAGTTTCGTCGGTCGCTACCGATCAGCCGCTCGCCGATGCCACGCGCGAGTTCCAATTGGGCTTCATTCAGAAGAACATCGATCGCTGCGGCGGTAACATGACCGAAGCCGCCGAGCGAATGGGGCTGCACCGCAGCAACCTGTACCGCAAGATGAAGCAGTTGGGCATGGGAGAGACCGAATAGGGATGGTGCGCCGTCGTGGCGGTGGCTTCCGGCGCTGAAAGCCATGACCATGTTGCAGTGGGTCACGCGTCGAAGAACAACGATTCACTTCGCTACTGGTCCACGATCCCGGATTATTCACGACGACGGGCGTTGATTCTACGTCTGGCCAACCGGAGCACGGGAAAAGCTGAATTTCAACAAGAAATGTGAATCATCCGGTCGATGAAGACAACAGCGATCGTTTCATCGCATCAGCGTCGTGGATCACTGTCGGAACGGATTCTGACGCCCACGCCTCGTGAATAATCCGGGTTGATGTTTGCCGAGCGTGATTTAACGCCTGTCGTTGTGTGCCAGTTGTCGTGAGTAATTTCGGATCAAAATAGTCGTTTTCCATCCCGAGTGACCTCTCGTTTCGCCTCTTCAACCATGTACATTGCCTTGCATTGCGGACAGTACAGGTACCAGGCGTAGTAGTATGACTGATTCGCTTTGGTGGACTTCTTTTTTGGGCTGCGTTTGATCACGGGAGTCTGGCACTTTCGACAAGGCTGTCCTTCCCGAGTTATCTTTGCTTTCTTTGTGAGCGGCGTTGGGGGCTTACTGCCAGACTGAGCTGTGATTTCTGATTCGGTTTCAAAAGCAGGCTGATAGCCCAGATCAAGAGGAAGTTTACCCCGATTTAGCGCTTCCTGGGCAAGTTGATCACAGCGTTCATTGTCTTGAATTCCAGCGTGCCCTTTGACCCAGTTGAATTCAACTTCATGTTTGTCGTAGGCGGCCAGCAGTCGTCGCCAAAGGTCCGGGTTCTTGCATCTTTTGGAATTCGGAGCTGCCTTCATCCGCCAGTCGTTTTTCCGCCAGCGAAAGGCGGACCCTCCGTTGATGGCGTCAACTATGTATTTTGAGTCGCTGAATACACTGACCTTGCAGGCTTCTTTCAGGGCTTCCAACCCCGCGATCACTGCCATCAGTTCCATTCGATTGTTCGTGGTGAGCTTGAATCCACCCGACAGTTCTTTGCAGTGGCCACCAAACCTGAGAACGACGCCGTAGCCTCCGCGTCCCGGATTCGGAACCGCACCGCCGTCTGTGTAAATCGAGACTTTTTTCATGGTGTTGTCACCAGTTCCGATTCGCGGGTTGATGATCTAATTGACAAGGTGCAGTGGGAAGCCAAAACCGCCGGGCGTCCGGGCATCGAATCTTCCCTGCGACCGCGCAGAAGGCCAAGAAGCATAAAGTAGCCTGACCCCGTTTATTTTGCTGACCCCGTTTATTTTGCCCGGAGAACTAATTCAAGCAATTATTGATCCAATCAATCGACGTGCGGTCGCCGTGGTTTAGATGCGAGCCGTAATTTTTATGATTGGCCGGAGTCGAATTTAAAGGTTAGTCGTTCAATTGGTCAATTGACACATCAACAGATTGCACTTTGTACAGCTCGACGTTGCCAACAGTTGCAAGGGCCGGATCGAATAGAGCAAGGTTTACACCATCGCTAATTGAGCTTGAATAAAGCACACCATTATGATGGCATTTCTTGATGAACTCACAAAGATATTGGCTTGGGATGTAGTCAATTGCCGCTGCATTTGGAAGTACAGGAGTTGTCAGTTCATTGCCGAGTCGTTCAAGGAATTCGATATCACCTCGCAAAAGCGCAATGTCATCTTCATCTGCCAACAAGAACGGAGATACTAGCTGTCTTGGGGTTCTTAGATCAACAACTTTGAGTCCACTCTCCAATCGAAAAGCGGCCACGCAGACCGTTTCGCCCGGATGAGGTCGGACTTCAGCAACAGCAGTCCCGGTCTTCGAACCCAAGTAAAGGTATGGAATACCGGCTGGATTCGCTCGTCCATGACTTGCCAAATGCTTGGGAGGAGCGCCCATCTGTTCTCCGGGATAGGGAGCCGACGATTTTTGGATACGAGCTCGAAACCAATCGCGATCTTGATCTTCGATCGGAACCATTAAATGAGTCAGTAATTCTTCCAACCGTCCGAGCTCAAAGTCAGTTTCAGGGAAAAACCGATTTTGATGTCTAAGTTCGGTTCTCAGCTCTTCCCAGCTATTTAGGCGTTGTGACTTACATCGTTCAGAAGGCGACACGGGTTCCTGTACGCGATTATCGTCACCTAGAATATCGGTAAGCAGCGTGTTGGCTTGGTCTCGCGAGATTGAAAAAAGCTGCCAGTCTTCTATTAGCCAGTCGACAAGTGGTTTGCCGTTTTCGTCAGGAATGTAAATGCCACACAAGAGTTCAAAATAATCATTGAGGTTTGCAGCCTCAGCACATCGCTGGTTTTCTGCCCCACAGGTGGGACAATCCTGAATAACCTTTGACGCGACAGGGATGATTTGCAATTCAAGACCGCGATCACTAAAACACTTTCCACAGCAAAGCATGTTTATGCATTCGCTTTCTCAAAATACATCGCCACCGTTTCAATGTGGTGTTTCATCGCGAGTTTCTTCACATACCCCAAGCCAGGATAGTGCCCAGTCTCATGTAATTGGCGAAACTCTTGAATGGCGGTCGTTTCGTAAAACTGAGAACTGCTTTCGTCTAAATGGCTGATCAGCTTAGCAAGCGCTTCAGCGAATTTTCCCGCCGGATCTTTTGGCGTGTCCTGGCGATCGGACTTGAAGTGCAGGATGAACATTGTGTCATCGTGGCGTGAATCAATGAATGTCAAATGAATGGCGATTGTGTAAGCTGGCCCGCCACTTTCTCGATATTCATCGCCGACAATTAAATAGTCGCCGAATCCATTCATTCCCTCCTCTTCATAAGTGACATGTAGATCTGAGAAGAACTCGGCAGTATCGGGATGATCTCGGTTTCGACGTTGCTCGAAGCCATCACGCAATAGAATGCGCGAACCTTTTTTCTTGAAGTTCCGTTGGTAAAGTTTTCCGCTGTATCCTTCAGGAAACACATGAACCAGCACTGATTCCTCGACAGCGTAGTCGCTCAATGCTTTTGGGCTGCTAAAACCAAAATGAATAAGATCTTTAGGGAAGTCGCCGAATTCTTGGAACGAAGCCTTGATTTGATCTAGCGTTTGACCATCAGTCACGATCAATCCAAACCTAATCCCGTCCTCTGGTTCGAACTCACTCTTAACAAACGAAACGATTCCGTCACCGCTTTCTGTCAAATCACCAATCTGAGGGTTGGCAATTACGATTGCAGATCCGTTTGCGTCGCGAATTGAATCCAGAGCTTTCTTCAAGCCTGCCTTTTGTTCTCGCACTGGCTCAATGATTGGTGCAAAATTTGCTTTCGCAAGAACGTCCGCTGACTCACGAATCGCAATCAATTCATATTGCTTGCCGCGGAAATAAGGATGATACATAGACTTAAGCCCAAGAAAGTACAACCGACAATGGAACGCCAAACGCTGCAATATAACGTTTATGATCGCGTTTGCGTAACTTGGTTGACAATGTCGCTGAGTGCATCGAAGAAGGCACGTTGCTGAGTAGTGATTGTAGCGAGATTTGGCTTCGCGTCCGTTTTAGAGTTTCAACCATTCGTCGATGTGCGGCTTCAGGTGTTAGTTTTTCAAATAGAACCTTCAGGGCGGAATACTTCTGCGTATTTGGCACACTTGGGATCTCAATTCCTTCAGCTTTTAGAGCGATCTCAACCTCTCGAAGATTCATTGCCTCAAAAATCGCGGAAGGGCAAGTTCGCTCAGGTGTATTAAGGGCTTCCCTTTCAGGCGAAATCGAAAACTTGTCGTTAAGGGTGAGAACCCCAACCTCGAATGGCACGATTTTCAACACTGCGTTCACGTGATTTGCGCCGGCGATGATGCTGACACTTGCAAACACTTTCAAATAATCACCAACCTGATTTTCAAGGCGGGTGAGACTATCACGTTCCGATTTGATTTCATACGCTGATGCTGTGCCGTTGAATACAACAACATCACTTCTACTTCGACCAGCCCCAAACTCGGTCAGCATGGACGCAGTTTTTAGATTGTGGACGCCAAGTAGAACCCGCTGTGTAATTGCGGCTTTGTAGACGTACTCGTGGCGATGTTGCCGAGCCTTCAAAAACTCAAAAGCTGATTGGTATATCTGACTTAGACTTTGGTCTGGATCCAGATACGGCAACAAACCCGATTCGCGAAACAGACGAGCTGCGGTTTGAGACTTTCCCTTCTCGGCAAGTTCTTTGACTACCGAAGCGGAGAACAACCTTGCTACTGCAGCAGGACAGGTTGTGGCATCGTTCATCACGCACCGCGATCTTAAAAATGTGACAAAGGGACTCTTTGACATTTTAACCTTTCCTTTTCTCGAGAACAGCAGCAAAAAACGAGGTGCTTTTGGGCCATGAAAGGTGTCCGAAGTCAACATCCGTCAAGTAGCCACGACCTTGGTCTGTTTTATCGACAATACCTGTAATAGGGCTGCAGAAGGCAAAGTCCTAGCATCATGACCGACAGAATAGGCGGGGACTCCACAGACCAATTGCATTGACCAAGCGACAGGGTTTTACACGAGGAGTCAGAGGGTGAACTTCGCCAAGCGATGTCGCTTGCGTCAAACAGCAACTTAAGGCTGACGGCGACGTGTAAACGATTCCGAGTTAGTCGTTCATGCCGAGACTGAACCGCGAACAGATTGAGTCTGAATGCATGAAAGCTTAATTAGTGGGGGGACTTGAGAATGCCCTCTGTCCACGAAAAAACCGATGTCGAATTTGACATCGGTTTTTACAGTCTCAAAAAGTACACCCGGAGGGATTCGAACCCCCAACCCTCGGTTCCGAAGACCGATGTTCTATCCAGTTGAACTACGGGTGCAGGAGCACAGATTGTAGCGGATGCGGCTTTGTTGGGAAAGACGCGAGATGGACACCAACTGACTCGGTCGCGAAATCGATGGCTGCTGGAAGGTTTTGCCGGATTTAGGGGAAAAACAAGCCAACGATGGCAACTTCCGACCTTAATCCCGGATTATTCACGACGACGGGCGTTGCTTCTACGTCTGGCCAACCGGAGCATGGGAAAAGCTGAATTTCAACAAGAAATGTGAATCATCCGGCAGAAGAAAACTACAGCGATCGTTTCATCGCATCAGAGTCGCGAATCACTGTCAGAACTGGTTCTGACGCCCACGCCTTGTGAATAATCCGACCTTAATAATTCGCCCTGAATTTGTTTTGATGGTAGAATTTGCAGACAGGAACGTCGGGATAGAAAGGTTAAGAGGCGAACCTCTCCCGGCGTAGACGAAGAGCGCTCAGCTCGAACGACAGGCGAGACTTCATGACGCGGATCACACTTCGAATTCTTGACGGTGCCAACCGGGGAGAAGTCTACGATGACATCCTGCTGCCGGTCACGATCGGCCGCGAAGAAGGTAACTCCATTCAGCTCAACGACGAACGCGTCAGCCGCGTTCACCTTCGCATTCAACAGGACCATGACGACCTTGTCCTGACCGATCTGGACAGCACCAATGGCTCCCGAGTCAACAACGAGGAAGTCCAGCTCAAGCTCCTTCGCTACGGCGACCTGATCACCGTCGGCCGCAGCACGCTGGTCTACGGAAGCCGCGAACAGATTCAACAGCGACTCAAGGAAAATTCCGGGCGGCGAGCAACATCCGGGGGTATGGACAAGGACGAAGACGGAAGCTTTGCCGTCTTTTTGACCGAACCGCCGCGACTTCCCGAACGACTCTCACCCGGCCAGGCGGCGCAGCTTTCAGAAGTCATCGAGTTCCTCCACCATCAGGTGCGAGAGATTGTCAGTGAAGCCGACGTCAAACCGCGACATCAATCAGTAGAAGTCCCCAAAGAACTTTGGCAACAGATCATCGAAGTCCAGGCTCGGCTGGCTGAGTATCTCGATCGAATCGGCCAGCCCAGTTGACCAAACCTTGACCCAATCAGGACAAAGACATGGCAGACAAAGGCATTCAAACTTCCGACGCTGCTTTGACATTTTCCAGAAACGATGCTGACTACGTCGACGATTACCAGTCCATGGGCTGGAAGGGATTTGAAGAATCGCAGGAAGATCCCGAATCGCCAGGTTGCCGAAAAGTGGTTTTGCCCGATGACGAGATGGACATGACTCCGATGGTCGATGTCACGTTTCTGCTGTTGATTTTCTTTATGGTGACGGCTTCGTTCTCGTTGCAAAAATCGATACCGATGCCCGAGGGACTCTCCGATCAGCACGCGCAGGCTGCGGAGCCCGATGAGTCGGCGATCACGGTTTTGATCGATCAGAACAATACCTACCACGTCGTTTCCCATAACGAGGGCGAGTTCGAATGTCCCAGCGAACGTGAGATGCGCCAGCGGCTTCGAGATTCTGTCGAATCAGGGGGATTGTCGAGGATGTTGATTCGGGCCCATGTGGATTCACGGCACGGGAGGCTTGTCGCTGCCTGGGATGGAGGTGTTCTGGCAGGCGTTGAAGACATCGCCATCGAGACGACTTTCGAAGAACTGTAGATTCGAAGAACTGTAGATTCGCCCAGGTCATTGAGTCGGTTGCCGATAATCGCGAAACAATGGGCGCAAATGCGAATCTGCGAGCAGTTTGGAAAAGGGCGGCTTGCCGCGAGTGACTTTCCTGGTTCGCGAGTGACCGAGTGACCGAGTGACCGAGTGACCTTTTCTCCTTGCACGAAAAAAGCCCGGGACCAATATGCGGCCCCGGGCTTTGGTTGTTTGAAAGAAGTCGACCTTCTATCGACCGCCGGCTTCTTCGATGCCGTTGGCTTTTTCCATGTACTTCTCAACGATGTCGCGATAGCGTGATGGAAGTTTTTCCTTGATCGCGTTGTTGGCCGGGTCACGGCTACGATCGCGAAGGCGACTCCAAGGACTGGCAGGAACGTCATCGTAAGTCTTGACGATTGCTTTGCCGTCTTGAGCTTTGGCTTTGTCGCCCTTTTGGCTTTTCTGCTGCTGCTGTTGGTTTTTGTTGTTTGCCTGCTTTTGACCTGATCCCGGCTTTTGCGACTTGCCCGGCTTCTTGCAGTTTTTGCAGCTTCCACTGCACTCTTTCTTTTCCGCTTCCTTGATCAGTTGATTGAGGATCTTGACGATCTTTTCCTGTTCGCCCTGTGTCGATTCGTCTGTGTTCTCGATACCAAGACGACGACGGGAGAATTCCATTTTCTGATGGGCATCATCCAGTTTGCCATCCTTGATCGCTTGCAGTCGCTGAACCTGACGCCAAGCGCTGACTCGCATCCTCTCGGGAGCATCGGGATAGCTTTCGAGGAAGTTAACGAAGGAGCTGATCGCAGACTCTTTCTGAAGCAACCCCGCGTGTGCGATGCCGGAGAAGTAATCGGTTGCTCCGGTGTGAACGGAGACTTTGGTGTAGTCGGTTTTGATTTTCGAAAGCAGCGGAAGGGCGTCTTCGAATCGCTCGTTGTTCATCAACACGCGAGCCATGTAAAACGATGCGTCGGCGGCAAGGAACGGATCCTTTGAATCGACGAATGGCTTGAGCAGTTCGCCGGCTTTGGCGATGTCATCTGCTTCTGATGAATCAACCGCAGCGGCGTAGTTGGGGTAAAGAGCTATCAGTCCTTCGGTGATCGCGTCGGCAGGCGATTCGGTTTCGAATTCGCCGATTCGTTTGCTAGCGGATTCCTGTTTTGCCGATTCAAAGTCACTTTCCTGAACGTGATCGCGGAACGCTTTGACCACGCCGGAAGAATCATTGGCGAAAAGAAGTGTTGTCGATCCAAAGATTGCGATTGCAATGACAACAGCGGAAAGAAGTCTAGCCATAGCTTTACCTTGAAAAACTGCCTATTTGACTTTGTAATTCTAACACTTGTCTAATGCCGAGCCTATGCAAAAGTTCTGCTGGCAGCGGCGATTACTGCGATTCTTCCATGATTCGTTCGGTCATTTCGATTATTTTTAGCTGAATTCGCTCGGCATTCCCCCGCTCCTGCTTAAGAATATCGGCAAGCTCCGCGTTATCCCGCATCTGTTCCAGCTTTTTTGTACGGCGATTGAGCCGTCTTTGTTTCATTCTTAATATTTTCAGTTCGGCAGATTTTTTGAGCAGCGGCTGTTTGCCGTCGCCACCGCCACCGCCGCCACCTCCGCCGCCCTTTTTCTGTGCTTCCTGAAGAGCGTCGATCAAGTCTTCGATTGTGGTTTCGATTTCCTTTTGCACCAACTGCGTGTAGCGGTCTGTCTTTTCGTCTTGAAGTAACCTGCCGGCTCGTTCGAGGTCGATCTTCAGTTCCTCGACGACTTCGGGAAAGACCTTGCTGCTGCCGTCTTCGATCAACAGATCGTAAGCCTGCTGGCCGAGTTCGCGAATCTGAAGTTCTTCAGTGGCAACGCGGAGGGTCACAAGCTGGTCACGGCGACGCAGTTGGCCAAGGTTGATCTTTTTGTCATCGA
This sequence comes from uncultured Pirellulaceae bacterium, assembly GCA_937928555.1. Lineage (GTDB taxonomy): Bacteria > Planctomycetota > Planctomycetia > Pirellulales > Pirellulaceae > Mariniblastus. The sequence goes on from CALFWR010000096.1 coordinate 12,351, forward strand.
GTTCGGTCGTCATCACCGATGCGACCTGCTGACGCTGGAGCATTTCGGCAAAGCGAGCTTCCAGCCGCGCCAATTTTTCCTCGCGGGTTTCCTCACGAAGCTGCTTGAGTCGCTCTTCGAGTTCCTCGATTGCTTCTTCGAGTTTCTCTTCGGCTTTTTGCTGGTTTCGTTTGGCCTGCTCTGAATCGTTTTTCTGCAGATCGTCAGCGGCTTTTTTCATCGCGCCACCGGCCTGTTCGGTAGGCTTTTGGCCGGCCTGATTCTTTTGTCCGCCCTGCTGCTGTCCCTGTTCGGGTTTTGAAGTGGGAGCCTTTTTCATTTTCTCAAGGACATCCATTGTCTTCTTGCGGGTGCGGCGCTGGTCGTCGGCGAGTCGTTTGATTGCCTCGGGAGGCAACGACTCCAAGCGACGCATTTCCTTCTTGACCTCGGCAAGTGCCTTTTCAATTTCCTGTTTGGCCAACTCCTGTTGCCTGGCGGCGTCTTTGGGGCTGCCGCTGGCAAGCTTCTCTTCGGCCTTGCGCTGATGCTCGGCGGCTTTGTCCAATGGCTTGCTGCCTGGCTGCTGTTGCTGTTGTTGTTGCTGCTGTTGTTGGGATTTCTGACCCGGCTGGCTTTGTCCTGACTTGCCGCTTTTGCCGGACTTTCCCGATTGGCCAGATTGGCCAGATTGGCCTTTCTGCGGTGAGCCTTTTTTCGATTCGCTTTTCTTGTCGCCATCGGCAGGCTGCTTTCCGTCCTGGCCTTTCTGGTCCTGGTCCTTTTTTTCGTCGGAGGGCTTTCCGTCAGAGGGTTTGCCATCGGAAGGTTTTCCGCCAGAGGGCTTCCCGGCGGAGTCTTTCTTGCTTCCGTTTTTGGGATCTCCCTTGCTGTCCTTGTCACCGCCGGACTCATTGAGCTTCTTTTGCAGTTCTGCTTTTTTCTTTTGCAGTTCCTTCAGTTCCTCTTCAAGGTCCTTGTCGTCTTTGTCGCCTGGCTTGGCCTTTTCGCCATCGCCGGGCTTACCTGAATCGCCGTCTGATTCTTCGTTGGCCTTGACGGATGCTTTACTGTCACCGGGCTTGTCGAAATTCTGATCGCGAATGTTCTGGGCTAGGCGTTCGGTTTCTTTACGGATCTCAAATTGCTTGTCGGCAATCTTGTCCAGTTCGCGAAGTCCCGACTTCAGATTCGCTCGGGTCTTTTCGAGGTTCTCTGTTTGGTCTTTGACTAGGCCTTCGAGTCGTTTGATCTGGGCTTTGAGGTTCTTGACGGCATCCTCTTTGTTGCTGACCTTTTCGTTCTCTTTGGTCTGCTTGCGTTGCTCTTCAAGGCGTTGTCGAAGCTCGTTACGGAACTTCTCAAGGTTCTCGATCTCGTCCTTTTTGGAAATGACCTTTTCTTTTTCATTGGTCAGTACCCGAATCATGGCATCGACAACCGTGATGATCTCGACCAGTTCCTGCTTTGCTTCGGCGAAACTTCCCTCGTCCATCAACGAACTGGCCAGAGCCATCTTTTTGGTGAGCGATTCTTCTTTTGATTTCTGATACGTCTTGATCAGACGATCGGCTTTTTCGGGATCCTCTTTGCGCATCCGTTCGGCGGCGGCGGTAAAGCGAGCTTCGACTTCGGTCAGCATCCGCTCGGCCTGTCGCTGCAGGACTGCCAATTCGGATTTTTGTTTCTCTTGAGCGGCGGCTGGTTCCTGGGCCACGGTCATTGAAGGGGAAGTCCCCATAACTGCGACCAACAGCGAAACAGATAAAAACAGTCGGCTGAACGATAGATACTTCTGCATGTCTGTCTCCAAAGAGTTTCCTGTGAGATCCGCTATTCGTTTTCAAATATGTCGTCGGGGTCGGCGTCTTCAAAGATGTCTTTTGCGTTCATCTTTTCATCCAGTTTTTTGTTGATCTGTTCTTCGAGCCATTTGATTTCAAGCAAACTGTTAAGCAGATCCTGAAAGGACCGGGATGCGTTCATCGCTTTGAGGACTTCGTTCATGCGAGCAAGGATTTGTTCCTGGACCGCAAGGGTGCTGGTGACTGCTTCCTGAAGTGGCGCGTCTTGTTTTTCAACACGGCGGCAATTGTCCAAGTAACGCGTTGCTTCGGTGACGAGGTCCGTATCGATCTGACGGATCGGCTGAATGATTTTTGTGTCGTAGCGTTCGTTGATTCGTGGTTTGTCGGGAGCAAGTTCTTTTTCGATCTCGTCCAAACGATTGTTCGTGATTTCGACAAGGAACTCTTCAAAGCGGCCTGCAATCTGGTCGATCGCGGTGCCGATTCCTTTTTGATTGCGAACCAGTTCCAGCAACTGCATCTCGCGGGCCTTGTGGAAGGCATCGGTGTCGCTGCCGGGTTGTGGGCGGGAAATCGAAAGAGCTTCCAGTTCGCTGGAAAGCGAAAGCTGCATCGCGTACGCCTGCTCAAACGCTTTCCGTTGTTCGTCTTCTCTTCGCAACAGATCGCCGCGAAGTTTTTCATCGGTCACGACCCGCAGCAGGAATTCCTGGGATTTGCCAACACCCGCCTGCTCGGGTTGGTTGTCATGGGAAATCACTGCGAGCTTCAAACTGGTGCCCGGTGTGAGCTTCAAAGGCAGCAGGTCAAACGCGGCGGCAGATTCGGCAGCAGTCCAAGATTGGTCTTTGTGACTCTCCAGCGAATCGATCAGCATCGTTTGGCCGGTCTCTTCGGGATCGGGTTTCTCGTCGTTCTCTTCGGGTTTCCAGCTCGCAGAAAACATGATGTCGGTCAGGCCAAAGTCATCGACGACCTGGAACTCGGTCGGCAGTATCGCCCGCGTCGAGACCAGCCCGCTGATACCAAGCAGTTCCGCCCGAATCCGTGGAACCTGGTCTTCCTTGATCGTGACGGTGAATTTGGATTTTCGGGCGTTGCCGAGATTTCCTTCGTCGAGCAATTCAAATTCGTAAGGTCCGGCGACAAGCTCCTCCGTTTTGCCGGGGGTCGCGGTGAACGAGTTCCCGTCCTCCGAAAGTGCCATCTGGTAAACGGACTTGCCACTCTTTAGCGTCGCCGATGCAAGGGGCTTGTTTGAGTTGGCCCGAATGTCCAACCACGTTCCGACCAACAGCGGGTGCGGCCCGTCGCCTTTGAGGCCAAGCGGCGCAGCGCCGGTGTACTCGGGGAGGTGAGCGGTGATCTCAAGGTCAACAATCGCGGGCGGTTCGACAAGGCTGACCTTTACCCATTCGGTCACGTCATCGCCGCCGGTGGCTCGGAATCGGAACGCCGACGAAAGGTTGTTGAACAGGAATGAATGCTGGCGACCGTCAAGCTTGCCGGTGGGCTTCATTGAGTAGATCGTCCGTGAGCCGTCGGGGCTTTCCAGCTCCAGATTCAACGACACGTCGCGATTGGTGGACGCTTCGGTTACGTTGACCAGTTGACGATGATTGACGCCACGCGGCAGCGAGATGTTTCCGTCTTGGGCTCCCACGATCTCCAGATAAGTTCCCTGCGGCCACTGGGCATCGCCAAGCAAAACGTTTCGGTTGAACCACGTTGAAAGAAAATCAGATTGCGTGATGCCGATCCCCAGCATCGCCAACGCTGCGATTCCCGCGCCAAGGATTCCCAGGTTCCTTGTGTAACCGGATTTGTCGATGATGTTGCTGAAGTCCAGCTCTTTGACGTCATCGAGGCCCTTGTTGATCGTCGCAGAAGCAAGTTGTTCCGAGACGCCGATCGACTCAAGGTTTTCGGCCCGCGAAAGTTCGATGCTGCTGATCAGGCTTTCACCCAGGGACCGATTGCCTTTTTCGATTTCGTACACCAGGGCATCGTTGCCCGGCAAAGTCGATATTGGTTTGAGCAGTTTCCAGAACGCCACTGCGGCCGCAACTGCGATCATGCCCACCAGCAAAATCAGTCGCTGGCTGAAGTCCATTTTGAACATCCGGTCGACGATCATGTCGACAACAAAAACCGCCAGCATGATCCACAGCAGCGATCCCAGCCCTTTGACCATCACCCACCGCGCAAGCTGACCACGCAGGGCAGAAATCCTGTTCCAGAGTGTGCGTGGTATTTCGGGAAGTTTGTTCAAGGTTCTATTTGGATTGTTCAGGTTCAGGGTTTGTCAGTTTTCAGTTTGTCAGTTTGTCAGTTTTCAGTTTGTTTGGAATTCAGATCGTTCAGAATTCAGTTTGTTCGAAATTCACAATGGCTGAACGTTCTACAGAAAAGCCAGCCTGTGGTTGTCGTTACAGCAGCTTGTACCATTTTCTCACCGCCCATTCGATCGTCAACAAAATCGCGGGCAGCAAAAACACAAACCAGCGAGTCTTTGAGCTCGCATCCCAAAGTGGCTCTGGTGGACTGTTGAAAGTAAACCGCTCCACGGTGTTGGGAAGCTCCGCAGGCAGTTTCTCGATCGAATCGAGACGGAAGTACTTCCCGCCGCTCCGCGCCGAGATGTCTCGCAGGAGTTTCTCGTTCAACCAATAGGCCCCCGCTTCGGCACTGGGCGAGACGATACGAAACGTCACCGGATCGACCAGCTTTTCACCATCAGTTGATTCACCCATATCGACGATCGCCGAATAGGAACCGATTCGCGATGCGGGAAAGGCTCCCTCGTAGCGGCCTTCCTGGTTCGGCAACCGTTTCAGTTTCACCGTTTGCTGGCGTCCGTCGTCCGAAGTGACTACCGCATCGAAAGCTTCTCGGGTCTCGGGCTTGAACTGTTGGTCCAGCAGCCTGGCGACCAGTGTGACCCGCTCGCCCAACTCGTATTCCGTTTTTTCGCGATCGATGAATCCGCGACGTGAGCCCTGCAGCGATCGCGTTTCCACCAGGAAGCGGACCACTTGAATCCAAAACCGGTCAAAGTACTGCGCCTGCAAACCGATCGGACGCCAGCGCCATGTTCCTTGGAATCCCAGGTACAAAACCGATCCGGCACCAAATCGCCCCGACACCATCAACGGCTGATTGCCTTCGGCACTGACCTGGTCGCCGCGCTCCATCAGAACTCGAGCGGTGGGTTTGGCCCGCGTCGCGGGAAAGCTCCAGTAAATTCCCGGCATCAGGCTCCAGATCTTCAGGTTCTCTTCGGGTTCGGCACGAAAGCTCATCACCGGATGGTCCATGTTGAAAGGAACCGTCAGCATTTTTCCGGCCCGGTCATTGGACGCCTCTGCCAACGCTTCGTTGATTTCGATCTCTTCAAGATCCCCGAAACGCACCGGTACGATATTGCGAAAATCCTTCAGCGATGGCTTTGTCAAAAACTCACTGGTGAACTGCGGGCCAGCCATGAACATCACCCCGCCGGCTTTGTACTGACAGAAGTTCCGCAATAACTCGACCCAGCGATCGTCGAACTCGACGGGATTCGGATCCAGCAACAGCACCACGTTGTACTCCCCCAGTTCTTCGATGGTGCTGGGCAAACGCGTGATCGGCGTGTTGCCTTCCTGCGGACGAGAGTCGTCCATCGACTGCAGCCAACAGCTCAAGTCAATCGTCTGGTCGCGCTGCAGCAGTTTGTAAACCTGCTGATAATCCCAGCTTGGTAAACCGGAAATCAGCAACACGCGGACCTTTTCGTCCACGATCTCAAGCTCACCGGATGCCAGTTCGTTATCTTCAAAGTCCGTCTCGTCGGACAGTCGCTCGCAGCGAACGGTGTAGACGTATCGGCCCGGTTCATTGGTCGAATGATCAAAGTTCAGTCGAATTCTTCCGCCATTGTCCGGCACGCTGATGTCGTTGGATTTGACTTCGACCTGCGAATCGAGTTGTCCACCGGCGTTGACTCTCTGCTGCAGCAACGTGACCTTGAGCGAGCTTGGCAAGTTGGTTTCGTTGCGGCGGCTTGTTTGCACCACCGCTTCGATCTCAAAGGGCTCGTCGGGGTAGGCTTTGTTGCGGACGTAGACTTCCTGGACTGAAACATTTTTTGGCGGATTGGGGTCGCCGATTCCAACGGTGTAAATCGGAATGTCCATCGCCGCGGCTTTGTCTGCCATCTCCAGCGGGTCTTCGCTGCCGTTGTGCTGTCCTTCGCTGACGAGAACGATCGAGGAGGGAGTCGAATTGCCGTCGAGTACTGTTTTGAGCGCCTGCCAAATGTCCGTCGCCGAGCCCATCGGCTGAAGGGCCGGTAGTTCGAGTTTCTTTCCAGCGACGGCATCGCCGGACCCGGAAGTCTCTGTTTCTTCCGGGGTGGGTTTGGCATCGACCCCGGCTTTGGCTTCTTCGGCTTTGGCTTCTTCGGCACTGAGCGAAGGAATAATTTCGTAGGGCTTGGAGCCATCAGCAAAATCGACGACACGGATCGGGCCTTTTTCTCGCATCTGCTTGAGCAATTCCGGATGCCTGGCAAAGGCCTCGTTCAAAAGCTCGCTGCGAGACATGCCGCCTTCATCGATTGCCGAGGCATCTGCACCGGTCAATTTTGCCAACCGTTTCACCTGTTCGCCGCTGCGATAAAGGTCACCGCGAGCCAGCGACAACGAACTGTCACGAAGAAACTCGATCGGCGGGCGAACCTCATCCACTCGCTGAAAGTAAAGCGATGGTTTGAGGTACAGCAGCACCAGTAGTAGCAGCACCGCCAATCGCAGCGCGGCCATGAACAGTTTGACCGGTTTGGGACAGGTATTGATTTCACGGCGATACATCCAGAACACGCCGTAGCAAATCAGCGCCACCAGCGCCAGAAGAACAAACACCCCCCATGACTCGGGAAGATTCGCCCACTGAAGCGCTGGGGTACCGGTTCGGTCCGGACGCTCTCCGACCAACCACTGCAACAATCCTGAATTTTCTGCAATCAAGTTCAAGTTACTATTCAATCCCGGGTGCGTTATTGGCGTTGGTCGCCAGTTTCTTCGTTGCCTTATTCTTCGACATCTTATTCTTCGACATCTTATTCTTCGTCATCGTTTTCGTCGGACCATGGTTTGGGGGAAAGGGCATAAAGCCTTGTCGCCCCGCGAACCCAAATCCTGTCTCCGTCACTGTACAGATTCCCCACGGGAGCCTCGGTGCCCAGGAAGACCTCGATCTGGTTCAGGACTTTGGCTCGACCGTTTTCTCCATCAAGAGAAAACTGCCAGATGCTGTTGTTGACTGGAACGAACACGCCCTGCGGCGTCACCATCGCGCGACCGTAGGATACCTTGTCACCAAAATGGGGTTCGCCGCCCCATGCGGCGCGACCCTGTTCGTCCAAAGCGACCGCCATCACGGTGCGTTGGCCGCCAAGGAAAAGTTTTCGGTCGTAAGCTCCGATGATGTAGTCCAGTTTGGCACCGTAAGGCGAAAGCCCCCGTTGCCAGACGATCTCTCCGGAATTCCGATCGATCGCGGTCAGGGTTTCGGTGTCACTGCAAAAGCAAATCAGCTCTCGTCTGTTGGCCAACACCGAATCGCTGGACCAACCGTCAAAAGTAACCATTGAAATGCTGCCGGTGTGGCGACGGATCGGCAGGCCCGTTTTGCCCATCCTCGAGTACCGTTTGGCGAATCGAATTTTGCCAGTGGACGGATCCACCAGAAAAACAACGCCGGTCCCACAAGTCACCAAAACGTCGCTTCCATCGAGAGACATGTTGATCGGCGAGTTCGGTGACGCACCGGACTCCGGGTCGTCGCACAAAAAGCACGACCATACCGTTTTGCCTTCTTGGGTCGGGTCGACACCGTAAAGATGAATGTCACCGCTTTTGTTGACCGGCACAATCAGAATGTTTCCGAACTTCAACGGCGAACCCATCACTCCGCCGCCGGTTAACCATTCGCTTTGCTCGCCTTCGGCGATTTTGGGTTTGACTCCGGTCTCGTACACCGCCAATTCGTAGGAAGGAGATTCGACAATGTTGACGCGAGGCAATCGCCACAGCATCTTTCCCGTCTCCTGCTCGTAGGCGGTCAGGAAATTGTTTCGCGTCCGCCGCAACGACTGGTAGTTGTGCCGGTTTTTGGTTACCGGTCGGGTGCTTCGCGAGCCGAAAAGTGTTCCTTCGACCGTGTAGAGGACTCCGTCGTGAATCGCCATCTGGGAATGAATGCGGTCCTCAAAGTACAGCGACTTTGCCAGCAAGGAGACCCCGTTTGCTTTGGCCTGCTGGAGCCCGCGTCTTTGGAATCCACCTCTTCCCCCCATGCCCATCATCGCTTCACGTGATTCGGTCGCGTCATCGACCAGGAACACATTCCGCCAGAGGCTTCTCCATGCTGAAAAAGTTTTCAGCACATCGCGGGAATCGCCGTCGGTGCCCGCGTTCTCGACCACCTCATTGGGAATGCTTGAGCGATTAAAGGCCACCACGTCCCCGGGCCCTTTGAAAAACACACGATCTTCGTCAAACAACAGCCCACCGGCAGGCCGCCAGCCCTCGGTACGCCATTTGTTGATCATCCGTCGCTCAAGGCTGTTGCGGCTTGATGCCGCCACGTCACCGCTGGCGCGCTTGCCGACAAGCACCTTGCCCTGGGTGTCGGGACGATTCACCATCCGGCGTTCGCTGGGGGCAATCAGAAACTGCCAGACACTGATCTGATCGCGGTCAAACGCGGACTCTGGCAAAGAAGGCATCGCCGCCATTCGTGACTGATTTCCCAGCGGCAACGTCCACTCTGAAAGAGCCAGTTCCTGCTTGGGTTTGAACTGTAGGTTTCCCAGGGACCGCCGAACCGCGTCGACCGCCGAGCTTTCGGGCGACAGCTCTTTTCCTTTACTGAGCGCCATGGTTGCTTTTGCTTCGTCACCAAGGAACGCATGGCAAAGCGCGATACGTGCCCAGACGTCCTCCAGTCGAACCGACGGGTCAGGATGATGGTCCACGATTTTCTGTAGTAATCTCAACGCCCCGGTAAAGTCATACCGGTCCAGGTAAATGCTCGAGAGCCGAAAGGCCGCGTCGTCACCGATCGAACTGGCAAAGTAATTCGACGTCACCTGCGTCAACGCCGTAACGTCGTTCTCGCCGCTCCGCTTCAGCAGTTCTTTCGCAGACGCATCGGCAGTGACGCGATAAATCTCCAGACCCTCGGGCGGTAAACCAGAGAGCATCTTTTCGATCCGATCGCTCATCGAGTAAAAAATCGTGTCGTCGTCGCTGGACAGGGAATCACCGCTGCGTTCCAGAATCGCCTGCCACAATCCCGCTGCCACGCGGTAGTTTTTTTCTTCCGCATGGCGACTGGCCCGCTGCATCCATGCTTCGAGTTCGGGGTCGGTCTTGAGCACCGCCCCGACGACTTCATCCGAAGAGTCATCGTCCTCGAATTCAAAGGCACTGCGGTCCTCAAGGACGCGCCAGGCGGGCGCGCCAAGCTGCGCCCACGATGGGGTGGCGGCAACAAGCAGCATCACCAGCGCTGCGGCAAAAGACAGCAGTGTCTTGAGCCGATTTTTATACCTGCAAAGCATCATCGATTTCGCCCCCACCACCATGCAAGGAACTGTTCGCTCACCAGCACCGCGAAAAGTACCATCAACACCTGCAGCCAAATCTCGGTGTTCTTTCCCGAAACGTTCTGGCCGGCCAGATTTTCACTCGAAACCAGTTGCAGATTCTCGCCGCTAAAACTTTCGCTTCGCTCTGTAGGACTGAGTCGCTTCAGTTGACTTTCGGCTGGATTAAAGTTCGAAGCATACAGCGTTGACGCCGCACCTCCATCATGTCGCTGTAAATTGACATCATAGAAACCGGCCCGCTGCGTATTCTCGAAAACGAATTCCTGGAACACGCTGTCCGGGTTTTCGGTGTCCAGCGGTTTGGCGAACGACTCCACCGACTCGTTAGCCGGGTCTCGCATCTTTGCCCGATTTGCAAACGCACTCAAATCGACCGGCTGATGAATCGGCTCGCCCAGCATGATCGAAGACTCATCGCGCGTCTGACCCAGCAGATAGTCGATCATGTCAATCATCACCGGGGCATAAGTTGGACTGCCGGGCCACATCGTCCAGTCGCCGTCACCGGGAATTGTAAACACGATCACTCGTCCGTCACCCAACGACCGGTCAACCATCGCCGGCGAATTGTCTTTGTCGGTCAAACGTAGCGGTACCTCGACCGACTTGCCCACCAGTTCTTCGTTAAGCCTGGCCGTCCACCAACTGAAAATGTCGATCTTTCCCAGACTCGACGAATCGCTTTCGAGAATAACACGAAGCGAAGGATGCACCTGGGGGGCGGGTTCAAAGTTCACCCAGCGGTTGAGCGTCGGGTCACCCTCCATCTTTTCCAATTGCACCGGGGAAAGCCCTTGGCCGTCGCGGTAAAAGGCATCGTTGAACGTGTTGGCACGCACCCGGTTGCCAGGCATGATCACCAGCGAACCACCGTCGGTCACCCACTGGCGAATCGCTTTGATTCGATCCGGTGACGCTTCGTCGACGTTGCACAAAAAGATTACCGAATAGTTGGCAAGCGAAACGGTCTCCAGTTCGCTGACGGTAACGTCCTTCATCAGCAAACCTGTTCCCGGCACCGCAAGCGACTGCAAATAATGCGTTTCACTGCGTTCGGAAATCGCTGAAGGATCGCCATCAACCAACAACACCGGAATTCCGTCGGCAATCCTCGCAGCGTAAAACCGCGAGCTGTCTTCGATCATCTGGTCCCGACCAAGCCCCTCGCCAAGCGACTGGCGGTCGATTTCGGCACGGATGCGAAACCCCCGTTCGTTTCGGCGTGGCTCATTGGCCAGGCTCAAGCCATCACTTTCGGGGCGGGCAAACCACGTATTGAACAAAAGCGTCTCGGTCTCGCCGGGCGAAAGCGCACCGATCGTTTCGTACTCCGCCTGGCTATCGTTGACCTGAAACAGCACGTTGACGTCGTTGACCGTTTGCGTACCGAAATTCGTCACGTCCACCAAAAAGCTGACTGTCTTTTCGGCAACCAGCAGTGCATCGGGTCGCACCGCCGTGATTGCCAGGTTTTCATCCTGATCGCTTCCGGTGTCGACCACAAACGTCCCGGATGACTTTCGTCCGATGTCAGCAATCAGTTTCGCAGGCGACGTTTCGGCTTCCTGATTCGCCAGCGGCTTCCAGTCGCGTGTCCGCAAATCACTGTAAAGATAAACCGCTCGCCCTGTATTCTCGCGCTGGCCTTCGAGGTACCGGTTTAGCTCACCAAGAGACTGCGTGTAGTCCGCCACCCCATCAGAGAACCCGATCTGATCCACCGTTTGCAGGATCTCGGGCAGGGAATTTTCAGTCAGCGGCTTGTAGTCGATCAGTCGCTGGTTCGGTTCGCTGGTCAGGTAAATGCTCAACCAGTCCTCGGTTTCGGTCGAAGAAGCAAACCCCTGGAGCAAATCCTTGACCTGCTCCTTGGTCTTGTCCAACGCCGGCATCGAATCGTTGATCACGCGCTGCGAAAGCGAGTCGTCGATCAGCAAAATTCGCTCGACCTGCCGCGTCCCGGAAAATCCACCGACAACGCTTGAGGGCAGAAACGGACGGGCCAACATAAAGGCCAGCAACAGCATCGCGAGGCAACGCAGTAGCAGCAGGATCAGATTTTCAACCTGAACACGTCGCTTGTTCTTCTTTTCGGCTTCGAACAAAAAGTCCATCGCCGCCCATTCGACGATCTTGAATCGACGTTTGTTGAGCAGATGGATCAGGATCGGCGAAGCAACCGCCAGGCCGCCCAGCAGCATCCATGGATTGAAAAACCACGACAGCATTGTTAGACAGCGCCCACGGAAAACGGAAAACAAAACGAAAAACGGAACCCGGAAACCATCATTTCACCAGCTTCCTGCGGGACTTGGCCCGAAAGTTCAGATACGACGCCAGCACTCCACCAAGCGACTTTGAAGTGTCAAGCAACACGTGGTCGATTCCTGCCGCACCGCAGACTTTCTTCACGCGCTGCATGTAGCGATCCACCGCCTCAAGGTAGGACTTCTTGAGTGCCCTTGGTTCGGTGTGCAGTTCGGCATCGACTTCCATGCCGCGAAACAGAGTGTTGTCTTCAAATGGAAACTCAAGCTCATCCTTGTGCATCACGTGAAACACGATGACCTCGTGACGCCGCAGCCGAAACTGGTTCAGCGACTGCCCCAGTACTTCGGGATCAAGAAACAGATCCGAAAACAGAATGACCATCCCGCGGCTGCTCAACTGCCCCGCCAGGGCCGTGAATGGATCACTGACATCAGTCCTGTTTTCCACTTCGGCCTGCTCAAGTTCGTGCAGTAAAAGTTTCAAGTGAGAGGGGTGCGAGCTGTTTTTCAGCGTTTTGTCGATCTGGTTGCTGAACAGCACCATGCCCACCGAGTCCGCTTGCTGCTGCATCAGAAACGCCAGACTCGCCGCCGCGGTGGACGCATAGTCGAACTTGCTGCGACCGGTCGCTTCTCCGTATCGCATCGATTTGCTGCAATCGACCAGCAGGTGGCATTTGAGGTTGGTTTCTTCTTCGTATTCTTTGATGTACAGGCGATCTGTTTTGGAATAGACCTTCCAGTCGATGTGCCTCAGATCATCACCGGGCGCGTATTCGCGATGCGCCGCGAATTCGATCGCAAAACCGTTGTAGGGCGAACGATGCTGCCCCGTTACAAAACCTTCCACCACCAGGCGAGCGCGCACATCGAGCCGCTTGATTTTGTCCAGCGTCTCGGGATCAAGGTAGTTTGGTTTTTCGGTTTCGGTGTTCAAGAAGTTTTCAGCTCGGTTCAGTTCATTTGTCAGTTCAATCCGGTTCGTCGAGTTCAATCCGGTTCGACCGTTCGGTTCGTTGAGTATTCAGCACGCTTGGTCCGGTCACTGCGTGCTCATTACTCATTACTTGGTCCTCAGTACCCAGTACCCAGTACCCAGTACCCAGTACTCAGTACTCAGCGTACCTCACCCTCCAAACGCACTTTTGAGCTCGGGCGAAATTTCATCCTGATCGCTGCGTTCAGGAATCTCCTCCAGCAGCCGATTAATCACATCGTCGGAGGTAATCCCCGTCGATTCCGCACTAAAGTTCGTGATCACGCGATGACGAAGCACCGGACGGGCGACCGCTTTGATGTCTTCGGTCGAAACGAACGTCTTGCCCTCCAGCACCGCGCGGGCTTTCCCGCCCAGGAGCAGATTCTGCACACCACGGGGCCCCGCTCCCCAGCTAATGGAATCTTTGACAAACTCGGGACAGCCCTCTTCGAGCACACGTGTCGCCCGCACCAGGCGAAGCGCAAAATGGATCACGTGAGCCGGAACCGGTACGCGTCGCACAAGCTGCTGCAATCGGAGGATTTCTTCACCGGTGAGGACTTCGTCGACATCGATATCAATGTCGGCGGTCGTTGTTTCGGCAATCCGGAACTCCTCCTCGTAGCTGGGATACTTCACGAACACCTTGAACATGAAGCGATCCTGCTGGGCTTCGGGAAGCGTATAGGTTCCCTCCTGCTCGATCGGGTTCTGGGTCGCGAGGACAAAAAACGGTGCCGGCAGGCCGTGCCGCTGACCGCCGATGGTGACCTGTTTTTCCTGCATCGCTTCGAGCAACGCCGCCTGGGTTTTGGGAGGCGTTCGGTTGATTTCATCCGCAAGGATGACGTTGGAGAAAACCGGGCCTTTGAGAAACTTGAACTCACGTTTCCCCGACGCGCGGTCTTCTTGGATCACCTCGGTGCCCACGATGTCACTGGGCATCAGGTCAGGAGTGAACTGAATTCGGGCGAAATCAAGATTCAGCGTCTTGGCCAGAGTGCTGACCATCAGCGTCTTGGCCAGACCGGGAACCCCTTCGAGCAAGCAGTGCCCACGGGCAAAAATCGCGATCATCAACTGCTCGATGACTTCTTCCTGTCCCACGATGACCTTTGAAAGTTCCCTTCCAACGGCCTGATAGGCCTTACTGAGCTTCTCCAGTGCCGCAATATCGTCATTGCTCAATTCCGTCTGGCCTGTCTTTGTGTCGTTCATGCGGCGTTGTCCTCTTGTGGATCTTCGTTCCCAGCGACCGGTCCATGTCCGAACCCCATCGCTGCAACCCTATTCTAACGGCAAAATGCGCCAAGTGTTGATTCGCCACAGCCAATCGCGACCCCCGCCCTGTTACAACACCCCAATTGCCCCAAAAAGGTTGCGGAAATATCCAACACACGACGAATCTCCCCAAAACCTGTTCCGATAGCAACCAACAGCAACCGCCGTTCCACGGAGTGGAAACATACAGTCCGGCCAGGTGGATAACGCAATCAGCACTTTCTGCAGGAATCCTTGCAGTACAATGAAGGGCAAACCAGCTGGATCGAAGATGACTGAAATCCCCCCCTATCCACAACGAGCTAACCGAATCGCCCGGCGGCAGGCGGCTTCCCTTGCCGTGTCGTTACTGTTCCACGTTTCACTGATCGCCATCGGCGTGCTGCTCTTCACCGTCTTTCGCAGCCCCAGTGTCGAACCCGAAAGACGCGGCGGAATCGTGCTGACGGAAATCAGTGAGATGCAGGAGCCCGTTTTTCTTGACCAGCAAGACGTTGACCAGGAGCAGGTCGAGCAGCAGTTTCAGGCCGCCCAAGCCGCTGCCGCGCCGAGCGCTCCGTCGATCGACATCCCTGAACCGTCGGAGCTTCCCGGCCCCAAGGTCGATTTCGCCGACCCCAGTGCGACCGATATGGCCGCCGAATCCCTGACCGACAAGCCCCCCAATGAATTCGAAATCAGCGAAGCCGACCTCGAAGCCATTGCCAGAGAGCAACGTCGTCTCAGAGCGAAACAGCCCAAAGGCAACCCAATCTCGGTTTCGGTCTTTGGCGGCACCAAAATGACCGGGCGACGTTTTGTCTTTATCCTCGACCGCTCACAAAGCATGGGCAGCGATGGCCTGGGCGTGCTTTCTCGCGCCCAATCAGAACTCTCCGGCGCCATTAACCAGCTACAACTCAACCACTCGTTTCAGGTCGTGACTTATCACAGCAAAACCAGCACGATCTCGAAACGGGAACTGCTTCCCGCAAACGCGGAAAACAAAGCGCTCGTCAAACCCTTCCTGCAGCGACTCGCTGCCTTTGGTTCGACCGAGCACAAGCATGGGATCTCTGCGGCCCTGGCCTTTCGTCCCGATACCGTGGTGCTGCTCACCGACGGCGGCTACCCCGGGCTTGGCAACAGTGAAATGAAGAACATCCGCCGACGTGCCGGCGATGCCGAGTTCCACTGCATCCAGTTTGGGCTTGGCCCGCGACAATCCACCCAACCCAATTTCATGACCAAACTGGCCGGACAGCACAACGGCACCTATCGCTACATCGACGTTCGCTCGTGGGACAAATAGAAATGGCAAACAAAGCCCTCATTGCTACCGTTTTTCTACTAACCGCAATCCGGTTTCAAGCTCACGCTGACGAATTCAGCGTCGAATTTCGCGACGGCACGATCGCTACCGTGGACGTGGCCGACAGCCCCGTCGAATGGTCAACGGTCTCCTCGGCCGGAGTTCTCAGTAAAAAAAAGGTCAGCCTGAACCAGGTGAAATCGCTTCGCCTGACGAAACTTCCCGCCAGCGAAAAACTGATCGAGATCCTTGGCCTGATCGGACAACTCGAAAGCGACGATTACTGGGCCCGCGAAGAAGCCGAAGAAAAACTGGTCGTCCTCGGCAAGCGATACCGAAAAATCCTCGAACAGGAAAACGTGCTCGTCAGCGCCGACGGGAAATATCGCCTTCGCCGCGTTATCAACTCGATGGGCACATCCCAGACGCAGTCCACCGTGGATCTTGATCGCATTCTGTTTAACAACGGAGAGCAACTTCTGGGTGACGCGGGCCTGCTGAATATCAAGTGCACCTGCCGTGGCCAAACGCTCACTCTCAATCGCCGCGAAATCAAAAGACTCTATCGGCCGGTAGCAGCGTCCCTTCCGCTGGCCAAAACCGGCCCCGTTGAGGTTGAACTTTTCCACGACCACACGCCATTCTTAAAAGCCGGCAAAGTCAGGCTGTTCGAATTTGAAAAAGACCCCGACGGTCGCCCGTTCCCCGACAAGGGTATCGTCGAAGTCAACGAAGCCTGGGTCGATGAAGGACTGGTTATGGCCAGCGAAAATCCCAAAGGCCACGTCCGCATCAGTAGCTACGAGTTCCTCTCCAAGGATCGACCCGTCGGTGGCCTTTCGATTTGCAACTCAAACATCAAAAACTCAACCAAAAGCCGTTTTCGTGGCGTGATGATCATCCGCTTCTGCCAGCCAGGCTCGCGCGACGCCGCCCGAGGCGTGCATCAGTTCGGTTGCTTCCTTGCCAAAGTCAACCGCAGTCGCGACTTCTTGGTCCAAGCCTACGACGCCGCTGGAAACCTGCTGGGCGTCTGCGAAGCCAACCACGAATCATGCACCTTTTGTGGCATCAGATCTTCGGTCCCAATCGCCAAAATTCGCATCCTCTCCAACCCGTGGGTCAGAGAACTGCGTATCCGCGAGAAGTGGCGCAGCACCGCGGCGGATGTGGACTACGCCGTTGACAGCATCTACATGTCCCAGCCGGTGGCCATCAAAAGCCCCACCACAAAACCGCACTACGTCCTGGACAACGGTGATTTTGGATTGATCCGACGTGCTGAGCTCCTTGATGACGACCGGGTCAAAATCTGGCCCAACGCCGCCAGCCCGGGGCCGTTTCAGGTTGACCTCGAAGACGCCAGTTGCATCGCCTTCGCCCCATCGCCCAAGGTCGGCCCTCGCAACCGGTGGATGATCCGCACCACCGACGGAAGCCATTTCGTCTGGGATCCCGCCAGCGGCAAAAGCCCCCGGATCAACGAAACGATCTCTCCCGATGACATCGTCGCGATCTGGCCCGCCTCGACGCCGCTTCGCTATCCCGGCAAAGGCGACTTTGAAAAAGGCAAGCAGGTGGTTGTCTTTCCCGGTTGTCGCATCGTCACGAACGAACTTTCCATCACCAAAAACCAGTTCTCCTGGCGAAACGGGACGCAAATCGAAGAAGACCTCTACGTCGAAGTCGAGGGTCGCGAACGCGTGCAAAACGAGAAACCCGATAACGTTTCACCCGGTCGCGACAAGTTCACCTGGAACATCAGAAGCCTCAAGCAATACGAAACGCCATCGATCTGGCTCAAGGCACCAGTGTCGCTGCCAGTCACCGCCGGGATTGTCAAACTCAGAACCGGTGAACAGATCGTTTACGGCAACGGTGGTTTTGAACTTGAATCGTCAGATGCCAAACAACTTGTATTTCAACGCGGCGAGGACACAATCACCATCCCTTTCAGAGAGGTGACGGCTGTCTATCCTGCGACAAAAGATGGAGTTCAAAGATGACATATCGGTTTGAAAAGATCCCGTTTGCGGCCTTGCTTTTGACTTTCTTCGTGGTGGCGGCGGCGTTCGCCAAAACCGACCGGCCGCCAAACATCGTGCTGATCGTTGCCGACGACCTTGGCTACGGAGAAGTCGGCTGCTACGGACAGAAGTGGATCAAGACGCCGCACATTGATCGCATCGCCGCCCAGGGTATCCGCTTCACGCAGCACTACAGCGGGCAAGCCGTCTGCGCGCCCTCACGCTGCGCCCTGATGACCGGCTACCACATGGGCCATGCCGAAATCCGGTCCAACGGCAATCCTCCCGGTCGCGGCAAAGCCAACCCTGGGCAAATGTACTTCCCCGGCCAGCATCCCATCTCCGATTCTGCGGTCACGATTTTCAAATCGCTTAAGCAAAAAAACTACGCCACCGCAGCGATCGGCAAGTGGGGGCTGGGCTCTCATGGCAGCAGCGGCGATCCCAAAAATCAGGGTGTTGACCTGTTCTACGGCTACAACTGCCAGATCCACGCACACAATCATTACCCAAAATTCCTCTGGCGCAACGACGTCAGAGAACCCCAGCCCGGCAACGACCGAAGCGCCAGTGGAGAAACCTGGTCGCAGGACCAGTTCGTGACAGAAGCCCTCCAATTCGTGGACGAAAACAAACAGCAACCGTTCTTTTTGTATCTCCCCTTTGCCGTTCCGCATCTCGCCATCCAGGCACCTGATGAGGCCATCAGCGCCTACCGCAAAACGATCCCCGAAGCCGACTACGAACACCGTGGCTACATTGAACATCCCACACCGCGGGCTGGCTACGCCGCCATGGTCACGCGGATGGACGAGGGTATCGGCCAGATCATGGACCGCATCAAGAGCCACGGTCTGGACGACAACACGCTGGTTATTTTCACCTCCGACAACGGCCCGACGTTTGAACGACTTGGCGGTGCCGATTCGGACTTCTTTGAATCGTCAGGCCCGCTGCGTGGTCGCAAGGGTCGCTTGCTCGAAGGCGGAATCCGCGTCCCGCTGGTGGCCCGCTGGCCCGGCAAGATCAAGCCCGGTCAAACGTCGGATCACATTAGCGCTTTCTGGGACTACCTCCCCACACTGTGCGACATCGCCGGGGTAAAAACGCCCGAGGGCATCGACGGGATCAGCTTTGCCCCCACACTGCTGGGCGATGATAACCAACGCGAACACGAGTTCCTTTACTGGGAATTCAGGAGCTACGGCGGACAGCAGGCCCTTCGCATGGGAAACTGGAAAGCCATCCGTCAAGGCATGGGCAAGAACCACGACGCGCCGATTGAACTTTACGATTTGCAAAACGACATCGGTGAATCCAATAACGTCGCGGCGGATCATCCGCAGATTCTTTCCACCGTCAAAGCGATCATGAAGCAACAACACACGCCGTCGAAACGTTTTCCCATCAAAGCTCTCGACAAGTAACCCTGTTCACGCCACGATTCAGCAACCATGAAATCGAAACCATTCAACTTTGCTGCGGTTCTGTTCTGCCTTCTGTTCTGTCTTCTGTCGGCGCCGCTTCTGCTGGCCCAGGAAGCACAGCAGAAACGGGTCAAGGAAAAGCACGACACCTCGGATTTTGTCCTAGTGCAGCAGTCGATTGACACTTTCCTCAACGACATTGAACCTGAAAAGATTCTTCTGGTCGTTGATATCGACAACACGCTGCTGGCGATGAACCAGGATCTTGGCAGCGACCAGTGGTTTTCATGGCAGGAAGGCCTGCTCAAAAACGAACCCGCGTCGCCGCACTTGGTCGCGCCGGAATTTGAAGGCCTGCTTCGCGTCCAGGGGATTCTTTTTGGGCTCGGCGGCATGCACCCCCCGGATCCGAATTTGCCAAAGATGATCGCGCGAATCCAAAGCCAGGGCGTCGCCACGGTGGTGCTCACATCCCGCGGCCCCGAATTCCGTAACGCCGCAGAACGTGAACTCAAAAACAACGGCTACCGATTCGACCAACCGGAAAACCGCTTGGAGATCGTGGAAAAGCGTGGCAACTTTCGGCCCTATGACGCCGCCAAACCCGACGAACACGGGCTTTCGCAACAGACGATGGAGATCCTTGGCGATCCCCGCGATGTCTCCTACGCCAACGGTATCTACATGACCGCCGGTCAGCACAAGGGCTTCATGCTCAAAACGCTGCTGGCCCGCGCTGTCTCCGACGAGAAACCCGATCAGAAACGGGAGTTCGAGGCCATTCTTTTTGTCGATGATCACCAAAAACACACCGACCGGATGCACGCCGCCTTCCAAAGCGACGCCCTCAGTCTGGTCACGTTCCACTACATGCAGGAAGACGGCAACGTCGCTAACTTCGATCGATCTTCCAAGCAACACGTCATCCGCGACTGGAACCGGCTCAACGAATTCATCCAAACCGTCCTCGTCAAGTAAACGATTCAATACCCAATACCCAATACTCAATACTCAATACTCAATACTCAGTACTCAATACTCAGTACTCAATACTCAATACTCAATACTCAATACTCAATACTCAGTACTCAGTACTCAGTACTCAGTACTCGGTACTCGGTACTCGGTACTCGGTACTCGGTACTCGGTACTCGACATTCCGCAATCCCCATTCCGCAATCCCCATTCCAACCATGCTCGACGTCATCGCCGTCGGCGCCCACCCTGACGATTGCGAAATCGGCTGCGGTGGCACGCTGGCCCAACTCGCAAACAGCGGCCTCAAAGTCGGCATCGTCGACCTCACCGACGGTGAACCCACACCGCTTTGCGACGACCCGAAAATCCGCATCGCCGAAGCCCACGCCGCCGCAAAAGTCCTCGGTGTCACACGCGTGATCCTCGACCTGCCCAACCGCCGGCTATTCGATACCTTCGAAGCCCGCGTCGAACTGGCGAAACAATTCCGCATCCACAAACCCAAACTCGTCCTCGGCATCGGCGCGAAAACCCCGATGGCTTCTCCGGATCACTGGCAAGCCATGCAGATCACTGACGCAGCGGTTTTTTACAGTCGCCTGACTAAATGGGATTCGTACTTCGACGGCCTTCCGGTGCATCGCATCCAAAAGCAGCTTTACTACAATCTCCTTTTCTCGGGCGACTACACCGGCAACGCTCCTCTGCAAATCGTTCACGACATCTCGGCCACCCTGGAAACCAAAATGGAATCCGTCCGCTGCTACCAGACTCAGTTTCCGCCCGACAAGCAGCATGTCTTTGAGCGCGTCGAATCGATGGCCAAAATGTGTGGCTTTTCAGCGGGCGTCAGCGCCGGCGAAGTCCTCACCGCAACGCAACCGATTGCCTGCCAGGATCTGTTTTCCACTCTCTTGCTTTCCTGACCATGCCCATCCGCCGCGTAACGTTCCACAGCGCCGACATTAAACTCGTCGGGATTCTCGACCTGCCCGAAAGCCCACCCCGGCACATCGCCGTGTTTGCGCACTGTTTTACATGCACCAAAGACATCAAAGCCATCGCCCGTATCAGTCGGCTGTTGGCCAAAGCCGACGTCGCGGTGCTGCGGTTTGACTTCCGCGGGCTTGGTGGCAGCCAAGGCACCTTCGCGGACAGCAATTTCCTCACCAACATCGAAGACATCCGCGCCGCGATCGCGTTCGTCACCGCCGAACTCGGACCGCCGGATCTGCTCGTCGGCCACTCACTCGGCGGCGCGGCCATGATGGCCATCGCTCCGGAAATTCCCAGCGCTAAAGGCCTCGTTACCCTCGCGGCCCCATCGGACACCACGCACCTGGTGACAACGCTGTTGCGGCTCAACCCGGCCATCGGTACCGAAGGTCAAGGCGATGTTGTGATCGGCGGCATGACGCACCACGTCAAACAGCAGATGCTCGACGTCCTGTCCAGCTTCGACTTGCCCGCCGCAATCAAGTCGCTCAATCTCCCCCACCTGATCATTCATTCCAAAGCCGACGCAACGGTCTCCTGGCAGCACGCCCAAAATCTGCTCGAATGGACCGGCGGCCCTGCGCTGATGATCACACCTCGCGACTCCGATCACCTGTTCATCGAAAACCCCGCCGACGTCTCGCTCGTCGCCAACAGCATCCTCATGTGGCACAAGCCATAAACTCGCCAACTCTCTTCCGCACCCATCACATGCCGGCTTTCAGATGCCACTGATAATCACCAGGGCCAGCAGCGAACCGGGAACTGATACCATACACAGAATGATCAGCACAATTTGCACCGGTGTCCCCTCAAGCGACGCGTTGGCATTTTTGATTCGTCGCAAATCCTCTTTGCCAATGTAGTGACCCAGCAGCATGGTAATCGCCGAGCCAATGATCAGGCAGAGTTGTCCCAGGGGGTGCATGGGTTTTTGCTCGATCGTAAAAATAATCCATGCACCAATCTGTATCGCAGCACCACAGTACATTCCTATCACCGATAGCAGACGCCAGGTCGGCAGGAAGGCAAGCCTTGTGCCATCATCTCGTTCTACGATTTTCATGCTCGATGTCCGAAGTAAATGTGGCGACCGCAGGGTCAGTTGTTTTGCAAGTGTCGAAGTACCCGGTCGGCAACCAGTCGTCTGGCAACGTCGGACGGGTTCTCCGGGCCAAGCCAGAGAGTTCGATCGGCGCGGTATCGCATTGGATACTTTCGCCCAATGAGATCGTTGTATTTTGACGAAGGTCCCTCGGGTGTTGAAACGCTGAAAATCGATAGTCCGTGAGCAAGGTGTACAACACAGTCGACCGATCCACTTGCGTCGACACCGGTGATCTCCACTGTCATTCGCGTGCTGCGACTGGTGTCTGCCAAGGTCATTGAAAAAGTCGTAGCGATCGCAAAGAACGCAGCAACGCAAAGCAGGTGCCAGATTCGAGAACGCATCCGCATAAACTTCTCCCGGAGACACCAGGGTATTAGGCACGCTCTGTGTGCCGTCGAGCGCGTCAATCGTCAGGTTGCCAACGGCACACGGAGTGTGCCTACTACTTTATCCTACTTTTGTTGACGTGTTTGGCAATTCGGATCAGCAAACGGCGAATGAATGAAATCGAACGGGGGCGAGATGGTTCGTAGTCTGTTTCGGCTTGCCAAAACTTCGCTTTGGGAACAAATGACTCCTGCCCGCAAGGTAGGCGAGTAAAATTTTGCAGTCGCGTTTCAAAGTCAGGTTTGGCCAGTTGTGCTTCAAGGCTTTTCTTCTGTCTGACTTTCGCGATTTTTCGTCGTTGACGACGCAACGCTTCCCGGTGTTGGATCCCGGCCGCGCGGTGTTTGGGCCAATTTTTTGCTGTTTGGCGAATTACCTGATAGAGGAAAGCGATGACCGCTCCCAGAAACAGAGCGGCGATCAAACATTGGATTGCACCGAAGAGCTGCGGAAGAAAACCGAGTACGTCAGCGAAGAATGTGACAGCCAGGAACACTGCCACAAAACAGATAGCCACCGCTCCAGCACAGGCGATTTTGCCAAGTCGCTTGATGGAAGAATCATTTTGCGGGAATATCATGTTCAAATTGAATCAGAGTTTCATTTGAATTCAAAATCCGGACTCGTGATCCGCAGTCTCATCATCCTGTCTCGTGAATCACTTTCAATTGTAACGTGAGAGACCAGGGGCTTCGAATCAGCGTCTGATTCTGTTGGATGAAAAGCAAAATGAAGCAAACGCGAAACCAGCGACAGCCAAGAATTGCTGCGATAAAGCTTCCAGCGAATTGCGTCCGGCAAGCATTTGCCGCCGGATTATGAGGACTTTCGCTCTGATGCAAAAAGTATCCAACTTCAACCGGTGCAAGCGCCGATAAAAATTTCTCAGCAATCCCTTCGATTCGTACAGGTTTGCTGCCCAATTCGCGGGGGAAACGGCTGGTGCGACTTCGGAATCGCGCCCGATGTGAATCCTTGCACTTGAAAAATGCCTGACAGGATAGTGAGCTGCTAGCAGTCAACTGAAATTGCCGTGCGGGTTGGGGCTCTTTACGATCATGGGTCACACTCGTTGTGGCGTTGTTACGGAGACCAATGTGTCTGAGAGAAAATTCTTTTGCATTCGCGGCTATATGAAATCCGGTACGAACTGGGTTTGCCGCCTGTTGAATCTTCATCCGGAGGTTCACAGTTCCGGTGAATTCCATTGGAGCAAGTACTTTCAGACGTATCAGCGCAATAATCAGGTATTCAAAAATCTGGCGGATATCGAATCCGATGGGGGCCCGATTCGACGCGAGCTTGAGTTGATGGTCCGTCGGGTGATGGAAAAACTCGCGCCCGCAGAAGCCAAATTCATCGGTGATCGCACACCGCACATGATTCACCCGGTCGTGATCCGCAACGCACCGCACATCTCGGTCGTACGGGACTGCCGCGACATCATCGTCAGCCGGATGTTTCACTATTTTAACTTGCCAGGCATCTCGTCCTACTTCGATCGCAAGCCCCATCGCGAAATGATTCGCAAGGAATTCGTTCATGATCCTTGGCTGTTTCAGAAGAATCCGGAACTTCTCCTTGAAGACGAGCAATTCGTCCGTCAAACCGCCGCACAGTGGAAAGAGTATTTGAGCTGTGACAGGAACACGATGCGTGTCCACGAAAAGCTCGCCGTCAAGCTGGTCAAGTACGAGGATCTTCACGCCAACCTTGACCAGGAAGTCGAAAGTCTGGTCACGTTTATTGGTGCCGACCCTGCGAAAATGCCAAAGATTCCAAATCACCTGTGCCCTGGCCACAAGGAAGAAAAACCCAATCGCTTCAACCGCAAGGGCATTGTTGGCGACTGGAAAAATTACATGACGGCCTCTGCCGCGCAGTGGATCAACGAAGAAGTCGGCGACGAATTGCTGCACCAAAATTACGTTCAAAGTCTCGATTGGTTCCTTGCCGAAAAACGTGCTGTCAATCAAGCCAAAGCAAACGCTGCCGTCGTTCAGCGGCAAGCCAACGCTCCGCAGCCCAAGCCAAACCCGGCAGCCGGGCAAGCGATTCCGCCCCAATCGCCCCAGCCCCAAGACGAAAATGCCAACGCCCCCCAGGTCAATGACAGCGCGGCGGCGATCCAGCCTGCACCTCGTCAGCCAAATGGCCTGAAAAAATCGGCATAACCCCGGATTTTTCACGACGACGGGCGTTGATTCTGCGTCTGGCCAACGGGAGCAAGGGAAAGCTGAATTGCATCGAGAACTGCGAATCATCCGGTAGATGAAAACCACAGCGATCGTTTCATCGCATCAGAGCCGCAGATCACTGTCGGAACTGATTCTGACGCCCATGCCTAGTGAATAATCCGGCATAACCTCCCCGCAAATCGCTCTGTTGCGACCGATGCCTTCTGTGCATTGATAAGATCTCTGTCATGCATTGGATTTATACCGGCGTATCGCCAATACTCCACTGACACGCCCGCGTGTGCGGTCTTTATCGAAGTAAGCAAGGGAGAGGTTATGAAATTGCAATTCAGTGGTCACGTTGCGGCCATGTTGTTGGGTTTTTGTTTGGCGGTTCCGGCCACAGCCGAAGAAAACGAAAATCCGCCAACTGGTAAATGCCCGGTCATCCATGGTGCCGCGGCGGTTGTTGATGCTCCCCAGGCAAAGCAAGCGGGGGCGTATTCGAACCGGGACTGGTGGCCAAACCAGCTTGATCTTTCGATCCTTCATCAGAACACAGCCGAATCAAACCCCTTCGGCGCGGATTTTGATTACGCCAAAGAGTTCAGCAAAGTGGACCTTGACGAACTCAAGGCCGACATTGAAAAAGTTCTCACGACCTCCCAGGACTGGTGGCCAGCCGACTACGGCAACTATGGTCCTTTCATGATTCGCATGGCCTGGCACAGCGCCGGAACGTATCGCGTCACCGATGGACGCGGCGGCGGTGCATCGGGAACCCTGCGGTTTGCCCCATTGAACAGTTGGCCTGACAACACCAACCTCGACAAAGCCCGCCGTTTGCTGTGGCCGGTCAAGCAAAAGTGGGGCCGCAAAGTTTCATGGGCGGATCTGATGATCTATACCGGAAACGTCTCCCTAGAAACGATGGGATTCGAAACGATGGGTTTTGCCGGCGGACGCGAAGACGTATGGCAGCCCGAATCGGATATCTACTGGGGTCCCGAAAGTAAATGGCTGGACGACAAAAGGTATTCAGGAGACCGTAAACTGGCCAACCCGCTCGGCGCGGTGCAGATGGGTTTGATTTACGTTAACCCTCAGGGCCCCAATGGCAAACCTGATCCATTGGCTTCAGCGAAAGACATTCGTGAGACATTCGCCCGGATGGCAATGAATGACGAAGAGACCGTGGCCTTAATCGCGGGCGGACACACTTTCGGTAAAGCCCACGGCGCGGCCAGTCCCGAAGGCAACGTCGGTGCCGAACCGGAAGCTGCTTCGGTCGAAGAGCAGGGTTTCGGCTGGACGAACAAATTCAAATCCGGTAAAGGTGCCGACACGATCACCAGTGGGCTCGAAGGCGCGTGGACTTCGACGCCGGCCGAATGGTCCACCGGATACTTCGACAACCTGTTTGAGTACCAGTGGGAATTGGTCAAAAGCCCCGCCGGTGCATGGCAGTGGGCTCCCAAAGACGGTGCGGGCGAAGGAACAGTTCCCGACGCTCACATCGACGGCAAGACTCATGCTCCGATGATGTTCACGACCGATTTGGCTTTGATCAAGGATCCCGAGTACCTGAAAATTTCCAAACGCTTCCATGAGAAACCGGAAGACTTTGAAAAAGCATTCGCAGCCGCCTGGTACAAGCTCACGCACCGTGACATGGGACCGGTCGCCCGCTGTCTTGGCGATCAGGTTGCTCCGCCGCAAATTTGGCAGGACCCTGTTCCGGCCGTCGATCACAAGCTGATCGAAGAAGCGGACATCGCAAATCTGAAAAAGCAGATTCTTGATTCGGGACTTTCGACGTCCCAGCTTGTTTCCACCGCATGGGCTTCGGCGGCAACGTTCCGCACGACAGACAAACGTGGGGGCGCCAATGGCGCGCGAATTCGGCTGGCGCCGCAAAAAGATTGGGCCGTCAACAACCCGGATCAGCTTTCGGGCGTGCTTGGAAAACTGGAAAAGATCCAGGGTGACTTCAACGGTGCCGCTGCTGGTGGCAAGAAAGTTTCGCTGGCTGACCTGATTGTGCTGGGTGGTTGTGCCGCCGTTGAAAAAGCCGCCAAAGACGCCGGACACGAGGTCAAGGTTCCCTTCGTTCCCGGGCGTACCGATGCGACCGATGAGATGACCGACGCGAATTCTTTTGCCGTCCTGGAACCCAAAGCCGATGGCTTTCGCAATTTCCAGAGTGGCGGTAGCACGCCTTCGGCAGCGCTGCTTGTCGATCGGGCTCACATGCTGACGCTTTCGGCTCCCGAGATGACGGCCCTTGTGGGCGGGATGCGCGTTTTGGGTGCCAACGCGGGCGATTCAAAGCACGGTGTGTTTACAGATCGTCCAGGCGTGCTGACCAATGACTTCTTTGTCAATCTTCTGGACATGAGCACATCTTGGCGCCGCAGCGCCGACAACGAGGGTGTGCTCCAAGGCGTCGATCGCAAGAGTGGTCAAGTCAAATGGACCGCTACGTCTGTCGATCTGGTGTTCGGTTCGAACTCGCAATTGCGAGCCATCGCCGAGACTTACGCTTGCGAAGATTCCAAAGCGAAATTTGCTGCTGATTTTGCATCCGCATGGAGCAAAGTCATGCACTTGGATCGCTTTGACCTGGACGCCAACGCTCGCTCGGGCAAGCCGACTGACTTGAGCCAACGTTAAAGTCAAACACCGATTCAAGTTGTCGACGGACATCGGATGATGTTGGTGCACAAAACGCCCGGCCTGATTTTTTCAGGTCGGGCTTTTTTTTCGTTGCGCTGTCGTTTTGTTGTGGTGCTTTCGCAAGGTCGATAATTCAGACGTTGTTGACAACCGCTGATCGGTTTGTGAACCCGGATAATTCACGAGGCGTGGGCGTCAGAATCAGTTGAGACAGTGGTCCGCGACTCTGATGCGATGAAACGATCGCTGTGGTTTTCATCTACCGGATGATTTACATTTCTTATTGAATTTCAGCTTTTCTCTTGTTCCTGTTGGCCAGACGTAGAATCAACGCCCGTCGTCGTGAATAATCCGGGGTGAAAGGACACGAGACAGTTGGGGGTGCTGTAAGTTCGATGGCGTACCTTCGTGAAATTGGTTTGTGGAATAATCCACTTGCTGTCACGCTTGCTTCACATGCTTTCGCTGTCAGCAGAAACTGTGGTTTAAATTCTGATTCGTTCGGCACACAATGCGCATGGACATGCCTGCTGGGATTGTGTCCGGGAACAGAACAGAACAGACCAGACCTCAGGGACGACAATGACCTTCAAGCGAAAAGAAAAAAGAGAACGCACTGCCAGAAGTGATTCTTACGGGCAGCTCGAAGCGAGAAACCTGCTCGCAACTTTGGCGTCCTGTGACTGCGAGCCAGTCGAATCGCCGGTCATGATGGAGGAAGTCTCCGCTGTGGATTTACAGGAACCGGCTACAGCAACGTTGCAGGCTGCCTCGGACTCTACCTTGGAGGCGGCTGCTTTCAGGCGACGGGTTCGGTTCCCGTTCTTCGTCCAGCCTCCAACAACAGAACAGTTGGGGGAAGTGGAATCTTCGTTTTCGGTTGATGCTTCGAATAGTTTTTTTGATCGAATCGATCGGTATGAATTCGAGGTAACCGACGATGGTGAGTTTTCTCTGGATCTGGAGTTTGATCGCCGAACGTTCAGCCTAGTCGCAATTTTTGATCAATCACGAAACCGGGTGGCAGCGTCGGTGATTCGAGGTGATTCGCAAGCTTCGCTGACGACCGATCTGACGGCCGGAAATTATGTGGCGGTCGTGTTTGGCGGGTTTGGCCGGTATCAGTTGGATGCTGAATTCGTTCCCGACGTCCAGACGCCTGATTTGACCCCGACTGAACCAGAAATCGCTGAACCGGAAATCATCGAACCAGAAGTTGCCGAGCCACCGGTTGACGAAACCCCAGCGTCGAATCCCGGACCCGAACAACCCACCGCAGTGCCAGATGAATTGCCGGCAGCGAGTTTCTTTGGCACTAGCCTGGACTGGAATCTGAATGCGGTCAACGCGCCCGAAGCCTGGCAAGCCGGCTATACCGGAGAAGGGGTCGTCGTCGCGGTGATCGATACCGGCGTCAACATCAGCCACACCGACCTTGATGACAACATCTGGGTGAACACCGGTGAAATCGCAGGAGATGGAATTGACAACGATGGCAACGGATACGTGGACGACATTCACGGTTGGAATTTCGTAGGTAACAATGCCAACGTTTCCGATGACAACGGACATGGAACGCATGTGGCGGGAACGATCGGTGCAGAGCGAAACGGTTTTGGAGCGACGGGCGTTGCCCCGGACTCGACGATACTTCCGATCAAGGTCCTGAATCAGCAGGGAAGCGGATTGGTGAATTCGATCGCCCGGGGTATTCGCTATGCGGTCGATAACGGCGCGGACATTGTGAATTTGAGTCTTGGTGGTGGGTTCAGTTCAGTGATTGCCTCGGCCATCAGCTATGCCGCATCGAATGATGTCTTGGTGGTGGCCGCAGCCGGAAACGAAGGCGCGAGCACTCCCACCAATCCTGCATCACTCAGTAGCCGATATGACAATCTGCTTTCGGTGGGTGCTTTCGGATCCAATGGCCGGATCGCCGGTTTTAGCAACGGCGTCGGTAACTCGGGAGCCGTCCAGGTGGATGCTCCGGGAGTCAACGTCTACAGCACCGCTGCCAATGGAGGTTTTGCCTTCCTGTCGGGAACCAGTATGGCGACGCCTCATGCGGCAGGGATCGCAGCGTTGACGTTGTCGGCGAATTCCAATTTGACGGCTTCGTCATTGCGAAACATTATCGTGCAAAGTTCGGATCGCTCCGCTGCCGGTTCCGATGCGCAAGGCGTGGTCAATGCCAGTCGCGCGATTCCGCTGGCTCTTAACAGTGGCGGTGGTGTTTTGGCCGGGAATGTGAATTCGACTTCGACTGCTGCGGGCGAGTCCCGTTCCCCGGGTTTGGTGGCTCAATCGATGGCTGCACAGACTTTGCCTGACTTTGCCGGCGCTGACGATGGCTTTTCTGAGTCCCGCAACGAGCTTGCCGGTCAAAGGCAGGTACAGCTTTCAGCGGTCAATGCTCAGCGAGGGTTGGCTGGCGAAATCGCGGCTTCGACGGATCAGGCGTTTGCTGATTTCGAAGTCTGAGCAGTTTGCGCTTGGGTGCCGGCGGCGTTGGAGTCGGGCTTTGCCGGGTTTGGGACGCAAGCGGAACGCTGAGCGTGCAAGAATTGTCATGCAGGTTCGGAGGATTGTTAACTTTTCTTTACATCCGTCAAATTGCTTGAACCGCCATTTCGGATGGTTACCCTATGGGTTCGTGGTCCTTCGCGGTGCTTAATGGGTGCACAGGAACGCGTGGTGGGATTCGTCAGAATTTCTGCTGGGATACAAAAAGGAATTCTGGCGAATCCCACTTCGATCATTGTCGATGGCAATGCTTTGCGCAATTTCACCCATAACACCCTGATGGACGTTTTTAGAACCCGGGAGTAACTCCAATGATTAGACAATTAACGGTCGGGCTCTTGGGGGTCGCATGGATTTTTGCGGCACCCCTGTCAGCCCAAATGGTAGATCTTGATGCATCTTTTTCAGCTCAGGTTGAGGAAGATGAAATTGATTCGACTGGCGGAGGCGCAGCAGTTGATCAGGTGTTTTTCAATGTTCAAGGTGATGATGACGCTTTCACGGTCTATTCACTGGCTGATTTTGACACCGCTTCTTTGGGCCTGTCGGGAGTCGTTGACGCGACGAATATTGTTTTTGGCCTGTCCCAGGCGAACGCATTTTTTAGTGCCGATGGTGGGTTGGAGTTTTTCCTTGCTGAAGATACACGAGCGGTTGATCTGACCGATACCGCCCGCTACATCCAGTCAGGTGATCCAACGGATCCGAACATCGGTGCGGAAGTGGTTGGGACAGCTTTCGGGACGCTTCACTCGCTTGGCAGCGGTAATTTCGTCGAAACGGTTGACGGAGATTTGGATACCTTCGATTTCTCTCTGGACGCTGCCGGTGAAGCTTTTTTCCTGAACCAGGTAAACTCGGGAGGCATCCTGAGAGTTATTGCGACTCCTGGCGATGCAGCAGTTCAAGCGACATATAGTGGTGCAGAAAGCGGACTTACCCCGCCTGCCCCGCCATCGCTTTCGTTTACCGCAGTGACTGCGGTCCCTGAGCCATCGACGGCCATCTTTGGATTTCTGCTGCTTGGATCAGCCGTCCTGAGGCGACAGCGAATTTAGCCTCAAACCGCGGAATGGAATCGCGGAATGAAATCGCGGAATGGAAACCGCTCGTAGTTTGCCCGGCCCATCCATGGCCGGGCAATTTTTTGCATGGTGTCTCGGTCGGTTTGTTTAGCCCAGTATCGGCAGGATTTCGCTCTGCAGCCCACCGGTGACGTGAACCCGGGAATTTCCATCAACAAACACGTTGATTTCGCTGCGAATGCCAAAATCATCCAGGTAGATTCCCGGTTCGATTGAAAAGCAAGTGTTGACCATCACCAAGCGTTCTTCTTTGGTTTCGAGGTTGTCCATGTGAGCCCCGTTGCCGTGTGTTTCCTGACCGATGTTGTGGCCGGTGCGATGGATAAAGTACTCGCCGTAGCCCGCGCTTTGGATTACGTCGCGCGAGGCCTGGTCGACTTCCCATCCCTGCAGTGGTCTTTGGACAGCAAAAGCGTCGGTCGCACATTGGATCCCCGCGTCTCGTGATGCCGCGACAATGTCGAAGATGTTTGCGAACTTTTCGGGGACCGAATCGCCGACGTAGCCGACTTTGGTCAAGTCCGAGTAGACGCCGCCGGGCACATCCATTTTCGCCCACATATCAAGCAACAAAAAATCGCCTGCGGTGATCGGGGCGTCCGATCCGATCTCGGGCGCGTAGTGTGGGTCGCCACTGTGTGGTCCAACGGCAACGATTGGCGGGTGATAGGTCGTCATGTTGCAGGCCGCGTAGTACGCCATAACATGTTGCTGCAGGTCTGTTTCGCGAAGTGTGTTTCCGGTTCGAATGC
This sequence comes from uncultured Pirellulaceae bacterium, assembly GCA_937928555.1. GTDB lineage: Bacteria > Planctomycetota > Planctomycetia > Pirellulales > Pirellulaceae > Mariniblastus. Next base: position 43,755 of record CALFWR010000096.1, read on the forward strand.
TGTCGCGGACCATGTCCCAGGCCATCTCAAAGGCTGCCTGGTTCAGTTGGTCGGCTTCTTTGTGAAGCTCCCATTGTTGCGCGGTCCAGCGGGCTTCGAAGTATTGGATCAGGTTTCCGCTGCTTGCCACCGCAGGCCCCAGGGATTGGACAAGCTCCACCGTGCCACCATCGACACGCGAGACGTAGGGATTGGCGGCAAGGGGTGAGTATTCCATCGCGACTTTTCCGACCCCTTTGACGATGTCAGCAAGATGTTCGTGGAGTTGTTGCCATTGGAGGTAGATGCGTTTGTTTCCCGGTAGATGATCAAGTGCCGCTGTTTCGATGCGATGCACAAGTTTTTGTGGTTCGCCTTGAGCAGGAATGAAGTAGAAGAAACGCCGCGAGCCGGAGTCGGCGGGATCAATCTGCAACACGCGCTGAGCGAGTACGTTGATTCCGCGAAAGTCGTACAGTAACCAGCCGTCAAATCCAAATTCGCGAATGGCATTCTGGATTTCTTCCAACTGAAAGGCGCTCATGGTTCTACGGTGGTTGGTTCATGATTCGATGATCGCGCATGATAGCCGTTTCCGCGCAGGGTCTGTAGTCAGGGTGTCTGGAAATGGTGAAACTTTGAACCTGCCGATAACCCCGGTTGCCGGTTCTAGCTCGCGTCGCCGCCAAATGCCAGAGCGCCGCTTGAGAACGTGGAGCCAAAATTTCTCGCGATTTCGGCAACCTGCGAGCAGGCACTGATAAACTGCTCGTCAGTCAGCAGGGAAAGCGGGTGAATGAATGCCCCCCAAAGCGTACCACTGTTGACGCAGTACCTCGCGTCAAGTGCCCGGTCAAAGTTCGCCTCAAGGCAAGTCATGATCAGCTGTTCGTTCAGCTCTTCGATTTGGGCGATTGGAGTGATGACGCGCATGCGGTCGTGCGATTCGTCCGCGATGCAAACCAACCGGCAGTCGTCGAAGTCAAATTGCCAGAAACCTGGATGGCCATCGACGTGATCACCCATTCTGCGAATAAGCATGTCAAGCTTCCGGTCGTTCATGCCGGGACTTGTTGGAACCGAAATCATCTGAGCCTCATTGCTACGATTCGATGCATCCAGAGCTCCGATGGTATCAGGTTTGATCGCGCCTTGCTCGTTTCGGTTGCCCCGGGATCTACATTGCCAGCATATTATCTTTGACAGCGATGAAATCCTGTTTCAGATCGCCGCCAATCAGAGCCATGCCGAACTTTCATGGATCAACGCGAAGTGGGTTCTGATAGTTCGAGTTTATCCCGGATTATTCACGACGACGGGCGTTGATTCTACGTCTGGCCAACGGGAGCAAGAGAAAAGCTGAATTTCAACAAGAGATGTAAATCGCCTGGTAGATGAAAACCACAGCGATCGTTTCATCGCTTCAGAGTCGCGGATCACTGTCTCAGCTGATTCTGACGCCCACGCCTCGTGAATAATCCGGGTTTATCAGTCTCAGGCTGGCCCAATGGGCCGGGCTCATGCCTTGTAAGGACAGGGCCCGTTAGGGCGTTCAGCGCCAAAGGCAGGTTAGCTTTCGCGGATGCTCACCGGGGGCGGTGAAGGTGGTTCGGAAGCCGCCGCGGCGGTGTCCACGTTGGTGAGTTGCATCGGGCTGGCAAGTGTCAGTTTCCAGAACTGGTTGGCTTTTTCGACGGCTTTGCCCAGCAGTGAATCGGCCGGATAAATTCCTTCCTGGTTGACTTCTCCGACATCGTGTCCGGTCATCAGCGACAGGGCTTGCTGAATGGTCTCCACTGCGTAGACGAAGAACTTTCCTTCTTTGCAGGCTTTGGCAACGTCCTCGCGAAGCATCAAATCGCCTTCGTTGGATTTCGGGATGATGACTCCCTGTTCGCCGGTCAGCCCTGCATAATGACACGCATCAAAGAATCCTTCGATCTTTTCATTGACCCCGCCGATCGCCTGGATGTGCCCCCGCTGGTCGATCGCACCGGTCATAGCCATCGACTGTTTGACGGGAATGCCAGTCAAAGCACTCAGCAGGCAAACCATTTCGACGCCCGACGCCGAATCGCCATCGATGCCGCCGTAGCTTTGTTCAAACGCAATCGAAGCACTAAATGCCATCGGGTGTTTGGTTCGCAGAAGGAAGCGAAGCAATCCGCCAAGGATGTGAAACCCTTTGGTGTGAATCGTTCCGGACATGTTGGCCCGACCTTCGATGTTGATCAGGCCCGCGGTGCCGGGTCCGATCGTGGCGGTGATTCGGGCAGGAAACCCGTACGTTAATGGCCCCGATTGCATCACGGCAAGGCCGTTGACCTGTCCTACGGTTTCGCCAGATGTTTCCACCCTGATGGTTCGGTTGTTAACCATCTTCTGGAACTTTCTCGACGGCAGACTGGCGCGATGTTTGGTTCTCCGGACGGCTTCGCGAACGTGATCGCGCATCACCGGGCCGGAATCGCGTTTTGCCAAAAAGGCGGCTTCACGGGCAAGGTCTGCGATGCGACCAAAACGTGCGGTCAGCTGTTGGTCGCGAGCCGCAATTCTCGCACCGTGTTCGGCCAGTGCTGCAACTCCTGATTTGTGAAAGGGAATAAGCCCTTCGTCTTTGCAAAGTCCCGCCAACATGCTCGCGTAGGCGGCGACGCTTTCACTGCTGCGTGGCAATTCACTGTCAAAGTCAGCAAGGACCTTGAACAACTCGCGAAAGTCCGGATCCGCATGGTCCAGTTGGTAATAGGTCATCACGTCACCGATCAGAATCACGCGAACATGAATCGGGATCGGCTCCGGCTGCGTAACGACCGATTGCCGCATGAATCCGACTTCGGGAGGAACGATTTCAAGTCGACCGGTGCGCAATGTCCGCATCAATGAACGCCAGGCACCGGGTTCGGAAACCAGATCGTTCACGTCCAGAATCAGATACCCCTGATCGGCACGCAGCAGCGCCCCGGCGTGGATGCCGCGATAATCCGAAACCGGCATTCCACCGGGTCCAAAGTCCGGTTCGACCGTGCCCAACAGGTTCATCAGGCTGGGCGTGGATTCCTCAATCACCGGCCGAGTGTCAGTGCCTTCCTGGGTGAGCACCACATTGACGCCATAAATTTCCTTGAGTGGAGGATCTTCTTCGGAGTCGATCCGGTTTTCGAGGATGTCATCGAGTACCTCCTTGAGAAAGCTTTCGACGGCGTCGGTTGGGAACTGTTTGCGGGCGGCATCGATTCGGGGCGCCATCAACTCGCGGGTGGCGGTTTCATTGATCTCGCGAATTTTCAGAGCCGCGTCGCGAATCAGTTCATTGATTTCGCGTCCGATGTCCTTGAGCTGTTTCTGGTATCCCACGGCAAAGTCTTCGAGTTTCTCAAAGTTCTCCGGCGTCATGCCTCCCGAAGCGACGATTCCTTTGAGCTGTTCAAAGGGCACCGGTTGGCCTTCGACAACCGGAAAGATCCCTGCCTGGCCGGGACCCTGCCCCTGCACCAGTGCCAGCCCGTTTTTGCCAAGCTCTTCTTCTAGGGGGCGCATCTGCAATCGGACCTGCTGTTGTACGCTTTCCTGAACTTCGTGACGCCGCGAGGAAAAGGGCTCGCCCTCGAGTGACTTGAGCAATTCTGATTCCGCGAACTCGGTGATCTCCAGCATGACTTTGCGCAGCTTTGGGCCATCGCCTGGCGGAAGCGTGATCAGCCTGGGATGATCGCGACGCGAAAAGTGATGCACATAGCAGTAGTCCCGCAGCGAGTCGGTGGTCGGTTTCAGCCGATCGAGAATCTGTCGAACCAGACGAATGCGCCCGGTCCCACGCGCACCGCGAACGTAAACATTTTGCCCCGGTGCGAGGCATTCGATGCCAAATTCAAGAGCTTCGCGAGCGGTGTCCTGTCCCTGGACTCCGCCTCCAAAGTCGACTTCATCTGTGGTTGTAAAGGAAAGAGTGTCTTCGTCACATTGCCATCGCAACTGGTTCGCGGGAACGAGTGTCGATTGGCGGACTTCTTGGTACGTGGTCGGGTTTGGCATGGAATGGCAGTCGCATGGTATCGAATCGGTTTGCAGGCTGATTCTATCAGGCGATGCTGCGTCGTGAACTCACGAGCCGGAATTATTCGCGGCCGCGTAGTCGGTTGTTGGTGCTCAAGGTCTACCAGCGGCAAGTCAACTTGTGACCCGCAATAAACGTGATTCAAAAGATGCGAGGGGGCGGCGGATACATCTCCGAAAGCTTGCGAAATTCCGGATACTTCATCAGGTACTGGGCTTCCTGGGAACTGAAAATCCGTGGCCAGCCGTAGTTTCCTTCGAGGGAGTCGCGGGCGATGCGAATCGCTTTCTGCGCGTATTGTTCATCGTCATCGCGTTCGGCTTTGATGGCGTAAAGCAAAATCTGACGGCCCGTCCCCCAAGCGCGAAACCTCAGATGGTCTTTGAGTTTTGCGTACTGGTCGATTGCCTTGAGCAGGTGAACGTTGATGTCCTTGTCCAGTTGTTCGAGTTCATCCGATGGCAAGTCGATGCTGTTTTCTGTTTCGTCATAAATCTTTCTTTCTTTCCCGCTGAGATTCCGCATCATGTTCTCGTATGTGAGCGCGAGTTTGGCGGTAACGTATCCGTTGAGCGGATCATCGCCGAGGATTTCCTCATACAGGAGAACCGCCTCTTCGTACTGGCGATCATTGGAAAAATCATCGGCAAGCTGGCGTCTGGAAACCTGATCTTCCTGTTGCGCTGATTGAACCATCAACGGTTGGACGATCTGCCAGAGGCCGTAGCTGGCACCGATCGCGATCAACAAAAACAGCAGGGCAAATGAGATTCGATTTTCGTCAATTGCCAACGCGGTTTTTTTCTTTCCCGGTTCGGCCATGATTATTGACCTCGAAGTTTCTCGAAGTACTCGCGAGCGTGTTCGCGTTGGGATTTGGGCAGAACCTGATTTTCCATCGGGTCGGCTTTGTCTTCCATGCTCTGACGCACGATTTCGCGGACTTCGCTGACCGAACGCCCGGTGATGTTGGCGCCGTCGGCGTCACCGGTGACGACCGTTTGCCCCTTTTGAAGTTTGCCTTTGACGCGAGATTTGTACTTGCCGGTTTTCTCTTCTTCGCGGTCACGCTTGCCGCCGCCGGGGCCTTCGCCATCGGCAAAGTCTTCCCATGATGGCTTTTGGTTTTTGCCCCGGTTCATGCCTTTTTTGGCCTCACCGATGGCGTTGCCAAGATCTTCAAGGGCTTCCATCTCTTCGAGTTCCTCGTCCATCTGCTGCATCTCTTTGGCGAGATCCTCGAGGGCTTGAGCGGCGTCTTCCATTTCCTGTTTCTGCTTGTCGCCGCCCTGGCCTTTTTCTCCCTTTGCTCCTTTTTTGCCCGCTTGAGGTTTACCGCCTTTTTTGTCCCCGTCTTTTTTATCCCCGTCACCTATGCAGTTTTTGCAGGCTTGAAGTTTTTGGGCCATCTTTTTCATTTTGTCCATCTGGCGATCCTGCTTCTTGAGGTCGTCCAGTTGATTCTGAAGTTTGGCGGCCTTGTTGGCATCGCCCTCTTTCATGGCTTTTTTGATGGCGTCTTCGAGTTTACGCTTTTTGGATTCGTGTTGCTTTTTGAATTTGCCAAATTCTTTGGCGAGAGCTTTGATGTCTTTGGCAAGCTTCTTGCGCTGTGATTCGGTGAGCTTGCCGGACTTCAGTTTTTCGGCCAGATCCTTGACGGCTTTGGCGGCCATCTTCATGTCGCCCTTGCTCATCGCTTCGGCGATTTTCTTTGCCGGTCCGGTGCCCACGTCTTTGAGTTTTTGCAGTGACTTTTTCAGGTCTTGGCTGCCGCCAAGTTGCTGTTGGCGTTTCTCGAGTTGTTTCTTGATGTCGTTCAGTTCGACCAGAGCCTGTTTTTTGTCGATGTCTTCCTTGAGGCCGGCTTTGTCAACTTTGCGACCTAGAGTTTTGAGTTTGTCCAGGGCATCTTTAAGCCCCTTGGATTCGAGGTTCTTGCGTTTCTTTTCGATCTTCTTTTCCATCGCTTTGATGGCTTTTTTGATCGTTTCTGTTTCGCTATCAACCACCTCTGTCGCGGCTTTGGTTTCCTGAACCGCGTTGGGCAAAAAGCTGATGCCAAAGATCATCAACAGCGGGATCAGGGGAAGCGCAAATCGCCATGATCGTTCCAGTTTGAACTGGTCGCGAACGTCGATGACTTCCGCATTGTTTTGGGCGTCTTTGAGCAATGCCTTGCCTGCCTCGGAGTCGGCTTCGTCGGTGTTGATTGAAAGTGCACTCGAGAGACGTTCGCGAAGTGCAAATCGGCGATCGACTTCGATGGCTGCATCCTGCGTTTGCGAAATGCCGCGAGCGGTCAACAGGGCCGCAGCGACCAGCGAAAGAACCCCACCTCCGATCAGCCAACCCGCTGTCCAAAAGTCCGCACTGTTTTGCGAGCCCAAAAAAGACAAATGCCAGATTTTGGGAATCACCAATCCGACCGCTGCCACCAGAAGCCCGGTGAACAGCGACCACGCAAAGATGCTCAAGAAACGATTGGCGTTTAAACGTCGCCTGGCTTGATTTACCTGTCGGTTGACATCTTTCATGGGTTCTCCCTGTGCGTATAACCTTTGTATCGGCCTGCTCCCGATTATAAGACGCTTTTGATGGGCGTCGAATTCCAAATTTTGACTGAAATTCGGACTCCCATGCCGGATCCGCTATTTCTAACCGAAAACTGGAGATAAAGTTTCAAAGATTGCGGTTAATGACGCGTCCCAACCATGATTTGCCCATGTTAGCTGTCAATCAACTTCCAGATCCCCGCGAGCACGCCGACGCAGATGTCGTCATCTACGATGGGAAGTGCGTTTTTTGTCAGGGGCAGGTGAGAAACCTCAAGCGGTTTGATGGGGCAAACCGGTTGGCGTTCGTGTCGCTGCACGACCCGTGGGTCACCGAAAGCTGGCCCGATCTGACGCATGAGGAACTGATGAAGCAGATCTACGTCGTCTCTCGCGACGACAACGAAAAGTTCGGCGGGGCCAACGCGATCAGATACCTCAGCCGGCGGCTTCCTAAGCTCTGGGTCGTCGCCCCGTTGATGCATATTCCGTTCTCGTTACCGTTTTGGCAGTGGGGCTACAACTTGGTCGCCAATCAGCGTTACAAGATCGCAAACAAAAACGGAACCGCTTGCGATGACGACGGAACATGCCAACTGCACTTTGGTGATCAGAATAAGGACAACTGATCCCCTGAAACGATCTGCTGATTTGTTTTACGGCGGGTCGTAGCCGCCTTTACATAGTGGCTGGCAGCGGACCAGGCGACACAGCGTCTTCCAGCCACCCATCAGTGCGCCGTACTTGCGGATGGCCTGAATCGAGTAGGTGCTGCACGTCGGTTCAAAGCGACAGGTGCCCGGCAAAAGCGGACTGATGGCAAGCTGATAAAAGCGAACCACGCCGATCATCATCCAGCCGGGAATCGAAACCAGAAAGCCAATTGTCTCCCGGGCCAATCGCATCAGTCTTTGAGGATCTGCTGACGATCCCTGTTGACGGCCAGCTGAAAAACATCGGGACGCGAATAGTGCCCCGAGATGTCCAGATTCTGCCTCGAGCGAAGGACTTTCTCGTGATCGACTTCGACGACGATCAGTTTTTCTTGGTCGCAAACGGGTTCCACCAGCCAGTTGCCATCGGGGTCTGCGACGCAGGAACCACCGTTGGAGATGATTTCGTTTTCGAAGGATTGCAGCACGTGTTCACGGTGGGGAAAGTCATCAGGAATGTCGGACTTTCGTAGCAGTCCCGAAACCGAAACGACATACGAGCGGCTTTCCATGGCCACAAAACGCGTGATGTCGATCGTGTTTCGTTTTGCACCTGGCCAAACGGCAACGTGGAGGTCTTCGCCCTGGGCGTGCAGCGTCGCTCGCGGTAGCGGCAACCAGTTCTCCCAACAGTTGAGCCCGCCGAGTGTGAAATTGCCCAACGGGAAAGTCTGCAAACCGTTGCCGTCCCCGTTGCCCCATGCGAGCCGTTCCTCAAAAGTCGGCACCAGCTTGCGGTGCACGCTCTGGACGATTCCGTCACCGTCGATGTACACCAGCGAGCAATAGCCCGTGTGGCCGCCGCGATTGGTGCCCAGTTCATAGCAACCGAGCATGATCCCCAGTTTGTTGGCTTTGGCGATTTCGCAAACCGGGTCAAGGTCACCGCGCGCGATGTTGATTGCCGAAGCAAGGTATCGGGCATGGATGTCCTTTTGCAGATCGCAATCGAATTTCGATCCATGCGTGGAGCTGAGCCAAAACGGGTAGCCGGGAAGCAGCGTCTCCCCAAAGGCGACAAGGTCACACTTCTGATCGGCTGCCTGTTGACAGTAATCGCAGACTTTTGCCAGTGTCTGATCGCGATCCAGCCAGACCGGTGCGATCTGTGCCAGTGCTACGTTCAGGCGGTTGCCATTTTCCATTGCCATTATTCAGCGGCCTTCCCAAGGGTAAATACAATTGCAAAACAGCTTGCCAGCCCCAATGCAAACCAAATGGTATCCATGAATTTGAATCGGGACGCAAGGCTACTGCCGAATGTACCATCAGATCCAAAACTGGCCTTTGCTTCGTTCAGTCCATCATCAAAAAGATCGAAGATATCGGTCATTTCGGTTTCCGTTTTCCAGTTCGGGTGCCCGGCTTTCGCCTGTTTGACTAGCGCATCCAAGTCGTCCTGGCCCAGCTTGTTGCGCTCTTTGTTAACAAGAATGCGAAGCTCTTTGTCCAATTTGTTCTGCTTCTCGAATTCCAGTTCGTATTCTGCTTCACTCATCTGTTCGTCGTACCCGGGATACACCGAGTAGTCGTTGTCCATCTCTGCAAGAATTGTGTTGGTGGCGGTTTCGACAAGGTGCTCCGGGATTGTTTCCTCGTTTTGCATTCTGTCCAAGGCCGCGAGGAATTCATGCCGCCGTGGGGTCCACTGCGGGTTGTCTTTCATGCAGTTGCGGATCGCTTCTTCGAGCTGCTGAGCATCCATTGATCTGAATGTTTCGCTGACCAGAGCGCCCAATTCCGGGTCAAGTTTTTCCTGTTTGTTCGCGGGAAGACGACTGTAGTAGTCTTCGGGATATTCTCCCATCGCGGTCAGCATCGTGGCATCTGCATGACGAAGCAAGTCCTGGTCTTCGATCAACCCCTTAACCACCAGGTGGTTGATTATTGCGATCCGCATCCCGGGTTCTTCTATCCAGCCGGGATAACGATCCCTGGAACGTTCGAGGATGACCGTCTTTTCTGCGGCGGACATGCTGCCGACCCGTTCCCTGATTTTGTTGTTCAGCTCCAGATAGACGTTGCTGTCGGTTTCTCCATTGATGCCAAATAGGTCGGCGCTACCCTGATTTTGGAAAAAAGCCCTGGTTCGCTTTTCAGCCAACGCCTGCTGTTCTTGGGTCAGAGTCCCTTCACTGACCAGGTCTTCCAGGGCACCCATCGTGACACCGGTCTCCGGGATAAACATGTTGCCGAAGCTGGCCGCGGTGTCGATGAGCCCGATGGACGCCATCACGACGCCAGCGGAAATCAGTTTTCCAACAAGCAGACACAGCAGCGCGCCACCGCAAGCTGCGAGACAAAACGTTATCGAAGAGGTTCTCGCAATCAATCCGGCAATCACACCAAAGATTCCCGCAACTCCCCACGCCATCACGGCCCCTGGCAATCCGATGAAAGGTGCAATCAGCCCCCAGATCACCGCCGCCACGACGGTGGCAGCACATGCTGCCAACCACGCGCCGGCCATCCGGCTGACTGATGTTTCTTTCTTGTTCCGAGGGTAGGCTTCAGGACCGTAGCGGCTGCTAGTTGTTTTGGAATAGCCACCGGATGCCGCTGCAGCGATCGGCGTTTTGGCAACAGGCCGGCGATTCCCGGATGCCATTGGGATAGGCCGCCGTGGCGCGGTCTGTTGCAGGACTTGACCGCACACACCGCAGATCGGATCCGCAGGATTGAACAACTGCGTTTGGCAGTTGGGGCAGTTGGGGCAGCTCGGTGCCGCTGAAGCTGACGGCGAGGCCTGAGTGAGAGTAGCTTGTGCCGGAGTCGCGGGCACGGCTTCAGCGACAAAGGGCTCAGCAGCATCCGGGCCGGGAATGCGAGTCGCATTGGAACAACCCGGGCATCTGATTTGCTTGCCGGCGTATTTATCATCAACACCAATCGATCTTTGGCACGAGTCACATTTGAATTTGATCATGGTTGATCCACAGAATAAAAGTGGGGCTCATAGTATAACCGGTACCATGCTTGTGCCGGACAGGTTTCACGGTCCCCGCTCGGCCGTCGCCTACAGCAGTAACTTTACGTAAATCACCGCAGCGGCGACGATGGCGATCAGAATCAGGAACAGAATCAGCCTTGTTCGCAGCGCGGATTTCGATATTTCCTCAAGCTTGCGTCGGGGATCCATCAGCAACCAACAGACGATGGCCAGCACGTTCATTCCTGCCGCGAATACAAAGAACGAGTTCGCGGTTCCTGTTTCGGGTGCAAAGATCGGGATCGTCACGCTGGCAACAAAAACCGGAAAGATAACCGCACTCACCGCGGCCCCAAGATTTCCGATCATGTTCATCGAAGCCGAAACGGCACCCGATCGCTTGCCGCCGATGTCCATACAAAAAGACCAACTGGGGCTTAGCGCCATTTCGACGCCGAAGGTCGCCAGCGAATAGCAGGCGATGAACAGCCACACGGACTGCGCGCCAGAGAACTGGGTGCAGACCAACAAGCCAATCGCTCCCATCGAATAACCCGCGATCGCAGGGAGTCTTCTGGAGAGCACAGGGTAGCCTCTCTTGTGCAGCGCCGTCACGACATAGCCGCTCAGCCACAACGCCAGAGCACCACTAAAGAGAGGAAAGGAAGCCAGCCACTTGTAGTCGGCACCGTAGTTTTCGGAAATGTAAGGCTGCAACCACGTCAGGTTGATGAACGCGGTGATGTTGAACGCGACGTACTGAAACATCGCCAGCAGGACGTTGGCCGAAGTCACAATTTGGATGAAGGGAATCGTTTCATTGACCACCGGAGCTTCTTCGATTCCTTCACGGATCAAGGAAGCCTCCGCTTCGTTGACTCCTGAGTGGTCGCTCGGTTCGTCGCGGAACCAGATCCACCAGGCAATTCCCCACGCAAGCCCCACCACCGCGTTGGCCACGAACGTCATCCGCCAACCGATGGCACTGATCAGCATCGGCATCAGAATCAACGAGATCCCCGCGCCGACTCTGGCCCCTGAATGAAAGATGCCTTGAGCAAACCCACGTTCCTTTGCCGGCAGCCAGCCGTACATCGCCCGGGTTGCTCCGGGAAACGCACCGGCTTCTCCGACTCCGAACAGGAACCTGACAACCAGCAGCATGATGGCGGTTCCCACAAATCCCGTCCAGGCAGTAAACAGACTCCAGACGATCACGACGATCGTTAACGCCCGTCGCGGGCCGGCTTTGTCGGCGAACCAACCGGCAGGAATTTGAAACAGCGCGTACCCGACTGCAAAAATCCCGAACACGTACCCCATTTGGGTATCGGTCAAACCAGAGATGTCTCGCTGCATGTCTTCCTTTGCAGAAGAAATACAGATCCGGTCCATGTAGGTGTTGACCGTGTGCAGGAACAGCAGAAAAACAAGAAAGAACCTTTGGCGGGTCGCGACTTGGGCGATGGAATCGCTACTGTCTGAATTTTCGTATGGATTCTTGCTGGATTCTTCCATGACTGTCCGACTGGAAACCGAATTTCGACAATTGCGACTTTTCAACACATCGATTGTAAAGCGGATTGTCTCGCGATGTTACATCTATCAAAATGCACTTCGCAAAAATTCAAAATCGGCAGAACGTAAATGATCACGCGGAAGGAACTCGACGAAGTCTGCAAAACGTCCATCGACATGATCGAAGCGGCCGGTATCGAACTGACCGACGCGGACAAAGAGAAAATCACGGCGGCAGATTTTGGGCTTAGCCAACTCAAAAAAGAAGGCATCCAGATTCTGACGCTTTTTGCGACCGACCGGATGGCCGCCAAGATCCTTGTCCTGTTGCCGTTTCAAACCGAGCCCGAGCATTGGCATCCGCCTGTTGGCGACGACCCGGGGAAAGAAGAAATCATTCGGGCCGTTTCCGGTGAGCTGTACTTTTACATTCCCGGTGATGACACGCTGGAAAAGGGCTTCCTGGTCGAAGGCAAGCAGGACTGCTACACGATGCGACACGAAGTCGATCTTGCTCCCGGCGACCAATTGATTCTTTCGCCAGGAACGAAGCACTGGTTTCAGGCCGGCCCCAGCGGCGCGGTGATGTACTCTTTCTCCACCACGGTACGCGATATTCTGGATCAGTTCACCGACCCCAACATCGTGCGCGAAACGAAAATCATCGACTAGCGACACATCGACTTTTCCATCACCGCCGAACCTCTATCGGGCAACATTCATGAAGCAAAGCATCATCACCGCATTCCTCGGTCGCACCCAGGACCGGTTCTCCGAGTACCAACAGCCGACCACGCTGCGCGAACGCCTGGAGCTGGTTTCCAAAATCGATGGTGTCACCGGGGTTGAAGTCGTCTACCCCTACGAGACCGGCGACGCGATCGAAACCAAAGCGATGATGGAAGAGTTCGGGCTGGAATTCGCGGCCGTCAACGCCAACATCAAAAAGGAACCCAAGTGGGTGCCCGGTGCGCTCTCACGCCACTCCGAAGAGCTTCGCAACGGAGCCATCGACGTCATCAAGCAGGCCAAGGATTACGCAAAGCAGGTCGGAGCGCCGCGAGTTTCATGCTGTCCGCTTTCCGATGGCTGGGACAACCTGTTCCAGGTCGATTACCAGATCGCGTGGCGGAACATGGTCGATTCGGTTGCCAAAGCCGCAGACTATCTGCCGGAAATTCCACTGTTCGTCGAATACAAGATCAACGAAACGCGAGTCAACTGTCAGCTCGACAGCTGCGCCAAAACCGTGGTACTGCTGAAAGAAGTCGCCAACAGCGCCACCGGCGTGACGATTGACTTTGGGCATTCGCTGTTGGCCAAAGAGAACCCCGCCCAAGTTTTGGCGATGTGCGAAACCGCAGGAATCGACTACTACATTCACACCAACGATAACGACTGGTTCTTTGACTGGGATCTGGTGGGCGGTTCGAGAAATTTCCTGCACACCGTGGAGTTCTTCTTCTATCTGAAAGAATACGGCTACGACAAGTATTTCACTGCGGACGCTTCGCCGCGAATTTTTGACATGCTGGGTTTCTTCCGGCAACACGCCCAGATGAATGCAGCGATGTGGAATCTGGTGGAAAAGCTTGATCGAAAAAAGTATCGACAGCTGATGGCCGAAGAACGCCACATGGATCTGATGGATCTGGTGCGGACTGAAATTTACCGATTGTAGATCGCGCGCTTGGTGGTGAAGGCTTCCAGCGGCCTCCATTGCCACAGTGCGACGGTTGCACGTGGTCGCAACCGATGCAAGCATTTGAAACGTTGAAGATGGCCCAACGGTCTCACCATCAACTACCTCCGCAGCTTCCTGTAAGCCACCAGCAGCGCCTCTTCGTCGCCAACATTCCCGGGAAACACCACAAACCCCATGCCGGGAAAGCGACTTTCATCCGAAAGCTTCCAAACCGGAACGCCCGGAAGAATCTGCCCCATCACGGTGGCTCGCCGCACTTCCAAAGCCTCCGTTGCCATGTCGCTGGAAGTAATGCCGCCTTTGGCAATAAAAAACGCTGGCCTTTCGGTCAATGACGACACGATCTCGACCAGTCCCGATGAAACCAGCTTGCCGTTTGCAAGATCCTGAGCCGCGTTGCCAGTCGCTTGGTGCTCACGCGAAGTGTAAACCACGATGTCGGACCCGGACGTGATCGCGGCGCCAAGCGGTCGGGAGACTTCGGCGATGTGGTCTGCACGCGACTGCGGATCGACCAGCCGACTGACGTCCACTTCCAATGCGGTCAAATGGCTTTCGCCGTCCAGCAACGCCCTGAGTTGCTGCGTGGTTTTGGGAACGTAGGAGCCCACCACGATCAAACCGCCGGCTTGGTTTTCGCGGCCCACAATTTCGTCGCGCGTTAGCAGTTTACGTGGTTCCAAACCGGCGCGAACCTGCACGAACGATGCTGCCGTGCGATACACGAATCGGCTTCCCTGCAAACACGCATCCAGCAAGGCATCGACGAAAAGTTCCTGATCACCCATCGCGAGACTATTGACCACGCAAACGCCGCCGGGCGGAATTCGCTGCAAACAGGCCGCCGCATCGGCGCTGCAGGTGCGAAGCTGCCGGATCGAAAGCGAATCAACGTCGCTGCTGGAAATGACGCCAGCGGTTTTTTCCTGGACCCAATCTCTCAGGTTGGAATTCTGATAGCCAAAGTATGTGTCGCGGGCGAACGGAGTTTCCGAGGCCGGAATTAGTTCGTCACCCTGAGCGACGTAGTGCGTGTCACCGACAGTCAAGCGGTTGCCTTCTGCGAAAAAAGGAACCAGCAAACGTGGCACGTCCGCATCGCCAATCGACTGCGCCAGAGCGTCGACTTCGGCCGGATAGTGTCCCCGCAATGTCGAATCGCTGCGGCTGATGACTTCGAATTCCCGTCCTGTTGCGGCGCTGGCTTGGGTTAAAGCCATCCCAATTTCTGTGGCAATCCGGCAGGCGGATTGCTGATCGACGCTGCGTGAGTTGGTCAAAATGAAAAAGATCGGCCGCTTTGCCGCAAATTCGGCTTCGATCGATTCGCGTGACCACTCGGTCAGCACCGGCACATCGTAAACGGTCTGTGTTCCCGTCGGGTCATCGTCAAGCACCACGATGGTTCGGTCGATTCTGTTTGACTTTTCGCGGATCGAATCAAGTCGCGATTGCAGCGGCAACGGTGGCAGGCTCGCATTAACTTCTGACAACAAAGGCATCGTGTTTATTCCTCGATCATCGCAAAGGCCCGGCAAGGCGCGCCGTCACCACCGGCAATCTTCAGCGGCATCGCGCCAAACGAAAACGGGCGATCGCCGATTTGCTCCAGGCCAACGAGGCCTTCGACGATGATGATGTCGCCGCCAAGCAAAATTTCGTGGATCAACGTGACCTCTGCAAGGTCCGTCACGTCGGCAACTGAATGCGATTCCACGCCGACAATGCCGACCTTTTTTTCCACCAGCCAGTTTGCCAAGGGTGCGCTGATTCGCGGCAGGTTGTCTCGGAAGTAAGAGAAATTGTCAAAGTGCCGGCTCCATCGGGTCTGAAGCAGCACCGCATCGCCGGGCTGGACTTTGTTGGCAACGTCACCCAGATGTTCGACGTTGATCAACATTTTTTCGTCATCAGCAGGAACGGATACGATGTGTCCGCGAACCAGCAATCTTTCGATTGGAATTTGATCGATCGTTTTGTCGGAGACACCAAAATGAAACGGCGCGTCCATGTGCGTGCCGGTGTGCGAATACAGATGAAGTGTGTTTGCGTTCCAGCCGTCTTTCTCACGCGTGTACATGGTTTCAAACTCCACGCCGGTTTGACCGTGGGCCAAATTGCGGGTCAGATCGATCATCTTTCTCATGCCGATTGCTCCATTTTTTGGCAGATGGAATCGCCCATTTGCGCTGTTGAAAGTTTCCCGCCCATGTCGGAAGTCCGATTCGCCGGATCGGCAAGCGCCATTCTTGTTGCCGCTTCGATCCGGCCTGCCGCAGTTATTGATTGTTCGCTGCCCAGCCAGTGCAACATCTCGGCTGCCGAAAGGATCGTTGCGATGGGGTTGGCGATCCCCTGCCCTGCGATCGTGGGCGCGGATCCGTGCGATGGCTGAAACACGCCGCAAGAATCACCAATGTCGCCCGATGGAGCCACCCCCAGCCCGCCAATCAAACCGGCAGCAAGATCCGAAAGGATATCGCCGAACATGTTTTCAGTGACCAGCACGTCAAAAGTTTCCGGCGACTGAACAAGGTACAGCGATGCGGCATCGACGTAGACGCGATCTGTTTCCACCGACGGATACTTCGCAGCGATTTCGTCAAATACCTGACGGAAGAAAACCATTGATGGTAACACGTTGGCTTTGTCGACAAGGGTGACTTTGTTGCGGCGGTCGGTCGCAAGTTCAAACGCGGCGGTGATGATTCGCTCGGACGCATGTCGCGTGATCCGCATCACGTCGTGGACTTCATCGTCGGATCGCGTTTGCGAAAGCCGTGCCGAAAAAAGGCCTTCGGTATTTTCACGCACGATCACAAAATCAATTTCGCCGGCCCGGTAGCCTTTTAGTGGCGAATCCGATTCGTGAAAAAGGTAAATCGGTCGTTTGCCAAAGTACAGGTCCAGACGCTCGCGCAAATCAATCTGCGGCGTCATTTCTTTTCCGTCGGGCCAGCGAACATCAGGAAGCCCCATCGCACCAAGCAGCACGGCGTCGGATTTCTCGCAAGCCTCAAATGCAGATTCGGGCAGCGGGTTGCCGTTAGCGAGGTACTCGGCGGCACCCACCGCGTGGTTTTCAAACGAAAGGTTCAGGCCATCGGTAAGCCTGGCGACTTTCTTCAGGACCTTGACCGCTTCACGGGTGACTTCCGGGCCAATCCCGTCTCCTTCAAGAACTGCGATTTTGTAATCAGGCATCAGGGTTCCAATGTGACAAGCTGTTTTTCTTTGGCCGACCGGTAACAGGCTTCCATCAGCCGAACGGACTTGATGTACTGCGTGGCTTCGCTTTCGCAAGGCGCCGAGTTGATCAGGCAGTCGATCATGTGCCGCTGCGCCGCGAACACGCTTTCGCCTCGGTAGCCGTCGATGGTGAGCGGGTATTTGAATTCGACCGGATTGTCCTGCGAATCGAATCGTCGTGTCCAGACTTTGCCGTCTGCATCACACCATGCAGCGCCCTGCTCGCATTCGACTTCCAGGAGTCCGAACACCATCGGTGCCGGCACTGATCCGTTGATTCGATTGGCGTCGATGGTTCCGCTTGCGCCGGACTGGTAGCCAAAGCTGATCGTGACACAATCTTCGCCGGCAATTTTTGGATTGATTCGCTGCGTTCGGCAAAAGATATCCCTGATCTCGCCGCCGACAAAGCGAGCGATGTCCAGGTGATGGACCAGAGTTTCGTAGATGAATAGCCGCTCCATTTCAGTGAAGTACGGTTGGACGGTGTAAGCTCCCGGGCCAAAGCCGTCGCCGGTTCGAACCCGAAAGTTCAGATGAAACAACGGACCAAACCCACGGTCCACGATGGCCTGGCGGACGGCGCGGTACCAGGGTTGCCAGCGCCAGTTTTCGTGAATCAGCAACCGCACGCCTGCCGCCTGGCAGCTAGCCACCATCTGTTCACACTGGGCCACCGTGGGTGCCATCGGTTTCTGGCAGATCACGGCACAGCCCAGGCTGGCGGCCAGTTCCACAAGTTCGAGGTGACTCTCGGGCCGCGTCACGATGTCGACAAAGTCAGGCTTTGTCTGTTGGATCATTGATTTGGCGTCTGCAAAGACTTCGCCGGCTTGCCACGCGGTGGCTAGTTCGCAAGCCCGCGACTGGTCCGGGTCCGCGACGCCGACGATTTCGACATCGTCCATGCGACTCCACGCTTTGGCCTGGATTCCACCAAAGAAACCTGCCCCGATGATGGCTCCTCTGATCGGTTTGCTGTTCATTGATCTTTGGGTCCGATGGATTTTTTTGCTGTCGAATTTGTTAACCTAGATTATTCACGAGGCGTGGGCGTCAGAATCAGTTGAGACAGTGATCCGCGACTCTGATGCGATCAAACGATCGATGTGGTTTTCATCTACCGGATGACTCAATTTTCTTGTTAAAGTTCAGCTTTTCCCTTGCTCCTGCTGGCCAGACGTAGAATCAACGCCCGTCGTCGTGAATAATCCAGGATTAAACTACCCAATCACGAATCGACACCAAAGGAAGTGCAGCAATGTTCAGGAGTTTGGACCATATCGCGATCGTTGTCCAGAACATCGATGAAGCGCTGAGCTTTTATCATGACAAGCTTGGTTTGCCGGTGGTCGTTGACGAGCAGATCGACGACGCACAGGTCAGGTTAACGCACCTAGATCTTGGCAACGTGCATTTGCAGCTTGTTCAGCCGCTGAGCGAAGACCATCCACTGCAGGCTCATCTGAACGAAAAAGGCGAGGGCCTGCACCATCTTTGCCTGTACGTCGATGACGTCGCGACGACGATCGAATCGCTACCCGAAAGAGGACTTGCTGCCGCCGACAAGCCACCGCACTCAGGCCCCAACGGCCGCGCGGCGGCGTTCATGGACCCGGAATCGACCCGCGGCGTGATCTGGGAGATGACGTCGGATCGGCAGTAGGCTTTCGACAACGCCAGCGATGAAACATGGGGTTCGAGCATGGAACGCGAACAGGCGAGAAAAAGCATCAACGACTGCTTCTCGGCGATGGAATCGGCTTGCGAGGGCTACTGACGCGGTGCCCTAGTATTTGTTTCGTCGGGCTCACTTTAACCGGAATTATTCACGACGACGGGCGTTGATTGCGGTTAAATCTCGCTATGGGTACCGGAAAACTGGATCGCCTCCGGAAATTCGGTTCACCTCGCTGACGAGTTCCAAAACAGGACTTTTTTCGGACTGATCCCGGATTATTCACGAGGCGTGGGCGTCAGAATCAGTTCCAACAATGATCCGCGTCTCTGATGCGATGAAACGATGGCTGTGGTTTTCATCTATCGGATGATTTACTTTACATTTCTTGTTGAAATTCAGCTTTTCCCTTGCTCCTGTTAGCCAGACGTAGAATCAACGCCCGTCGTCGTGAATAATCCGGGTTGATAAACAATTCAGGCTCTCAACCATGTCCACCGATTCATCCGTCATGCCTTCCCAGACCGAATCGAACCACAACAGCACCAACCAGCCCACATCAATGGATCGGTTTATGATCTGGGTGGACGGCGTTGGAGGCTATCTCGTTTGTGCCGATGCCCTCAACTCGGTAGGCCAATCGACGCCGCACAACGACGTTTCGATCCCCATTTGCGGCGACATTCACCAATTGCACGCGCGGATTGAATCCAGCGAATCGGGACATCTGATTCATCCCGTCGGCCCCGTCTCGATCTCCGGCCAACCCATCACCGACGCTCAACTGCTGCTCAGCAACAGAACGTTTCAAATGGGCGATTCGGTTTCACTCCGTTACTCGCGGCCACATCCGTGGAGCAACAGCGCCGTCATCAGCTTTGAATCACGAAACCGCACGCACCCATGGTCCGATGCGGTTCTGATCGCCGGCGACACGATCATCCTTGGCCCCAGTTCCCAGGCACACATTCGCTGTCCCCGCTGGGAACACGAAGTCATCCTTGTCCGCCGCGAGGGAAGCTGGCGATGCCGCTCGTTTGCCGAATTCACAATCGACGGCGATTCGGTTGACATGGAAGGCAAACTCGAACCCGCCTCGAGAGTCGACGGGAAAGACTTCGCCTTCAGCCTTGAACCCCTGGAAGATTCGCAGGCAAGTTCCCAACGGCCATCCGCTTGAACATCCCGGGCAAAACTTCGCCCGCTCGCTACTTGCTCTTCATCTCGATCGTTCCGTTAAAGCCCATCGGCGGACCGTCTCCGTCACGATTGTTCCAGATGTAATCCAGCAGAAACTGGCTGCACGGCTCACTAAATCCGGATTCGGTCAGCACCTTGCCCGCCTCCTGCCACGCCCCGGATTCAAACAGCTTCAAAGCCCGGTCGTAGGTTTCCAGGGGCACCCGATCACTCGCAACTTCCGGCGGAACCAGACGGTAAACCGCCGACGCAAGCCGCAGCCCGTATGGCAAAAAATTCCCCAGCCGCTGCAACTGAAAATCGTGCCGCTGCGATTGAACCTGGGCAATGGTTGTTTCGTCGATCAGAATTGATCCCCCAAACCAGCGACTCATTCCCTCCAGCCTAGACGCCAAATTTACCACCGGCCCAAAAGCCGTCACCTTCACCTGGTCACTGGTTCCGATCTTTCCCGCCACCGCCGACCCGGTCGCGATCCCGATCCCCATCCGAAAATCATGCAATGGATGCTGCTGATCCGAAGCAATCTGGGCAAACTGCTGCTGAATACTTGCCGACGCCTCAATCGCGCGGCAGGCCCGGTCAGTCTGATCCAGCGGCCAACCCCAAAATCCCATCGCCGCGTCACCATGAAAGTCACCGATCACACCGCCGTATTCCAGAATCGCACGCGTCATGATCCCCAGCGAATTGCTTACCCGCGAAAGCAACTCCAGCAGGTCCCCCGCCATCCGCTCGGAGGCTTTGGAGAATCCACGCAGATCACAAAACAGCACCGACACCTCGCATTCCCGGGGCGCGAGAACTTCCTCCGGATCCCGATCCGAAAAAGCCTCCACCACGATCGGCGAAAAGAACGATCGCAAACTCGCCTGCTGGCGCTCCAACTGTTGCGCTTCGACCAGATTCTGCAACGTCGACGCAATCAACTCGCAAAACTTCACATCCCCATTGAGGTCCTGTTCGCCAGAGCCACCCGATAGCCCGGCCGATCCCTGGCTGCCGAGACTCCGATTCTTGCCCGTCACGTAGATGCCCCAACCCTGATTCGTCGACACCGTCAGGGGGCACACAAAAGCCCAGTCGTTGTCGATGTCCAAAGTGTAATCCGCGTGGGTCGCTCCTTTCTGATTCCAGATGTGCAACACCGTTTGCTGCTCTTCGATCGCCTGGCGGATCAGCCTTTCGCTGGGCGCAAAATCACCACTGGTCAGCCGCCGACGATCCCAGTGCAACACGTCCGTCGCCGAATCCTCTTCCTCTGATTCGTTCTGCGTAAAAATCGCGACCGTCGAGGATGACGGAATCCCTTCCATCAGAATATTGACCAACCGCGAGTACAGCTCCTTTTCGTTGCCGGCACTGGAAATGATTCGTGGCAAGCGATTCAGAACCTTGATCCGCCGGTCCGAATCAACATACTCGACATTGCTTCTGAGAAACTCGGCCGAAAAGCTCTTCTTGGTCAGCGGCGTGGGCAAGTCCAACGTCGGCAGAGCCCGCTCATTGGTCATCATGAACGTCGTGTTACCGATCACGAAATGCTCACCCGGCTTCACACGAAAGGAATCTTTCTCGACACCGCCAAAAAAGATCGGATTGCCGGCAGCGGCCAGACGCTCGACCTGCAACTCGTCGCCCGAGAGCATCAAAATCGCGTGCCGCCTGGAAATCTGACCATCCCAGGTTGCCTTGAAATGGCTCGCCGCGCGACCCAACTCCAGCGACTGGCCGGGCTTGATTTCGACTCGCCAACGGTCGTTGCTCTGGGGTCCTTGTGCGATCAATTCAAACATGAATCTTGGTTCTCGCGAACAAAACTCTCTTGCAGTTGTCAGGTTTGGAACTGTCCTCTATTCTGACAGTTCATGTCCTGCTCTAACAGCGTGCATCGTAGCCGAAGTCCGACCATGAGTTCCCGTTTCAGAACCACAGACTGCAACCTTTTCGACTCCTAGCTGGGTCGAAGTACGCTTTGTCTGTCATTTTTGAAATTATGAACCCCGTCACCGGAACCTCCCATGCGCGATATGCTTGAAGAAAAGCTGAACCGCTTTCTCGACCTCGAAAAACAACTCTCTGACCCGGAAGTCCTGGGTAACGCCAACAAAATGGCCGCCGTCGCCCGCGAACATGGCTCCCTGGCCAAACTCGCCGGACGCTACCGACGCTTCAAAACCATCATCGCCGAGATGAACGAACTCAAGGAGATGGCCGCCAGCGACGACTCCGACGAACGAGAAATGGCAGAAGCGGAACTCGAAACGCTGACCGGCGAACGCGAGGAACTCTGGGCCGGACTGCTGGACATGACCATCGGCGGCGAAGACGCCAACCGAACCCGCTGCGTGATGGAAATCCGTGCCGGCACCGGTGGCGACGAAGCCGCCCTGTTCGCAGGTGACCTTTTGAACATGTATCAAAAGCACTGCGAAACCAAAAAGTGGAAAATCGAAATCATCGACTCCAGCGCTAGCGAAATTGGTGGCTTCAAAGAAGTCACCGTGGGTATCCAGGGCGAAGGCGTCTACCGCGAACTGCAATACGAAAGCGGCGGGCATCGCGTGCAGCGCGTCCCCGAAACCGAAACCAAAGGCCGCATTCATACTTCCGCCGCCACCGTCGCGGTCCTGCCCGAACCCGAAGACGTCGAAGTCGATCTCAAACCCGATGACTATCGCCGTGACAATTATCGCGCCAGCGGACCCGGCGGCCAGAAAGTCAACAAAACCGATTCCGCCGTCAGACTCACGCACCACGAAACCGGAATCGTCGTCGCCATTCAGGACGAAAAAAGCCAGCACAAGAACCTCGCCAAAGCCCTCCGCGTGCTCAAGTCACGCATTTACGAACATAAGATGCGCGAGGAAAACGAAAAACGTGCCAGCGAGCGAAAATCGCTGGTCGGCTCCGGAGACCGCAGCCAACGTATCCGAACGTACAACTTTCCCGACAATCGCGTCACCGATCACAGAATTGGCTTGACCATCTACAAGCTGGATCAAATCATTGCCGGTAACGTTAGTCTGCTCACCGACGCCCTGATCGAACACGACCGGCAAACGCTCCGTGATTCGATGCAGCCTTAAATCGGCCCGAGCACGGGCAGCAGTTTTCAATTTTTGACGCAAAGGAAAAGCATGCAACATTCAATCCGTTTCGCTTTTGCGTTCACGTTCGCATTGCTGCTGACTGTTTCTCTGGCATCGACCGCCACAGCGCAGTCCGTCAACACCACCGTTCAGCTTCCGACCTTTCGTGTCTTTAACGTCAACACGGTCGTCAGCGTTCCCGACGGCGGCACCCTGACCATCGCCGGCGGATCAACTTCCTCGTCTTCATTTTCGCGACGCCGAAGATCACGTTCCCTTTCCCGCAGCGTGTCACCGGTCGGCGTCTCGGTCAGCCCCACGCTGATCATCCGGTCGGAAGTCGAAGCTGAACTCGACCGCCGCGGTCGCCTGATTCGATCCCTCAAAACTCGCCCCGACATTCACGGCACCCAACGCGAACGCTCCAAAGCCAGTTTCATCGCCCGCCATCTGGGCCGCGGCCTCAAGTAGGCACAAAGTAGGCAGCAGGCACACTCCGTGTGCCGTCTCATGCCCGTCTCATGCCAAACGCAGCACACGCCGAGGCTGTGCTTTTATCGATCACCCCGGGGAAGGTTACGCGCGTTTGACGTTGCCAAAGGGAGAGCATTGGCATCGGGAGAGCATTGGCATCGCGGTGAATAAAATTACAGCCGCTCCGCATGTCATCGGGCGCCTGCCGGCGTCGATCACAATCAAAAACGGCACACGGAGTGTGCCTACTACCTTGTGCCCATTATCTTGTCAGCTTCTCCAGAGTTTCCAGATCCAAATCATCACGGTTAATCCGTCTGAATCGCGACGCCACCAAACACAACACGACCATTCCGCCACACAGCGGCCCAAACCAACCGCCCCAACCGCGATACACACTCACCACCGCATCGGGCACCCGTACGTCGCAAATCAAAAACGCTTCTTTGCGCCTGGGCCCAACCTGAACCAACTGCCCCATCTCGTCGATCTGCGCTGAAAACCCCGTATTGGCGCTGACCAGAAGCGGACGCCTGGCTTCCACAGCCCGCATCACATTACAAGCCAAATGCAGATCCAAACAACTGGTCCCAAAAAACCATCCGTCGTTAGTCACGTTGACAATCACGTCGATCGGCCCACCCGCGGCTTCAAGCTCATTAAGCTGCCGTCGAACCAGTCGTGGAACCGTCGTCTCGAAACAGATGTTCGGGCAAATCGAAACTTCACCCAACTGAAAACGCGAAAACTCATCCCCCGCATCCCATGAACTGAAACTGCGGAACATCGTATTGAGCCCCGGAATCATGCCCACGATCGGAAAGTACTCGCCGAACATCACCAAATGGTTCTTGTAGTAGCGGGCGTCAACTTCGCCCACTTCATCGAACAGAACCGCACTGTTAAACGCCTGCCCCCTGGCCGGATCACGTGTCGCGGTACCAACGACCATCGGCACCGCATCGGCGAACGGAGCAGGGCACCCAACCGCCGACCGCCACGCCAACTTCTGCATCGTTTGCAGATCCTCACGAGACATCCGCGGCGAGTCCGAAAGATAGTCTTCGTACCTGAAACTCGATTCCGGCCAAATCACCAGATCCACATCCGCCTTGTTCCGTGCCGCGATCGTCAAATTTCGCCTGTCCGCAAAATTGGCTTCCACCTCTTCAAGGCTCATCGGCTTGAGCAAGGTATCGATCGATGGCTGAATCACCGCAACGGTCAAGTGTTCGTGCTTTTCCGCTTCCGATTGGGCCTTGCGGGCTTTCGCCAGCGTCCATGTACCAAACCCCAGCACGCCCACCAAAATCGCAACCGCAACGAACGCGTGAACGACCCGCGCCGCCAAAGCAGGGAACTTCGAATCTTCTTTGCGAATCCACGCCGTCGCAACAGCAACCGCCGCCGCCACCGCCGCCAACACAAACGTGATCCCTGTCGCTCCGCAGAGTGGCGCGATCTGCAAAACCGCCGGAACCTCGAACTGCGAATGGCTCAAACAGGCCAACCCGAATCCGGTCAGAAAGTTCACCCGTATCCACTCGCAACCGGCAAAGCAAACCGGGATCGCGATCACCGCCGGGACTCTGTAGCGATGCACCATCATCCGGCTGGCAGCAACAAACAGCGGACCGTACAGCGAAAGATAAAAACTCAGTAGCGCCCAGCCAAACCAGAGCCCCCAAAACGGCAGCCGTACAAAGTGCAGCGTCGCCAGCCACCACAGAAACGTCGCCAGCCAGACCTGTCGATAAAGCTTGAATTCGGCTTGCTGCGGCAACACCAACCAGGCAAACGGCACCAGCGCCAGCCATGCCAACCAGGACAGCTTCAGCGGCGGCATCGCCACCCACATCAGCAGGCAGCCGACCAGTGCCAAAGCCAATGCACCAAATCGATACTTCTTTTTCGTTTTCGGCGACTCCGTTGCCATGTTTCCGCCAGTGGTAGACCTCTGATAATTTCAGGTCTTATTATCATCCAGCAGCCATATCCCGACCAGCGGCCCTCGGCAAAGCTCTTTCGCTTTCCCACGCCGCGTGAATAATTCGGGCTCAAGCCAAACCATTTAGCGACGGCCTGAGAAACGATATTACTTTCGTGAATTCAGCCAGCGATTCAAAAGTCGACTGCGTCCCGCACTTTTCCCAGCACCCTCACGCAATCCGTCTGCCATCTCTTTCTCGCGGCGCTCGATGTCGGACTGCATCTGGTCCAGCTTCGCCTTGCGTTGGCTCATTTTGGCGCGACTGATCGAAAGCTCAATCTCGGCTTCGCGAAGCTGCGACGTCAACTGATCCTTCAGCTTCTGAATCGAATCAGCATCCTCAGCACTCATCACAGCGGTCAGGCCGCTGTCGAAGCTCGATGCCGAATCATCCTTCTCTTCTTTCACTTCCCCATCGGACTTTGATTCCTCATCCGATTGTGCTTCACCATCGGATTCTGATTCGGTGATCGAAACGGCATCTTCATCCAGACCCGCATCTGAAACATCGCTGCCGGCCTCTTCTCCCTCGCCAACGCCAGGAACCTCGCCGTACTTCGTCATCATCGAACGCTTGGTCGCTTCCCAGCCAGATTCCTCATCAAGCTCACCTGCCGACTCATCTTGGTCGGCGCTGACATCAACGGCGGAATCAACTGACAGCGGCGCGGCGATCGAGCCGGCAGAACTGCCAAGCAATTTTTCAATCCGCTGCTCAAGGCCAGCGACGACCGAATCAACATGCAACTCCAGTCGTCTGACAAGCTTTTCAAGGTCACTCGGCAATGTCTGGTCGGACGTGATCAATGATGACTCTTCTGTGACAGACTCTGGCGCGGCGTCAACGCCAAGGCCGTCTTCTTCCTCGAAAAGGTGCGAAACACGATCAAGGATCGACTCGGGGCTTTCTTTGGACTCCGGTTCAGCTTCGTCGTCCTCTTGAGCCAGTTTGTCCGCGTACTTGGCACTTATCTGCTCCCACGAATCTTCCGAGCGACGGTCCTCGTGCGACTCTGAAGACGCACGTTCGCTGGCCCCACGTTCGCTGGCCCCATCAGCTCTCACAGTAACTTCTGAGTCCTCTGCTTCCAAAGTCGCAACCTGCAAACCGGTGTCTCCGGCAAACAACTCTTCCAACTCAGTTACATGCGAATCGGCGACCGCCTGATTCGCGTCCGACTTGCCTCGCGCACGTCCTCGCTTGGACGGGCTTGCGGTGGAAGAAGCTGACCTTTTACGGTTTCTGCGACTGGTTTTTTTTCGTGCCATGAAACAACAACGGGAGTGGGAAATTTAATCTGGCTCACAGCCGGGAGCCGCCTGTGTGGGAACCATTGAAAAAACATAGGTTCTCTTTGGAACTTCACTACCTCGATTCGCTTCGCCATACAAATTAGGAATGACGGTTGTGCGGGAAATTCAGGCACTCCCGAATGAAGCGTCGTTGATTGTGGTGAGTCTCGCTTAATTCGCTAAAATCTGTCGATGAAGCTCAACTGGATTCCGCCAGAATTCAGCCCATCAAAACGTCCCAGTGAAAACCACATGTCCAACCGCCCCTTTGTTCACCTCCACTGCCACAGCCACTACAGCCTCCTTGACGGCGCGAGCTCGATCCCGCGGCTTGTTGGCCGCGCCAAAGAACACGGCATGAACGCCCTCGCCCTGACCGATCACGGCAACCTTCATGGCGCTCTCGAGTTTTACAAAACCTGCAAGTCCAACGACATCAACCCGATCATCGGCTACGAAGCCTACATCGCGCCCGGTAGCCGCAAAGTCAAAGGCAGCGGCAAAAAGTCCTCCTACCACCTGACCCTTCTCTGCCAAAACAAAACAGGCTTCGACAACCTGGTCAAAATGGCTTCCGCCGCATGGCTCGAAGGCTTCTACTTCAAACCCCGCATCGACAAGGAACTCCTCGCCGCCCACTCCGAAGGCATCATCTGCCTTTCCGGTTGCGTCTCTTCCGAATTTAGCCGCTCGGTTCTCGCCAGCGGCAACGGGGCCGAAGAGCAAATCGAAAAGTCCATCGAAATCGCTCAGTGGTTCCGCAACCTTTTCGGCGAACGGTACTTCGTGGAAGTCATGAACAACGGCTTGGAGATTCAGCGGCAGCAACTTCAGGGCGCCGTCGAAGTCGCCAACCGCGTCGGCATCCCGATCGTCACCACCAGCGACTGCCACTACATCGACCGCGAAGACGCTTCGGCCCAGGACGTGATGCTGTGCATCAACACCGGAAAATTTCGCACCGACGAAAACCGGATGAAGATGGACACCGACGAGTTCTACCTTCGTCCGCCCGAAGCGATGTACGATGCCTTTCCCGGGATGGAAGACTGCGTCGCCCGCAGTCAGGAGATCGCCGATTCGGTCGACATCAATCTGACCCTGGGCGAACGGTACTTTCCGGTTTTCGATGTGCCCTCGCAGCGCTCGCCCGAAGATGAACTTCGCTGGCTGTGCGAAAAAGGACTCAAGGAACGCTACGCCGGCAACGAAGAAATGCTGCCCGGCGGTGAACTTTCCGACGTCGTCAAAGCCCGCCTTGATCGCGAACTCGGCGTCATCAACAAACTGGGCTTCCCCAACTACTTTCTCATCTGCTGGGACTTTGTCGAACAGGCCCGCCAGCGCGACATCCCCACCACCGCCCGTGGATCGGGCGTCGGAGCCATCGTCTGTTACGCGCTCTACCTCTCACACGTCTGCCCGATCAAATACGACCTGCTGTTCGAACGCTTTCTGGACGAAAACCGCCTGGAAGCCCCCGATATCGACATCGACTTCTGCAAAGAACGCCGCGGCGAAATCATCCAGTACGTCAAAGACAAATACGGCGAAGAATCCGTCGCCCAGATCGGGACCTTTGGAACGCTCAAGGCTCGCGCCGCCATCAAGGACGTCGGCCGCGCTCTTGGAATTCCCCTCGCCCGCGTCAACCAGATCACCGCCATGGTCCCCGACAAGCTCGGTATCTCCCTGGACGATGCGGTTGATACGTCCGAAGAACTCAAATCCGCCTACGAAGGCGATCCCGAGATCGCAGAGCTGATCAATTTCGCCCGCAAGCTCGAAGGCCTCGCCCGCAACATCGGCACCCACGCCGCGGCGGTCGTGATCGGCAACGGACCGCTGGACCAGTACGTGCCCCTGGGCAAAGTCTCCGGCAAGGACGACGTGATCACGCAGTGGTCGATGAACGACGTCGAAGCCGCGGGCCTGCTGAAGATGGACTTCCTCGGACTGCGGAACCTGACGATCCTCTCCAACGTCGTGAAGATCATCGAGCAAACCCGGGGCGAGCGGATCGACATTCATGACTTTCCACTCGACGACACCGAAACGTTCGCGCTGCTCCAACGCGGCGAAACCAAGGGCGTCTTTCAACTGGAATCCGGTGGCATCCGTGACCTTTTGCAGCGAATGAAGCCCGACCACTTCCTCGACATCATCGCCACCGCGGCCCTCTATCGCCCTGGCCCACTCGAAGGCGGGATGGTCGATCAGTACATCGAAGTCAAACACGGTCGCAAGCCGGCCGAGTACAAACTGCCGCTGATGAAGGAGATCCTCGAAGAGACCAACGGCGTGATGGTCTACCAGGAACAGGTGATGCGGATCCTCAACCAGGTCGGCATGATCCCCCTGGCTTCTGCCTACACGTGCATTAAAGCGATCAGTAAAAAGAAAGAAAAACTGATCGCCCAGAACTACGAAGCCTACATGGAAGGCGCCGTCAAACAGGGGCTTTCCAAAAAAGACGCCCAGGACCTCTGGGACATGATTCTCAAGTTCGCCGGTTACGGTTTCAACAAAAGCCACTCGACCGCCTACGCCCTGATCGCCTACCAAACCGCTTATCTGAAAACGCATTACCCGATCGAGTTCATGGCCGCTCTGCTGACCGGCGATATTCCGGGGCGGAACTTTGTCAGCAAGGACTCCCTGGTCGAACACATGGAAGACTGCGACCGGATGGGCCTGGAAGTCGTCGCG
The DNA here is from genome assembly GCA_937928555.1 of uncultured Pirellulaceae bacterium. Classification (GTDB taxonomy): domain Bacteria; phylum Planctomycetota; class Planctomycetia; order Pirellulales; family Pirellulaceae; genus Mariniblastus. The sequence goes on from CALFWR010000096.1 coordinate 72,896, forward strand.
CCCAGCGTCAACACCTCCGATGTGCATTTCGCGGTCGACGACGAAAACAACATTCACTTTGCCATGAGTGCCATCAAAGGTTGCGGCGGCAGTGCGGCCCAAGCCATCGTGGACCAGCGCCGCGAGAACGGACCGTTTAAGGACATCTTTGATTTGTGCGAGCGGGTGGAATCCAACAAGTGCTCACGTTCGTCGCTCGAAAGCCTGATCAAGGCCGGGGCGATGGATTGCTTTGGCGGGCATCGGGCTCAATTGCTGGCCACATTGGATCGGGCGATTCAGGCAGGTGCTTCGGCCCAAGCCGACAAAAAGAGCGGCCAGATGAATCTGTTTGGAACTCCCGACACCTCCGCCGCTGCCGCCGAACCCGAAAAGATCGACATGCCATTGACCAACGAATGGGAAGAGCGCGAGAAACTGGTCTATGAAAAGGAAGTCCTTGGTTACTACCTGACCAGCCACCCGCTGGCCGAGTACGCGGATCGCTTGACCAAGTTCTGTTCTCACAAGACCAGCGGTCTCGAGGGCAGCAAGCACCGCGACAAAGTTTCGATGGGTGGAATGATCGCCGCGTTGCGGTTGGCTCACACCAAGAACCAGAAAAGCCCCAGCGACCCGACCAAGTACGCGATGTTCGATTTGGAAGACGTCGACGGCGCGATCCGCACGATCGCCTGGCCATCAACGTTTGCCAACGTCGGCGAGATGATCAAACCCGACGCCGTCGTCGTCGTCCAGGGCAAGCTCGACTACCGCGGCGACGAGCCCAATCTGATCGTCGACAAGCTAATCCCGATTGACGAGCTTGGCTCAAGCATGACCACCGGCCTCAAAATCAGTATCGACCAACAACGCCACGGTTCCGACGGTTTGAAAACCGCCTACGAAATCATCCGCGGCTACCCGGGCCCCCGCGACCTCAAAATCGAGCTCGTCCTCGACAACGGCATGGTCGTGCAGGTCGACAGCCACAAAAAGATCGACGTCAACGAACAGATGTGCGACCGCCTCCGCCAACTCCTGGGCACCTCCGGCGTCGAGATGCTCGTCGACCAAAAGAGCCTTTCCGCAAAGGCCGGACCAGAGAAGAAGTTTCGCAGGAGAAGTGAATAGGCGATTCAACGACTATTTCTACAGTCCAAGACCTCCAATGTGCTTTTCGATTCGGCTCTTGAAGTGGAGAGCCTTTGTGTTTTGAGGGTCTCTCTTCAAAACTTGAATTACGTCCTCGTACGCATCTGAATAGCGTTCCATATAAAAAAGGACGTGAATCCTATGCAGTCTGAATCCGATTCGATTCGGCTGATCTTCGATTGCCTTATCAAAGTCAGCCAAGGCCTTTTCATTCTCACGCAACTTTGAATATGCAAATCCACGATAATCGTAGCACGCAAAATGCTCAGAAATCTCAATCGCCTTAGTAAGCACTTCAATAGCTTCTTTGTGATGTCCAAGATGATTTAATGCATACCCCCAGTTTGCGTATGCCAGAGCATAGGTCGAGTCTGCCTCCACCGCATCTTTATATTTCTTGATGGCATCCACCCACTTGTATTGATTGGCCAATGCGAATCCTTCTTTTGTGAGCGCTTCCGCGTCACTATCAGCTGTCAGCCCCGATGAAATATCGTCAAACGTAAGTAGCTTCTCCCCGCATGCGCCGCAGAAATTATTGCTCTCGTCGTTTTCATTTCCGCAAGCGTGGCAGTTGCGAACACGTGATGTCGCCAGTTTGAATGCCTCATAGGCCTCACGAGCATCAGAAAACCGATTCTCCCGACGTTTCTCTAGCATTCTGTCGATAACGTCACCGAGCGCATGGGTAATCTTCGCGTTGATTCGTCGAGTTGGCTCAGGCTCAAACTCGTCAGACTTAATTAAATCAAATGTGGATTCCAGGCCGGTAAGGTCGATGTACGGATGCCTTTTCGTTAAGAGTAAATGAGCGACTATGCCTAACGAAAACACGTCTGTTGACTTGTCCAAGCGGTCTCCCATGGCCTGTTCGGGCGACATATACGAAGGAGTCCCAGATTTGGCACCAAAAACCGACTGAGACTGCGTCTCTTCCGGCTCGCCCGTTTTGTGCTTCGCCAAACCAAAATCCATCAATTTGGCAGTTTCCAATTCATCGGAAAACATGATATTCCCGGGTTTGAGATCACGATGGACGACACCATTGTCATGAGCGTGACTCAACCCTTCCAAACAATCGCCAATTATGGAAATCGCTTGCGTTTCGCCGAGCCATTCATCACGAATGGACATTAGAAATTGATCAAGGGAAACACCGGGAACATATTCCATGATCAAGAAAGAATCACCGTCCAGCTCGAGCACTTCGTAAACGTGAACAACGTTTGCATGATTGAGCTTTGAAACTTTTTGGCCTTCCTCTAGCGCCGAGCTCCCTGCAATAATTCTCTTGATGGCGACATCTCTTCTCAATTTTTGGTCATGCGCCCTCCAAACTATCCCAAACGCACCGGTTCCGAGCCGCGAGTGAATTAGATATCTCTCTTGCAGAACACTCCCCTCTTTAACCACCAATGCCACGTACCTACCTCCAGATTGAGACGGATTCACTTAAACGCTACGCGATTCTAACCAATATTGTGACACCGATGATGGCGGAATGTTCGGAGTACATTGTGTTGTTTGAGGAAAAGTAGCGATAACGCACAGGGCAGGACGCCTTACAAGTGGAAGAGAAAGACGAATAAACCCGGATTATTCATCAGAAATATTTTGCAGAAAGGCCCATTGCGTCGTTTCCCGTGTCTAGAAGGTTAAAGGATCCATTTCTTCGCACGGAGCACGACACGCAATGGGGAAGAAAAAAGTAGCCTGACCCGAATGGCACTGTCTCGGTTTTTCACGCTTCAAGTATCCTTTGTCTCAGGACGGATCTTGGCTCCATCATTAGCTTGTAAGGTTTGAGTCGCTTTTTGAGAACTCTTGGTTCAATTCTTCCGGGTCGGTTGGCGACCTGACATTTCGCAATCCCGGCCAGCATTGTCAACGCGAAATCGTTCAGATCAACCGAAAGTGGCATCAGTTGGGGCCGTGAAAGAGTCTTCCATTCCTGAAGCACAAACTGAACAGTTGATGTGAAACTGATCGTTCTCGGTTGCACTTGATGTAACATCGCCGCGGCGGCCGACGTACTGCGTATCAGATTGTAGGCAAGCAGCGTTGTCCACAATTCCCGGCGAACCATCTCCGGTGACTTGCAGCGAACGTGCTCCAGATTCAGTTTGGATTTGATACTTCTGATATCCAACTCCACATTCCAACGAAAACCATAAAGATCAGCGATGTCCGACTTGGAAAACTTCCGGTCCTCGGTCAGCGTCGTGATCACGATCAGGCTCTTGGTGCGAAAGCCTGGCTCGGAGATCGTCAGCTTGACCTCGCGGAGCGTGATCGTTTGGGGAATGCCCTGATACGTTTGCTCGTCCATCCACTTGGGACGCTGTGGCCGAGTCCAAACAATCAGATGGTCGTATTTTCCGATTCGTTTGCCGCGGCGGAAATCGGACTTGCGAAGGTGATGCTTTCTGCAGCACACGTCGGCCCCGCCAGAAAGCATCGCGGCAATCATCATGAAGCTACAGTAATAGCGATCAAGAACTGCGATATCGCCTTTGCTGAAACAATGCATCAGCTTGCGCAGCAAAGCCGTTTCCCCGGTCCCCTTGCCAGGGTAGGGGCCGATCCCCAAATCCATCACACAGGCTGTTGCCAATGAGATAACCGCGACGCATCGCGCGATGGGAAAGCCGATTCCTGGCTTCTGGGAATCGAGTTGGGGATACTGTTTCTGGTTTTTGGCCGTGTCGGGCATCGTGAAAGTGAAGCCATCGACCAGTTTGGCATGCAGCCCTTTGAACCCGGATTATTCACGAGGCGTGGGCGTCAGAATCAGTTGAGACAGTGATCCGCGTCTCTGATGCGATGAAACGATCGCTGTGGTTTTCATCTATCGGATGATTCGCGATTCTTGTTGAAATTCAACTTTCCCCTTGCTCCCG
>CALFWR010000097.1 GCA_937928555.1 uncultured Pirellulaceae bacterium
AGCGCCATGAAAATCAATTCCAGCAGCGGGTGGTTGTTGCCACGATTGACACGCGGGTCTGTAACGTTTTCAAAGTTTGTAAGAATTTCATTGCTCATCGTCGCCATCAATCAACCTCCGTGAAAAATACGCCAGCAAAAATACTGCTGACTTGACGGAGAACTAATTCAAGCAATTATTGATCCAATGAATCGACGTGCGGTCGCCGTGGACCTGTAGCATACCCTTGCCGGTGGCGATCGTGTTGAGCTCGTTGATGACGGTGGTAAGAAGCTGAAGTTTGCGGACCGGGTCATCGTCGGAGTAGCGATCCGATAGCTCGAGGGCCTTTTCGAACGCCAGTTTTGGATCGATCCAAGACCAGGCTTTCAGCAAAGAGTTATCGCTGAAAGCCGACCAGTTGGGGTCGCCATATAGCCAGGTACCATTTTCAAACGCGGGTTCGAGCAGGTTGCTGGCGGCGTCGGGATCGCGAACGGCCAGCATCTTGATCAGGTTGGCGTAGACACCGTTGAGCTGCATGCTGTCGGTTTTGGGAGGCGCGTGTTCGATGACGGCGAAGAGCAGATCGTCAAACTCGGACGTGGTGATGGAATCGAACTTGGGTAGCTCTTCGAGGATTGGCTTGGCCGGGTCATCCCAGTGGTACGAAGGATTGCAGGCCTTGCGGGCGATGGCTGCCTTGTGAATCAGCTGCGTTCGCTGTTGGCCCGGCGGAAGGTGCCGGGCCGCAAAAAGGATGCTGCCGATTTTGGCGGTCGAGTCGGGCATCTTGTCAACGTGTTCCTGAATCCAGGCGGCGACCGCGTCGTAGCGAGTACGCGTTGTGCTGACTTTGGAAGTCAAATTTTCGATTCCGGTGGCGTCAAAAGTGACATCGTGCTTTTTGCAAATCGCATCGATGTCCTGATCACCGGCCAGCGAAGCGTAAGCCGCACACTGGGCGATCAAGCCAGAGATTTCGATTTCCCGAGCCGTCAGACGGATCAGCTTGATGCCGGTGTCGGCATCGATCAGCCCAAGGACGGGCGCGAAGACTCTCGATTCGCCGACCTTGGGGCTGGCCTGTTCAGATTCGAGGATTTCTCTGAGTTCCTTTGCGGATTCCCACGTTTCGCTGACCAGTTCTTTGGCAACATCGATCTGTCCATCAATGATCAGCGGGCTGGCGATTTGCCCAATTGCGAACAGTTGATTCTGGCCAGTGCATTCTGCGGATTGAACGATGGCTTCGCCATAAAGTTCTTCCTTGAATTCTTCATCCGTGGATAGCAAGGCAAACTGAGCCAGCAACGCGGCCTTTTGACCGGCGGGCAAGGGAGCCGCCCTCAGAATCTGGTAGGACTCGCGGGGTGCATGGAGAAAGATCTCTCCCGAATTGATCATCAGGATTGACTGTTGGTGTTCGTAGCCGGGAACGAGCATGGCTTTCTTGAAAGCCGCAAAGTCCGTGTTCAGTTGTGATTTGAAAAACGTGGTCTGGCGATAGTAGGTGGATTCTTTGGGCTGCGGGATTTCAAGCTGCTGAAGAAGCCCCGAAGTGGGACCGTGGAAGGCCTGCCAGGGTTTGCCCGTCCATGGGAGGGGCTGCGGATCGTTCTGGCTTTCAAGGGAAACCTCAATCGTGGCCGGAATGTTCTTGAAACTGGCCAGGTTGAGCTGGTAGTCATTGGCTTTGACGGCCAGCAACTGGTTTGTGTCCGCGAGGTTTAGAGTTGCTATACCCTGGGAGTCGGTGGTGGCGATCTGTTTGGTGGTGTCGATGCCAACGAAGACCAGTTTGGCTTTCTCGACCGGGTCGCCGGATGCTTTGTCAACGACGGTGACGGTTGTCGATCGGGTTTTGGGAAGCTTGAAAAGTGGGAAACTTCCCAATTGGATCGTTTGCTCGCCAACTTCTTTTAGCGAACCGTTGATGAAAGGAAATCGTTGCGGGCGAAAATTGGGGGCGGTGACGGAGACTTGGATTCTTTCGGCGAATCGGGTTGTCGACGGGTAGCGGAAACTGCCTGTCGCGTCGGTGACGCAGTCGCCATATTCGGGGATCAAATCGACGGCCTGAAGACGTTCGGCTTGGTAGCCTTCGGGTTGAAAGGCGACAGCGCGAAAAAGTTTGACTTTGGCACCGGCCAGGGGGTTGCCTTGCTGGTCAGTGACCATGCCCGCAATCGCGGCGACGCGTTGGGCAACGACCGGAATGATGACCGGTTCGGGGCTACCTGACATGGCGGAGATGTTTGTGTCACCAGGGGTGGCGAGGTTTTCCCTGTTGGCTTTGAGTGTGACGCTGGCATTGGGAGGCAGGCCGTCGATGCGAAAGTCGCCCGAGAGGTTCGACAACGTCGATTGGGATAATGTGGAGCTGCCGACTTGAACAGAGTATTCGATTTTGGCACCGGCGATCGGTTTGCCCTGTTCGTCGGTAACGGTTCCCTGAAGCGATCTGCTGCGCGTCATGATGATCGGTTTGTACTCACCGTTGACGCGTTGGAGCCGGTCCAGAATCACGCCAAAATTGCCGGTAATCAGGTATTTGCCTGTCGAGTCATACGGGAACAACTGCCCGGATGGTTTTTCGCCCGCGGCAATGGGAATCAGGAATTCGCCGTCGACATCGTCACCGCCCCGGATATCACCAAAAGCGTAGGTTTGAACGGTGGGAATCGGTTCGCCGTCTTCGTTTTCAATCCGAAGCTTCACCATTTCAACGGGGTAGAGTTTCTGTCTGAGTTCCAGTGGCGAGTTGTCGGCAGTGAGCGTCGGGGCAGGTTTGTAGTCCTTCATGCTGGGGCAAAAAGGGACGGAGTACGGGTCCAGTATCTCGCATGTAATCGGACCCAGGGAAAGGTTGGGGGCCGATGCGGAGGCGTTTTCGTCGATAGCCACGATGGCCCACGAGAGCGCTTTCGAAGCATCGGGGCTGGCATACAGGTTCCCGCTTGTGAAGATCGCCGCTGAGCCAGTCAGCGCCTTGGTATCGTCTCTATCGGCCAGTTCAAAGATGCCTTTGACGACGCCGGTTTGCGGAATTCGAACCACGGGCAAGTTTCCTTTGGATTCAAATCCAAGGAAGAAGTTTCCTTTCTTTTTGCTGGACACAAACACGCCCGAGAGTGACTCGCGAGTCACGCCGTTGATGGAAAACAGACCCGTGCCCGAATCGGTGACCGGTTGCAAAACATCCAGCTTGAAAGGCAAGCGGTGCGAGTCGATTTGCCCGACGCTAACGGTCACATCAGATACCGGTTCGCCGGCCTGGTCGATGACTTTGAGTTGCCACGCGTCGCAGGGGTCCAGCGGGATGTCGAATGGCAAGTTGACCAGCAAGCGGGAACGATTGAATTTCCTGACAGAGGTTGCGTAGCCTGGGGCTTCAACGAGCAACAAAAGCTCGCTTCTGTCGTTGATTGCGTCCCATCGTTTGTCCGTGCCGGCTATGCGGATGTCAAATTTGCCTTCCAGGTCGCAGGTGGCCGTGGTTACTGCGGGCGTTTTGTACAGCAGGTCCTGGTATAGAACCGGTTCGGTTTGTAGCGAGACCAGTGAAGCTTTGGCACCGACGATCGGGTGGCCCTGTTGGTCTTTGACGACCCCGAAAGCCCGATATTCACTGGGAGCCTGTGTCAGCAGTTCGTCCCGTGCGTGGGTACTTGCTGGAGAGAGGCAGCACAGCAAAGCAGTCAAAATTGCGAGAGAGAAAACGTGTCGGTGTACCAAGTGGCAATGCATGGGTCTTCCAGTGAGTTGCGGTGAAGGCGGCGGTTATCGACGAAAGCTCTGTCGATCATTTGTCATTGGGAGTGGCGCTAAATTCAATCACCCCGGCGAGTGGGCCGGTATCAAATTCAAGTGTGGAAGTGACTTGCGAGACCGCGACGTTTGCGGGGATCCGGACCCGGATCGGACAAAAGGAGCCTCAGGAGAAACCGGACGATCCGACTCCCAGCTGCTGATCGAGCGCGCGGCTAAAGCACATCAATCGGTTTTCATTGTTAGCCGATCGCTTGCCGGTTCGGGAGGCGATCATGTAGCTGCCGGAGTCGCTTGTCAGGCTGGGGATGAGAGTCATGTGGGTGTCGCCACCGTTACGCTGCACACTGACGGTGGCGGAAAGTGAAAGCTCGCCCAGCAAGTGGATTTCTTTGCTTTCTTCGTCGGCTATTTTGATCGCTGTAGCGGCTTCGTAGCGTGCAAATCCGAATTGGAAAACGTGGTCATCGGTGGTGACGTCGAAGAACAACCTTTCGACGTACCAGTCACCGACGGGAACTTCGATCGGTTCATCAATTGACGAAATGGGAATGCCGATTCCTGAACTGGATCCCAGTTGCCCGCTGACGGAAGTGACTTTGGCGGAAGGGTCGGCAAGTTCAAGAGTGGGAATGATGAAACCCGAACCGACGACCTGGGAAAGCGTCACGGCTTTGCCCTCGGGTGAACCTGCGATGGCCCAGACCGTGCCGCGAACTTTTCGCATCCCCTGAGCCGGAATTTGCTCACGCAGTCGGCTGAGTTTTCCGTTTTGATCAAAGTCCACCAGCAGTCGGTCGGCAGGATCGAACCACAAACCGTTGGCATTTTTGTCTTCGATTTTTGCGTCGCACCGGTTGCCTCCAAAGTCGGCTTGGCCCACGCGGTTTCCTGCGGTCGCGACATACCATTGGGCCGAGGATTCGTCGCGGCGGATGCGGACGGTTTGCTTTTCGGTTTGGTTCTGTAGTGAGCCAAATTCGCCAGTGAGTTCGGCGAACCAGATTCCGTCACCAGACGATTGGAGCGATTCGTTTGCGGAATACTTCTGGTTGCGGTTCACGTCAATCAGAAGCAACGAAGGATTCTCCGGATCGAATCGCAGGCACACCGCCTGGGACGAAGCGTCGCCGTAGAGAAACCAGAAATGCTTTGACGTATCTTCGGAGTCAGCTTTCAGGTCGTCTTCGTTGGCACCTTGGGGCAGGCCCGCGTTGATGGGGACTTCGGCAAAGCGAAAACCGGATTCAGCTTTTGCGAAAGAGAACGCGTCTTCGTTTGCGTGGGCCGCAGCGACCAGCATGCTCAACGCAATAAATGTCCCAACGAAAATTGGGCCGCGAAAGCAAAAGCGGCGCAAGTCTACTGGTTCTGGGTCGCGTCTGGGGCATTTGACTTTGGCCATGTGACTCCTCAACCGGAATTATTCACGACGACGGGCGTTGATTCGCGTTGAACCTCACTGATACGAAGGTCAAAGCTGGATTGTCGCCCGGATTTCGGTTCACCTCGTTGATGAAGTCCAGGACAGAGACTCTTTTCCAACCCGTGCGATGATCATTGGCTAAACTGAAAGCTACGCCCACGCCTCGTGAATAATCCGGGCTCAAAAGTGCTTTCAGTCGCTTGGTCCATTATTGTAAAGACTACTTGAAGTCGACGCTAACTTCATTTGTGACCCCAAAAAAGTCGGCTTAAGGGCTTCATACTGCGAAAAACAGGCAGGCTTGGGAAATCTCCCGATCGCAGTGACACATCTGTTGATCTGCAAAGTGACAACTATATTGATGGCTTCGTTTACTTTGTGGTCGATTCCTGCCGATTTGATTAACGACCCAGGCTCAGAAAGCCGCCCTTGTCCTGACCCAATCTTCCCATGTCCAGTCCCTATCAGCTTACGCACCTCAAGCAACTCGAAGCCGAAAGCATTCACATCATTCGTGAAGTCGCTGCCGAATTCAAAAACCCGGTGATGCTCTACTCCATCGGGAAAGATTCATCCGTGATGGTGCACCTGGCGATGAAGGCCTTTTACCCGGCCAAGCCACCGTTCTCTCTGATGCACGTCGACACCACCTGGAAGTTCCAGGACATGTACAAGTTCCGCTCGGAGTACATCCAGAAGGAGCTTGGCCTGGATTTGATTGTCCACATCAACGAAGAAGGTCGGGCGCTGAACCTTGATCCTTTCGATCCCGCTCACACCGACGTGATGAAGACCCAGGGGCTCATTCAGGCGCTCAACAAGTACCGTTTTGATGCGGCCTTTGGTGGCGGTCGTCGCGACGAAGAAAAATCCCGCGCCAAAGAACGCGTGTTCTCGTTCCGTAACGAGAACCATGGCTGGGATCCAAAGAACCAGCGTCCCGAGCTGTGGAACATCTACAACGCCAAAGTCAAAGGCCACGAAAGCATCCGTGCGTTCCCGATCTCCAACTGGACCGAACTTGATATCTGGCAGTACATCCACCTGGAAAAAATTCCAATCGTTCCGCTTTACCATTCCGCGATGCGCCCGGTGATCGAACGCGATGGTGTGTTGATCATGGTCGACGACGATCGCCTCAAGCTCAAAGAGGGCGAAGAGCCGGTCGAAAAGATGGTTCGCTTCCGAACTCTGGGCTGCTACCCGCTGACCGGTGCGGTGGAATCGGAAGCCGTTTCGCTTCCCGATATCATTCAGGAAATGCTGCTGACGACGACTTCCGAGCGACAGGGCCGCATCATTGATGGCGATGACGGCGGTGGCTCGATGCAGAAGAAAAAAGAAGAAGGCTACTTCTAGACCGCAGGACGGGCACACGTTGTCCGCCGACTCCGGCGTCCAACCACGCCACGCCGGTCTCCAGCGACCGACCTTTATCACACAACTCAAACATCCACAGCGACAATGGCCAACGCATCAGACCTTATCGAAAAAGACATCAACGCCTATCTCGCGCAGCACGAAAAGAAGGAGATCCTTCGGTTTCTGACTTGCGGTAGCGTCGACGATGGAAAAAGTACGCTTATCGGTCGCTTGCTCTACGATTCCAAAATGATCTACGAAGATCAACTGGATCAGATCAACAAGACCTCCAAGCTTTCCAGTGACGCCAAAAGCGAAGACGGTTTTGACCCGGCGAAACTGGCCGACCTGACCGATGGCCTGGAAGAGGAAAAAGAACAGGGCATCACAATCGACGTGGCGTATCGGTTCTTTTCCACTGCCAAGCGCAAGTTCATCATCGCTGACACGCCGGGACACATTCAGTACACCCGCAACATGGCCACCGGTGCGTCCACTGCGGACCTTGCCATCATCCTGATCGATGCCCGCCACGATCACGGCGTGATGGAGCAGACCAAACGTCACAGCTTTATCGCGTCGCTGCTGGGTATCAAGCACGTTTTGATCGCGGTCAACAAGATGGACCTGGTCGAATACAGCGAACAGCGATTCGAAGAAATCAAACGGGATTATCTCCAGTTTTCAACCCGCCTAGACATTCCCGATTTGCACTTCATTCCGATTTCGGCCCTGCTGGGTGACAACATCGTCAACCGCAGTGCCCACATGCCATGGTTCAATGGCTCGACGCTGATGGACTTTATCGAGACCGTTAACATCAGCTCGGATCGGAACTTTACGGACTTTCGTTTCCCAGTCCAGTTGGTGATTCGTCCGGACATTAACTTTCGTGGCTTTGCCGGCACGATTGCTTCGGGCATCGTCCGCGTTGGTGACGAGATCATGACGCTGCCGTCGCGAAAGCGATCAAAGATCAAAGAGATCGTGACTTACGACGGGAATCTGGAAGAAGCCTGCGTGCCGATGTCGGTCACGCTGACGATGGAAGACGAAATCGACTGCAGTCGCGGGGACATGATCGTCAAGCCACAGAACTTGCCCAAGCTCGAGCAGAAGTTCGACGCGATGCTGGTCTGGATGGCGGATGACAAAATGGTTCCCGGCAAGCAGTACCTGTTCAAGCAAACCAGTAAGACCGTTCCCGGCGTGATCAAGACGCTTCAGTACGAAGTCGATGTTAACACGATGCACAGCCAGGACTCACCGTCACTGGGGTTGAATCAGATCGGCCGCGTGAATATTTCGCTGAACCAGCCGTTTGCTTTTGATCGCTATCGCAGCAACCGCTGCACCGGTGCCTTTATCGTGATCGACCGGATCACCAACAGCACCGTTGCCGCGGGCATGATTCTTGACCGCCGCACACGAGAGAACACCGGGGGTGCGTGGTGGGACGAATCCCCTGCCAGCGCGACGCTGACCCGCGAAATTTCAAAGGTCACTGACGAAGAACGCGAAGCACGTTACGAGCAGAAAGCCGTCACGATTCTGTTCACCGGTCTGCCGGGGTCAGGTAAATCGACGACCGCTTACGGTGTCGAGCGTAGCCTGTTCGATCTGGGTCGCAGCGCGAAAGTACTCGACGGTCAGAACGTTCGCATGGGTTTGAATCGCGATTTGAGTTTCTCGGCCGGTGGTCGCAGTGAGAACATGCGCCGCGTCGCGGAAGTCAGCCGTTTGTTCAACCGGGCGGGCTTGATTTCGCTTGTGTCGTTGATTGCTCCCCGTGAGATCGACCGCGGTCGAGCCGCAGAAGTGCTTGGCGCAGAGAAGCTGATCGTTGTCCACCTTTCGGCGCCGCCGGAGCTTTGCGAGTCACGCAACGAGTCGGCCAAGAAGCGTGAAACCGAAACCGATCCGGAATCGACATTCGAGTACGAAGTTCCTTCCAACGCCGATTTGGTGCTTGATACCGAGAACACATCGCCTGCCGACTGCGTGGCAAAGGTCATCGAATTCCTCGAAGGCAAGCAGATCATTTAGGAAATGGTTCTGCACAGGATTCGGCACAAGCAACCGTAGCGGTCCAGCCTTCAGGGGCAAAGCCCCGTCAGTTTACCTGGCCCGGCCGTTGGCCCTCAGCGCGCGGGCACCCGAGGCCTCACGGCCAGCGGCTCACTTTGTTGCGACGGTGCGTAGAGCCTCAGGTACAATACGAGTCGCGAACATTGCAAACACCAGGGTGGTCTCTTTTCGGCTGGAACATTGATGAAACGAATTCTCACTTGCATTGGGTTCGTTGTCCTTTTGTTTGGTTCGCTGATTTCTTTTCCGTCCTGGCTCGCGTGGATGGCTTCGGTTTGGGTTTTTGTTGGTCTTGCTGCGGCTGCAAAAGACAAACCCGTCTGGCCCTGGTTGATTGGGCTGGTAGTGGTGCTGCTGGTCAAGCGACCGGGATGGACAATGGAACTGTGGGTTTTGCTTTTGGTGTTGTCGGCGGTTGCCTTGCGCGATTGGAGGTCGCGAAATGGCAGTGACAAGTCCTTCAACAGGAAATGGCTGTTGTTTGGCAGCGGAGCACTGGTTGTTACCCTGGTGAATTTTCATGCTGCCAGATGGATCAAAACCAACCCATCGGGCAAACGGGAGTTGGATGACCGACCGATCGCCTGTCTGGGAGATTCGCTGACGGACTATGGCTACCCGCAGGAACTGGAAAAGCTGTTGAAAGTTCCGGTTGCAGATTTTGGCGTCAATGGAATTGCGACCGACGACGGGATAAAGATGACTCCCGCCATCCTCGAATCGAATCCTCAACTGGTCGTTATTGAATTGGGTGGCCATGATTACAACGGCGAGCAAAAAACTCGTGCCCAAACCAGGGAAAACCTCGTGACCCTGATTGAGACGTTCAAGGATGCGAATGTCGGGGTCGTCCTGGTCGAAATTCCGCGCGGATTTATCTCCGATCCCTATGATGGGCTCGAACGGGAATTGTGCGGACACTACGACCTGAAGTTGATAGACGATTCATTGATTCGAAGTTTCGTTTTCAGGAGCCCAATTGTGCCCCCGGGCATGTGGCTTGATTCGTCGCAGCACTACAGCAAGGATGGATTGCATCCGAATGAACTTGGGAACAGGCATTTTGCCCGGACGGTTGCTGGTGCGCTCGCAGATGTTTTTGGGGATTCGATCCTGAAACGGGAATCGGTGCGATGAGTTTTTAGGTGGTGAGCCGCGTCACAGCGGCGGGGCACCCGAGGCCTCACGGCCAGCGGCTCACTTTGTTGTGATGAAATAGTGTTGCGGAACGCTCACGCGATGTGGGTGCCGTTGGCGACTTCGGAATCGGGCTTGAGAAGAACTACGCCCTGATCGGTGAGAGCGCCCAGAACGAGGACTTCGGATTTGATGCCGGCAACACGTAGCGGTGGGAAGTTCATTACTGCGACGACCTGGGTGCCGATGAGCTGCTCGGGTTCGTAGCGGTCGGTGATTTGCGCAGAGCTGACTTTCGTGCCGTGCTCGCTGCCGAAGTCAATTTCCAAGATAAACGCCGGCTTGCGGGCTTTCTCGTTCAGCCGCGCGGAAACGATGGTGCCAGTGCAGATGGAAACTTTGGTGAAATCGTCGAAGGAGATGGTTTGCATGGTTTGGGTGCTGGCAAGGTTGGTGGTTTTGGAATTTGTGACGATCGAGTTGGGCGGAGAGGCCAAATCGTAATGTGTTTGTAGTACCGCCTTTATTAGGCTTAGGCGGGGAATGCGGGGTGTGTGCCATTCCGGCTAACGCCGGTACTACGAACACCAGAGGGCGGCAGATAGAATCCAGAGGCCAGAGGAGGTGCGTCGGTTATCCTTTGGTCCTTTGGCAGCCTCATTGTCTCCAACTCTCTTTCCTGAATCCACTTCCCCAGCCCCTCCCATGCTTGTTGCTGATTACCCGCCTTTTCGAGTTGACCCCTGGATGGCGAACGAACACTTGCAGACCATCATACCGTTCTTCAAGCGGGGGCAGATCCGCCCGTACAAAGCGACCCAGCACGTGGTGAATCTGCGCGATGGGGATCGGCTGGTGGTTCACGATGATCAACCGAAAAACTGGATCACCGGAGACCGGATTGCGATTTTGCTTCATGGGCTTGTCGGTTGCCACGGTTCGCCCTACGTGGTGCGGGCGGCGGAAAAGATTCGCAGGCACGGAGTCCGGACGATTCGGGTGGACATGCGAGGTTTTGGTGCCAGTACCCTGATTTCGCGCTCGCATTTGCACGGAGGATGCAGCCCCGATCTGGATGATGTGATTGATGTCGTGATCGGGCACAGTCCGCTTTCGAAAATCAGTGTGGTGGGGTTTTCGATTGGAGCCAACGTGGCGCTGAAGTCCGTGGGAACCTGGGGCGAGAGCCATCCGGAAAATGTGGATTCGGTGATCGCTGTGTCGCCGCCGATTGATTTGATGCGGACGGCGTGGAACTTGCGGAATTTTGGTAACCGCATCTACGAAGGTTACTTTATGAGGAAGCTGCGATCGCAGCTTTGGTACCGGCGGCGGAAGGTCAAAGGTCTGATCGACAATGGGCTGAATCCGCTGCCAAGTCGGTTATTGGAGTTCGATGATCAATTTGTTGCGCCGGTGTTGGGCTATCGTGGTGCGCGGGAGTACTACGAGGATTGTTCGGCAGGTCCGCTGCTGAAAAATGTGCGTGTGCCCACGATTATCTTGACCAGCAAGGACGATCCGATCGTGCCGTTTGATATTTTTGCCCAGTGGCATCACTCGTCACATGTGGACATGGTGGTCACCCGGCACGGCGGGCATTTGGGATTTATTGGGAAAAAGACACGCGATCCGGATGCGCACTGGATGGATTGGCGGATTGCGGAGTGGATCGCGGATATCGATGGCAGGCGGGATGTGGACGCGATCCACAACGTGTGACCAGCGGTTTGCACACGGGTCTAACCTTGATTTGAAAAACAACTCGGTCTCGGTCACCGAAGCAATTTTGAGCGCCGAAAGTTCGCGGTCGATATTGGACTTGAATCCACTTCTGAAACCAGAGAGTTCCTCTCTTTCGACACCAAAGCGACGTCAAATCTGACGCTATAAGTCAATGGATTTTGAAGACGCATTCAGCCAGCGAAATCAAAACGTTGATTGCGAAGCTTAAAGAATGTCACATCGTTGAGCGGCGGTATTGTGAACCCTCCGATGAAGATGATCTCGTGGTCAAAGAGGGCGATGATTCCCGGAAAATGCCCTTCCACTTGAATTGAATCGTGTCCCGTTTTCTTATCGCGGCCTTTTTATCACTGGCTTGCTTTGCATTTGGTACAATTACAACTTAGCTGAGTATGGCCCGGATGCGTTTGCATTTTGCCTGCTTGGCATATTGGATTGGAGCCAATGTTGAAAACTCGTGGAGAAATCGAAGCAGCAGTCTGTCAAGGAATGTCCCAATTCGAGCTGGAATACATGGGAAGAGGACCGAAGGAGATTCGGACCTATCTGATTGAGGATGTATTGATCGTGCGGCTGCAGGGAGTTTTGACAGCTGCTGAACAACATCTCGTTGCAAAGCTCCCGGCCGAGAAAGGGCGGGATCTTCTTAAACAAGTTCGTTCGCAATTGATAGAAATTGCCAGACCAAAACTCGAAGTACTCGTTGAAGAGATTACCGGAATCAAGCCGAAGAGTTTGCATCATGACATTAGCACGATTTCTGGTGAGGAGATCGTTGTTTTTACGTTGCTAGAAGCGCCCGAATTCCGGGAGACAAAGAAACATTGACTTACTAACTCGCTGAATATCGGATATCTAGGTCGCTACGGCGACGATATTGCACGTGCCAGTTTTTTGATCGAAGTGTAATTCGACAAAACCTTTCTTGAGTTGTTCAAGCACGTCAGCTACCCGCTTGTTAACTTCGCTATGATCCGTTCCATCACGGGTCACAAATTCCTCGACAACTTCCGTTAGCGCAGTGCGTGACAATTTTGAATGTGGAATTTTCATCGGAACGGTTATGCCGTTTCACGCGAGTCTGGAAATTTTAGAATCGAATTGGTTAGGCTCAAATCGGTCTTGCCGGATTGAAACTGGCCGTCTCTGAATGCTTGAGCCAATGCAGATGGGATGCTGGCTTCGGCAAGGATCAACTCAGCCTTTTTTGCCGTGACTTCGGCGGTCATTTCGGCAAGCAGCGCAGTCGCGTCGGCGCGTCGTTTTTCGGCGCTAGCTCGTGCAACGCGGGTATCTGCTTCCGCTTGTTCTGATTGAAGTCGTGCTCCGATATTGCGTCCAACATCTATCGTAGCAACGTCGATGGAGACGATTTCATAAGCTGTGTTTGATTGGATTCCCTGGTCGAGTACGGCTTTGGATATGCGATCAGGCGTTGCTAGAGCTTCTTCGTGAGAATCCATTGAACCGATAGTCGAAACGATTCCTTGCCCCACACGCGCGATGATCGTTTCTTCGGTCGCACCGCCGATCAGCTGGTCCAGGTTCGTTCGGACTGTCACGCGAACTCGAACTTTTAGCTCAACCCCGTTCTTTGCGATGGCACTCAAGCTGGAATGCGAGTCCGATGCGAGAGTGTCTGGACAGTCGATTACTTTTGGGAAGATGCTGGTGCGAACAGCTTCTGCTAAATCGCGCCCGGACAGGTCGATGGCGGCTGCGCGGTCAAAGTCCAGGTCGATGCCAGCACGGTTTGCGGCAATAATCGACAGAATGACTCGATTAACATCACCACCAGCCAAATAGTGTGCTTCAAGGGACGAAGTGCTCATTCCCTTCTCGGTCGCAATCGTCAGGCCTGCCTGGCGGGCCATCACCTGCGCCCTGACAATCGTGGCGGGATTTACCTTGCGTAAGCTCATTCCAACCAGGCTTGTTAGCGTTACGTCGGCGCTTGAAAATTTTGCCTGCAGCCAAAGGCTGCCATACTTGAACGCGAACAGAACGGTTACCAACAAACCGACAAAAGCGACGACGGTTCCGGCAACTGGCATCCAAGCCGGCATTTCGAGCAGTCCGAATAGGTCTGGCTGATTCAAGCATCACCGTTGAGATCGAGTGGGGATTTAATAGGTTCATCGCATCGCTGCTTTGTTCACGCATGAGACTCAAGCATCTGCATCGCTTCGCCGGCCAACTCCAGTCCAATCCAAGTGAGTCCGCCATTCGCGCATTTCAATTGCTGAAAAGCGTCAGCAATTTGAAGAATCTGTTAGCCCAAAATGACTTGGGCCAGGAAATCAAGAGCGTCCAGGAAGGACTTGGCGAATGTGAAAGAATCCGTTTACCAATGGCCCAAGAGGAGAGCGTCGTTGTCCGTAGTCCTGAACATAGGATTCTTGCTTCCACCAAACGCGCCAAATGATGTTTCATCGGCCAAGGTTTCGTATGCGCCGATTGTAGGCTGAATGTGAGTGCTTTATCTGCTAAAGCGTCAATTGTTCGACTTTTCAGCGTCTTTAAATTAGACACTCGCTTTTTGACCGACGGCAACGCCGTTCAGAGACAACATTCAAAACATTGCCCATTGACTCTTTAACTCCTTGGCATAGACTGCGCCAACGAAGCAGATAGGTGCACAGTGTATCCTCCTGTTTCGTTCGGATGACTAAATAGAAGGCAGTCTGCACAGCCAGAAGGCCAAATAATAAGTAAGCCGACGCAAAGACACTCCGGTGTTCTTGCGTCGGCTTTTTTTTGTGCCAACTCAGAAGAAAAAGCGGCAAAACATGGGCATCATTGATCGCGATTGCATGAAACAACTGGCAGACTTCGCGGGTGTTCAACAACAAATGCGGACTGGCCATCCACCCAAACAAGTTGACATCGCGATGGCCGGCAATGCTTTGGTAATGGTTTTGCACGATGCATTGACGGCTGGCGAGCAAAATCTTTCAAAGGATCCGACGGCAGCAATTCAATTGCAAGCCTTTCATCGGGAACTCTTCCTAAGTTCTTCAAACCGGACGGAAGAGGAAATCGCCAGAATCACTGGAAGGTCCGTCCTGGAAACGGTAAACGAAATTGAAACGGCGTCGAAATCACTCGTTTATGCCCCAGCGACTGGCGTGATGATCCAGGTTTACATGTTGACTCCTGAGTCCAATCCAGATGGGGACACACTAAGAAACAAACTTGATTCGATCGAGCGTGCGGAAGATGACGGCTTACGCGTTCCGCCGCCGAAGGATCACTAAGTCATGTCGAATTCATTGAATCGGAGAAATTGTGGGAATCTTACTATGGGTTGCAATTGGATTGGGAATCGCCCTGCTTGCCAATTGGCGGTTTCCGCCGCGAAATCGAAAGGGTGTGATCATGACGATCGCGTCGGCAGTTCTTGGCGCAGTTTTTGGCGGACTTGTCAGTGCGGACGCAACAATTGAAAGTCTGTCGTCGGTGAGCGGTGCTAGTTTGGCCTTCGCCAGTGTGGGTGCGCTGCTCGCGCTGTTATGCGTTCAACTTGGCAAAACAGTACTGTATATCGAACACTAGCCCCTCAAGGAATCGCCCCCGTAGCAAGTTGAAATTAATGACAAACCCTTTGGAACTGGACAATGCAATGAAAAATGACAAACCAAATCAAATACCATCAGAAGAAACTAATTCAAAGAGATCGAATGACAAACTCGAGCAACGTTTGGCGTTCGAAGTATCCGCCGTCGAAAGATGGGCCTCAGCAATGCGAACTCAGGCGACGGAAGCCTTTCGGCAACGGAACGAACGGTTGGCATCTTTTGTTGTGGCAGCCAATCAAATCGACTGTCTTCTAGAAGATAAGATCGCAGTGTTAATGTCATTGAATGTTTTCAAAACAATAGCACGAACGGAGAAGCTTCAAGGCACCGGTCTCCCGACCGGGCTTTTCTCCAGTAAGACTGTCCACCTCAGCGTCCCTCATTCGGTAACTTGTCCCGCAAAAGTGGAACTGACTTTTGACATTAGTTGCGACGGCACAAATGAGAACGCAATCGTGAACTACAAACTCCAAATCATTCCAGTATTCTTCGAATTCGATAAACAAGATCAAATTTCCGTCCCTTTCAAAGATGCCAAAGGGAAGGCGATTTTCGATTGGATGGACGACAAAATGGTCGAATTCTCGAAAGCCTTCTTCCAAATACGCATGCACGATCAATACCAGAAAAATCACATGGCGACGGATCCAATAATGAATATTCGGTTTCCAATAGCTCTTGCGTTTGGAAGCAATGAACAAAACGGACGCGTCTTTCATTTTCTTACAAAGGGGTCAATGATCGAGTTCGAGAACGGTCCTTTGAGTTTTTCAACATCAGCCTTAAGGATCAGCCCCAATGGGATCAGCCCCAATGCCAACCATTGTATTTGAACAGGATGCACGTGAAGCGATTCGAAAAGGCGTCTCAACGCTCGCTCGAACGGTTCGTTCAACTTTGGGTCCTCGGGGCCGGAATGTGATGATCGCAAAATCATTTGGCCCACCTGTCGTAACAAAAGACGGTGTGACAGTTGCTCGAGAAGTCGTTTTGGAAGATGCCTACGAGAATGTTGGCGCTCAAATGGTGCGCGATGCGGCATCGACTACGAACGATGCCGCTGGCGACGGAACAACCACCGCTACGGTACTCGCCAACGCTATTTTCAAAGAGGGACTGAGAATAACAGCAGCCGGAGTAAATCCCGTGCAGTTAACTTCGGGAATGCAACGATGCGTGCATGATATCATCGAGAATCTAAAGTCAAATTCGATTCCGATCAGGGAGCAAGCAGCGATGGCTCAGGTTGCTTCCATCGCGGCCAACAACAATCGCGAAGTTGGCAACTTGATTGCTGAAACCATCAC
>CALFWR010000098.1 GCA_937928555.1 uncultured Pirellulaceae bacterium
CAACATTGCCTTGACCAACAGTTTCGGCTTCGGCGGACAGAACATCTCGGTCGTCGTCTCCGGCTTCGACGACTAAATAGAATTTCACGAAGCGTGCTTGGTTAGCGCCATAAATCCCACCAGTTAGCGCCATGAATCCCACCAGTTAGCGCCATAAATCCTGCCAGCTAGGGCCACAAATCCTGCCAGCTAGGGCCACAAATCCTGCCAGCTAGCGCCATAAATCCTGCCAGCTAGCGCCATAAATCCTGCCAGCTAGCGCCATAAATCCTGCCAGCTAGCGCCATGAATCCTGCCAGCCCGGAGGGCGAAAGATCCCTGCCGGTGGCGTCAGCCACCGGAATCATGGCAAAATGTCTCAAAGCCCGGAGGGCGACACATCCGTCATCAAATGGAGAACCGATAACATCTGGAAGTAACTCCCACTAAAAACATGTGTCGCCCTCCGGGCTTGAGTATCCACAAAAGCAAAGTCCGGTGGCTGACGCCACCGGCAATGATGTATCGCCCTCCGGGCTATTCGCCAAATTCAAAAACCGCGTCGGCCACATCGGAAGTTGTTTGTGATTTGAACCGAAATTATTCACGACGACGGGCGTTGATTCTACGTCTGGCCAACAGGAGCGAGGGAAAAGCTAAACTTCAACAAGAAATGTGAATCATTCGGTGGATGAAAACCACAGCGATCGTTTCATCGCAACAGAGCCGAGGATCACTATCGGAACTGATTCTGCCGCCCACGCCTCGTGAATCATCCGGGGTGAATTCAGGAACCTGCTTTAAATTCTTGCGAATTCAATCGCCACCGACGAACGAGTGAAGTTCCTTGTCGCTGCACAGACATAGAAGTTCGGCGCCAACAAGTTGGAGCAGTGCACAATTTCGAGAGCTGCCACATGCGTTTCCTGCTGGTCGCTTGGAGATCGGTGCAACTGGACGGACTTTCAGCCACGACAGCGCGATCAGTTCTTGCTCGACTAGCAGAACCCGCAAGCCGCACCGATCGCGATCAGAATCGCCGCCACGATCGCGCTCTTCTTGAACCTGTACATCGTCGTAATTTCATTCTTGTTTTCCATGACGACTCTTTCCCGCAAAATAGATGCCGGACCCAATCTACCCGTTTTTGCCGCGAAACCGAGCCCGCTTGTTGCCGAAAAGCATCAATCGATCGTAAAAACAACTTCTCCCGGTTTCCACAAAGCCTCACCCACCTCTCTGGGCATTGCGGCGACTGAGGGCGGACTACCGGCTAAAAGCCGGTGGGTTCATTGACCCGGATTAAATCGGCCACCCGACGCAAGTCGCCGCCCGATTCATGAATCGCGAAAACCACCTGTCGTAGGGCCGGTTCCTACCGGCCATCTTTGCTTCGATAACTTCATGAGACGATCACCAACGCAGGACAGTTGTAGGGCCGGTTCCTACCGGCCATCTTTGCTTCGATAACTTCATGAGACGATCACCAACGCAGGACAGTAAAATTGGCCGGTGGAACCGGCCCCACACACTCCTGAACGTTTCGCCTGAAGGCGAGGGGGTTAGACTCACCGTCGGAACAATTAAATCACAGCCTCGCCGGGTCGCGATGATCCTCAAACGCCGTCACTTCGAACGAACCTTTGTTTTCTCCAGCATGTCAGGACAAGGAATCGCATAGTCGTCTTGTCGATGTCCAAGCCAACCGACAAAATACGTGTTCAACGACGCAACCAAGCAGAATCAATGAGCAATCCCCGAAAAATTCTTGTCACCTCGGCACTTCCGTACGCCAACGGCCCGATCCACATCGGCCACATGGTCGAGTACATCCAGACCGACATTTGGGCTCGCTTCCAGCGACTGCGTGGCAACGAAGTCCTCTACGTCTGCGCCGATGACACCCACGGCACAGCCATCATGCTCCGCGCCCAAAAAGAAGGCCGCAGCGAACTGGACGTCATCGCTGAATCCAGCCAATCCCACCAGCGGGACTTCGCGGGCTTCGGCATCAGCTTCGACCACTACGGCAGCACCCACTCCGACGAAAACCGTGAGCTCTGCGGTCAGGTCTGGCAAAAGATCCGTGAATCCGGCTTGGTGAAAGAAAAACAGGTCGAACAACTATTCGACACCGAAAAGGGCACCTTTCTGGCCGACCGATTCGTCAAAGGCACCTGCCCGAAGTGCGGCAAGACCGACCAGGCGGGTGACAATTGCGAGTGCGGCCACACCTATTCGCCTGTCGATCTGATCGACCCGCTCAGCACCATCTCGGGCACCACGCCCGAAGTCCGATCTGCCAACCACCTGTTCATCGAACTTGAACAGCTTCACGAATTCCTCAACGAGTGGACCCAATCCGGCGATCACCTTCAAACGGAAGTCGCCAACTACCTCAAAGGTCACTTTCTGGGCGACGCGCTTCGCGACTGGGACATCTCGCGGCCGGCTCCCTACTTCGGATTCGAAATCCCCGACAGCCCTGGCGACTACTGGTACGTCTGGTTCGACGCCCCAATCGGATACATCGCTTCGACCAAACAGTGGTGCGATGCCAACGATTCAAACATCGACGCTTGGTGGAAAAGTGACGATACCGAAATCCATCACTTCATCGGCAAAGACATCGTTTACTTTCACACTCTCTTCTGGCCGGGAGTCCTCAAAGCCACCGGCTTCAACCTGCCCACCAAAGTCCACGTGCATGGCTTCCTGACGGTGGACGGCAAAAAAATGGCCAAGCGCGACGGCACCTTCATCAAAGCAGAAACCTGCCTGAAGCACCTTGACCCTTCGGCTTTGCGATACTTTTACGCCTCCAAACTGGGCCCCAAACTTGACGACATCGACCTGAACCTGGAAGAGTTCCGCACCAAAGTCGACACCGACCTGGTCAACAAAATCGTCAACCTTGCCTCCCGCTGTGCGAAATTCCTCGGCCCCACGGGCCTGTCCGACACCTACCCTGACGACGGTGGCCTGTTCCAACAAGCCGCCGACGACGCCGACGAAATTGCCGGAGCGTACGAAGACTGTGACTACAACAAAGCCATGAGGTTGATCCTTGCGGCAGCCGACCGGGCCAACCCGTTTATCGAAAATGCCCAACCATGGGTTCTCAAAAAAGACGAATCCAAAGCCCGGGAACTTCAGGACGTTTGCACCATTGCGATCAACCTGTTCCGCCAACTGGTGATTTACCTTGCACCGGTTCTGCCCGAATTGGTGACCAAAACAGAAGACCTCTTGGGCGACAAAATCACGTCCTGGGACCAGGCCCAATCGCCTTTGCTGGGCACCCCGGTTAACAAATTCAAACACATGATGAAACGTATCGACCCCAAGGACATCCAAAAGATGATGGACGAAACCGCTGAAGAAGTTGCCGCCGATGCCGCAGCTTCGGCCGCCTCAGAACTTGCCTCGAAGTACAACGACAGCCCTCAACCGCTGATCGACAAACCGATCTCCGAAGAGTGCACCATTGATGACTTCGTCAAAGTCGACTTGCGAGTCGCCCGCGTGCTGCAGGCCCAACACGTCGAAGGGGCTGACAAGCTGCTGCAACTAACACTTGGCCTTGGCGGCAACGAAAAGCGAAACGTCTTTGCCGGCATCAAATCGGCCTACAAGCCCGAAGACCTCGAAGGCAAACTGGTCGTCATGGTCGCCAACCTCAAACCACGCAAGATGCGATTCGGTCTGAGCGAAGGCATGGTCTGCGCTGCGGGAGCGGGCGGATCGGAAATCTTTGTCCTTTCCCCTGACGATGGCGCTTTACCGGGGCAGCGTGTCACATAGGTGATCACCGCCGCAGTGTTAGATCAGGCACACGCGCAATGGTGAGCCGTTGGCCGCCTGGCCTCGGGTGCCCGAGCACCTATCCCGGGCGTCAAACATCTCGATCCGTTGCCTACGCTGCGGCAGCAATCGTCGGCCGCCAGGCCTCGGGGGCCCGAGCACTCACCGGCGCTGCCCAGCCCGGAATTCCCCCGCCAAACCCCGTCACAACAACGAAAATGCAAACGGATCTCGGTTTGGAATCTTTACAGCAATTTCCTTTCCAACAACCCTCAGATAAAATCGTACAACCAGCAGCCCAACTTTCAGACCCATTCGATTGCAGACGACTCACCCATGAGCAACGGTACCTTGAGAATCTGCCTGAATGCCGTCGCGATCGCCTGCCTTTTGCTGGCAACCGGTTCAGCAGCGATCGCCCAGCAAAGCTTCCGTCAATTCGATCGCAAGATGATCGCCACACCGGCAGAGCTGTTTGAAGCCCTCTCCCAATTGAACCCGACAGCCCGGCAACCCTTGGACGCCCAGCAGCGTCTGGAAAACCTCGAAAAAGCAGGACTCAAGTTCCTTTCCAAACTTTCGCCAGAGGAACGTGAAAAGGCCTGGAAGTTCGCCGAAAAGCACCTTCGCAAAAACGGCGTCGATGCCGCGTCTTCGAAAAAGCTGATGCGGGAATTCGGGCTGCCACCTGAAATGCAAAATGAGCTTGCGAAGCAACTTGGCAAACTGAGTCGCCGAAAAAAGAAAACGGGCGCCGACGGTGACGAACACTCCGACGACGCCGTCAGCCGCCTGCTCGAACAGGCAAAGGAACAATTCCGAAAGTCTCAATCAAACAACAACCCAAACAACAACCCAAACGGCTCGCCGCTGCCGCAACCCAACGGCCAACCGGGCTCACAACCCACCCCACCAACTTCCGGCTCCCCTCCCAACGCCGCGAACAAAAACCAAAAACGCACAGGCAGCGTGAAACCCAATCCAGCGGACACTCAAAAAAGCGGCAACGCCAAAGGCACCGAAAACTCCCGCGCAGGCAACCCGCGATCCGATTCCAAAGCAGCCCGTGATTTGCCCCAATCCAAATCCGGAAACCGCCAACAAAAGCCCGGACAACGGCGATCGAAAACCAACTCAAAAGGCCGAACAAAAAACGACGGCAATGAGCTTGAACAGCTTTTGAAGCAACTTGAAAAATCAACCGGCGACCAAAACAACGCGGCTCGGACAAACCGCAAACCCGGAAACCAACCCTCCCCCACAGGTCGCAAGAGTGACCTCGACCTCGAAGATTTGATCGAAAAACTGGCCGACGTTGATCCCAATAGCGACAAAGGCTCGCTGGCGCGGGATTTGATTTCCAAAGCATTCCAGCGTGAGAAAAACTCCAAAAACGGTGGCTCGTCCAGGGGACTTGCCGATGGCATCGCCTCCAATGAATCCATCGGGACCCGCTTCGACCGCCTCCTGGTCAAGGCCGTCGATCGGACACTCACTTCCGATAACACCGAAAGCATCTCCAAAGGTGTCGGCGGTGTCCTTGGGAATCTGATCGAAAGGTTTCAGGACAAGCAATCAAAGAAAGAAACCGCCAACAGTGAAAGTCGCAGCCAACAAAGTCAAAACCAAAAACGAAACTCAAACCGCAATCAAAGCAACTCATCCAAAAGCAATTCCAATCGCAGTCAGGCAGCAAAAAAGTCAGACAACACTTCCTCGTCGAAGCGTAGCGCCAATTCGACTCAGGATTCTTCCACGTCCATCACTGACGCGATCAAACCCGGGTCGGCCAAAATTTCGGAGTTGATCCCGGACCTTTCAGGAATCAACCCGAAACACGTGTTTGCGTTCTTTGCCGTCACCGGCCTGCTACTGTTCGTCGGTTATCTGCTGATGCAGACGTTCGTCGGCGACGAATCCGAAGCGAAACGGCGGGAAGTCATCAAACAGGTTCGCGGCACAACCATCCGATCCCCCAAAGACCTGGTCGATACAGTCGACCTTTTCCTGTTGGCCAAATTCGGGATTCGATCAAGCTGGTGGAACGCCAAACTCGCTCAACATGTTTTAAGATCGGGATCGACCGAACTTCAAACACAAGTCGATGAACTTTTTGGTGACTACGTACGTGCAAGGTATATGCGCAGCGACATTGAAATCCCGGCCCACGACCAACAGCGTTACAAACAAACACTTCAACAGCTTTCCACCCTCGACATCACCCCGCGTTCGAACCTGGGCTCGTACCCTCAACGCCGCGCCGTGGATTCAACCGGGGCTTTGGAGGGTTAGTCGCGGTGCGAACCAACAATATCGTTTCGTCGCAGCTTATCCTGTTGCTGCTAGTGGTCTTTTTCACAACCCACCGCACCGCGTTGGCGCAACTGGACCTGAACAAGGATCGCATTTCCGAAGCACAGTGGAGCCAGGGGTTTCACGGATTCAACATGATCGCCCAAGGCAATGGCCTTGAACGAATCACGCTTCAACAATTCAACGCCGCCGAACCAGGCGAAGTCCTGCTGATTGTGATCGGCAGGCTCAAAGGCCTTCCCGTAAACGTATCGGATCACGTTCGCAGAGGCGGTGCGGCACTTGTTGCAAGCGACAGCAATCTTCCCTACAGCGCTGTCAGCTTCGGCGGCTTTCGCTTTGGAAAAATAAACCCGTTTCCCAAACGGGATCGCGAGGCCTTTGGCCAGATGCCCGACTGCCCGATTATCCAGGAATTCGGCGATCACCCGATTGTTTCAGACATCCGGGCGATTGTGACCAACCGTCCCGGTTACGTTATCGCAAACTTCGATTCGAATTTGGCGTGGCTGCCCCCTCACTACCTGCGCCGCAACGGAGACGTGGCGGCGTTTGTTGCCGCAAACGAAACGGACAACGGCGGCCGCATGGTTGCCATCGGAGACCAATCCATTTTTGCAAACCAGATGCTGATATACGGTGACAACGCCCGATTCGCCAACCAGACAATCCGCTGGCTGCACAGTGATGTGCGAAAAAAATTACTGATCCTAGTTGACGGTTCTCAATACTCGTCCCTCGATCCGGCCGACGTTGCCTTGGACTTGCCGCCCCCAACCAAAGAAGAAGTCCTTAATGCACTTACCGATCTTCCTCCCTCGGCGATGCTTGAGTTCGCCAATTCGGTCGCCACGGTGGTCGAAGACGAGAACATGATCAACGAGTTCATCCAGGACAGCATGAGCGAAGTGCCTCCCGCAGCGATGGACCGGTTCAACATTTTCCTGATGTTCGGGATCGCCTGCCTCTGCATGATCATGTCGTTCATCTTTCAGCGAAAACTTCAACGCCAAACCGCCAGCGAAGTCGCCGTCGGGAATGCAAACCAACAGCAGAACGACCTGAAAAAAATCCAGTTTCACGAACGTCAACAGGCAGCCCTGTTCCTGCTGGACAAATTCTGCATCGACATTGCGGGCAAAAGACTCGGGCACTGGCCAAGCTTTCCCACCGAACTGAACTTTGGCAAGGACCACGACTCGAAAAGCATTTTTGAATCGATGAGAAAAATGAGCATCCTGTACAAGTCAAAACCAACCGACTTCTGGACGCGAAAAAAGCTTGCCACGCTTCAGGGTGAAGTCAACCGTTGGCGAGTATATTTTGACAGCCGGCCTGCGTTTTCTGACGAAGCGAGGGAAGGCCTGATGAACAGGAACACGTTGTAATACATTGAACGAATTGTTTGCAGTTCGTGCCCAGAACGTAAAACGGCACGGCGAACAAAGTCACAAGAGGTCCAAGTGAGCGATACGATCAGCCTTCAATCAACCGCAAACGAAGCCAAACAGCTTCGTGAAAACGCGATAACCCATCTCAGCCGGACCCTCGTCGATCTCGACACGGTCATCGAACAGGTTCTGATTGCCACCCTCGCCCGTGGCCACGTGCTGCTCGAAGGAGTTCCCGGAACCGCAAAAACGACGCTCTGCCGGACGCTTGCCACCGCGATGGGGTTGGATTTCAAACGGATTCAGTTCACACCCGACCTGCTGCCTTCGGACGTTACCGGAACGCGAATCCTCGATCAGGCAAAATCAAAATTCGTGCTTCAGACGGGCCCAATTTTCTGCCAACTGCTGCTCGCTGACGAACTTAACCGCGCCCCGGCCCGAACCCAATCGGCCTTGCTCGAAGCGATGCAGGAAAACCAGGTCACCATCGAAGGCGAAACGCTGCCGCTGCCACAACCCTTCATCGTGCTGGCAACGCAAAATCCGGTGGAACAGGAAGGCGTCTACCGACTGCCCGAAGCCCAGCTTGACCGATTCCTGTTTCGCGTCAAAGTCGGCTATCCCGATCGTAGCGGCGAAATTGACCTGCTGGAACTTCAGGAATCACCGCCGGCAGTCCCGTCTCAAATTTGCGATTTCAGTCTGATACAGCGATTGCAGAACGCCGTCCCGTCGGTGTTTGGCAAACGCGAAATGAAAGAATACGTCGTCGATCTGATTCGGGAAACGCGGCGACATCGCGACGTCTTGCTGGGAGCAAGTCCACGGGCTGGAATCTATTTGCTGCGTGCCGCCCGAGCCCGCGCTCTGCTTAACGGGAGAGATTTCTTTTCGCACGAAGACGTTCAGGCGATCAGCCATTCGGTGCTTGAGCACCGCGTCATCCTTCGCCCCGAAGCCGAATTGTCCGGGCGAACCGTCGCCGAAGTCGTGGATGAAGTCATCCAGGGCGTAGCAATCCGTGAAAACTAACCACCCCTCCCGATAAAGACCCTCATGCTCACACCGCGAAGCAGCTTTTTGATTGGCATCTCCGCTTTCGGGTTGCTGCTTGCGCTGATCGAACAGCACGACCCCCTGGCTCTGCTTTCTCTGGCTCTGCTGATCTGGATTTGGATCGAGTGGCTTTCCTTTCAACGTTTCAGATTCTCAAGTCCTGCGATCCAACATTGCACACGAACGCTTGACGGACAGTCCGATTCGCGCGTCACCCTTGTCGCGGACAAAATCGTGGACGTTCGGCTTTCGGGAAAGCTACCAACGCTTTCGCGAGGATATCGTTTTCTTGTCCACGACATGCTTCCCGACACGTTTCAGACAACCGACGGCCAACCGTTTCAGGTGATCGATTCGGGCGTTGGATCAAAGTTCGAATTTTCATACCGGGCGGTAACAGCGATCTGCGGCAAAGTCACCTTTGCGGGAGTTCGCATCGAGATCTCGGACTACTGGGGCTTCTTCCGCAGCGAACAATTCGCAACCCTGAAGCAGGAACCAACGGTCCTGCCTTACCTGATTCGACCCCAGACTACCGTTTCGGTCCTCAAGCAAAACAATCTTCAGCGACACATCGGCCATCACCGCCACATGAGCGCCGGGCTAAGCTCCGAACTGCTAGGCATCAGGGATTACCGAACCGGCGATCCGCCTCGCACGATCGCCTGGAAGCCAACCGCGCGGCTTGGCAAGATGATGACCTGCGAATATGAAAACGAAGTTCCTGTCCGGGCGACCATTCTGGTTGATCTCGCGGTCTATCAGTTTCAGGGCCGACCGGGGCCGTCGTCTGCCGACCGAGCCATCATGTCCTGCGCCGCGATCGCGAAACTGCTCCTGGCTGACCGTGATCCCGTCGCCGCAGTGCTCCTCAAATCAGAATCAGTCCAAAGAATCAAACACGGGGGCGGCGAAAGGCAGTTGACCAGACTGCTTCAGCATCTGCTGGAAGCTTCAAATCCAAATCCGCCATTGGATCACATGAAAATCGATGACTTGGTCAAACTGGTCTACCAAAACGGATCGCGTCGATTCCCCAACCTGTTCGACGAGTTTTTCAACTTTGGGCCAACGCATCGGAAGTCGTTTCGGATCTTTCCCACGCGACAGGACCGCATCCGCCGCTCTCTGGCGGTCGTGCTGGAGCACTTGCTGCAATGGGGGCCGGGAAGCTCTACGCAGATGCTCGTCGATGACGAACTGATGCGAAAGGCATGCCTCAAATACGTCGACAGATTCACGGTCATCGCCAGCGCGTCCAACGTGACCGCAAATCCGCCCTGGATCGACCCCGGGAGCTGGCAACGCGAGTGCCATCGGATGACACTCAAACTGACCGAAACGCTGCTTCAAACCAACGCCAGAGCAAAAGACAACGAACTGGTTGTCGTCGTCGCCCCGGAACCTTTCGATCCCGAATGCGAAAACCTGCTGGTCGATGCGCTCAGGACGATCGTCGCCGCAGGCCATCGCGTGGTGTTCGTTGCCCCGATCCTTCCTCCGACCCCCTCACTGATTCACGATCCTCTGGCGGCAAAGATTTTAAGCGAAGCCCAAATCGTCGACACGCGAACGGTGGCCAGCCACTTTCGTGACCGCGTCTCCCGCCTGGGCGTGGCGTTCTCCAGAATCGACAACCCGGAATTGATGCGACTGGTCGCCATGGAAGTCGGCATTTTGCAGTCCGCCAGCGGCAGAAAACGCGTCTTGAGGGCTCGCTGATGTCCGAACCACGTTCACACAAAAACAAGCCGCTGCGATACCGACTGCCGCCTGCCGAATCCCAAATCGCGATCGCGTTTCTGGCCGCGTTACTGGGTTTGTCCACGATTTTGCTGGGGGACTTTTTCTTCAGCACATCGCTGATGCTGGTCGTTTTGTTTGCGGCAATCGTGTGGGCAAAACGGGCCTGGGCTTTCTACTTGCTGTTCGGCACACTGATTTATCTGAAGCACGTTGCCGAACCACCTCATTTCATCCTCAGATACCGGGGGCTGGATTTTGGCGACGTGGTGACGGCCCTGACACTGATGCTTTTTTGCGCTGCCTGTTTCAGATACCTGCAGACCGCCAAAATTCTCGATGCCCTTTACCCCAACATAAAACCCGGTCGCAAACAGCCCGCAGAAGTCCCACGCGAGTTTCCGTCGCTGATCGGTGGACGTTGGTGGGCGATCCCGCTATCGGTGATTCTGGCTTGCATCCTGATTGGGCTGTTCCCCTTTACATGGCGCTCGCCAACTCCGGGCATCACGCCGATCGCCTCTCGCCTGATCTTCCTGACGCTCACTTTGTTTTTCGCATGGTTCGTGTGCCGCTCTTTGCTGAGCATCTTCATTCGCTGGAACATAAAACCCGATCAGGCGGACGTCTATTCCAGAAGCCTCGTCGCCAAAGAGTTCTGGAGAGAGGCCTACGACATTGAGAAACGCCGCGTCAAGCAGCGAACAAAAGAAACATCTGACTCGCCTCAAGACCTATAGAGACTTAAATCAGGAAAAGACAAATGTGGATCGGTTTTAGAGAGTTCCTTGGTTGGATCATCGTGCTGGTGGGCTTGGCCCTGATCACGATGGTCCTGTTGCTGGCTCTGAATCGCGCGGTATTCGAAGCCCTTGCGCTTTCGTTTCCCGCAGCGATCGTGTTTCGAGCCGGAATCGGGTTGGTAAGAATGTCTACCGCCGCCCGCATCGCCCTTACCTTGCAAGAGCGAGACACATAAACCCGGACTATTCACGAGGCGTGGGCGTCAGAATCAGTTGAGACAGTGATTGGTTACTCTGATGCGATGAAACGATCGCTGTGGCTTTCATCTACCGAACGATTCACATTTCTTGTTGAAATTCAGTTTTTCCCTTGCTGCTGTTGGCCAGACGTAGAATCAACGCCCTTCGTGAATAATCCGGGTCTAGGATTGCTTTCGTAAGTAGCACGCCTCTTCCGAGGCTGTGACTTTTTTTGATCACCCTCCATCTGGGAGGGTCGGCGGTTCATCGCCGGGGAGGGTTGCCGCGTCTGACATTACCAAAGAGACAGTGCTGGCGTTGCGATGAATAAAATTACAACCTCTCCGAGGCACGAAAACCCGGCTCGGCGAGCTACATAACGGGCAACAACAAATTCTAGCTGGCTCGGTGCACTAGGCGGCTTTCATTTCGCAGAGGCTTTGAAGAATCGTCTCCAGCGTCTCCCTACGGGTCTCGCCGACCAGCATTCTTCGTGACCGCTCGTTGTAGTCCCACTTGCTTTGAATTTCGCGAATCCTGCGCTCAATTTCAGTCTGCGGCATTGCAAATTCACTCATCTGATTCTCCTTCATTTGATACATACCTTGGATGTCATCAAAACCGTTACATTACGAATCAAAACACAATCCGATTGGAGAAGTGTTAAAAACAACACCGCCAACCTCCAACTGGAAAAAACTGCAACTGGTTTCAGCCGGAATTATTCACGACGGGCGTTGATTGTCGCAGGATCACGTCGGGCTTGTCACAACGCCGGATCGCCTTGGAAATTCGGTTCGCCTCGCTGGTGATGTCCAAAACAGGGATTTTGGTTGCTGGCACCGGACCTCGTTGGGGGAACTGAAAGTCACGCCCCGCATCTTGAATAATCCGGGGTTAATTCACCGCTGCTCGCATGTATCCCGCTACCTGAACAAGCTTCGATTTCCGCCGGGAGTGCCTTTGTAGCCGGTTTTCCCTGGCCTTCGATCCAACGCTCCACGTACACCCAAAATGCCAGGGTCACGGGAGATCGCATCGGTAAAGTGCCGAACGTCATTGATGATCGGCTTGAGCTTGTAATCCAACTGCTTCATCGTCTCGGAAAACTCGCGAACGTTTTTGACCGAAACGAGAACTTCATCGTAAAGCTCCGTCGAAGAAAACAGCTTGCCAACGGTTCCATCCTTGTTGCCAAAGATTTCTCCCAGCCCCTTCAGGTTTTCGCTAAAGCCCTTGGCTTCCTGAATCACCTCGCGAATATCGCCGATCCCTTCGCTGACACTGGTCACAATCTCCGGCCCCTGTTCACCGATCGCCTTGGTCAGCGGCAACAGATTGTCCAGGTTCTCGCTGGCTTTGACGCTCACGTTACCGAATGAATTGACAATTTTGCCAGCGTCTTCGATGGCGACACGAAGCTCCTGAAAGATTGGCGGCAAGGACTCAACAAAGCTGTTGAAGTCTTCCTGAACTTTCGGATCCTCCAAAAAGTTCGCCACCCGGGAAAAAATGCGATCCACATTCTCGACCGCCGCTTCCGCCTTGTCACTAAGCTGACGAATGTCTCTGACCAGTTGCTTTAATTCACTGTCTTCATCAGCAAACGCGTGGTTGATGTTGTGGCTAAGCAATTCAACGCCTTCGCCGGCGAGCGCAACGGCTTTACTGGCTTCCTGAACGGTATTCAAAGTTCGATCAACGTTTTCACCAAGGTCCAGTAAACGGTTGACCATCTCCATCGGATTGGGCTTGATCGCCACCGTATGCAAGCGTTCGTTGTTACGAATCAGGTCACCGCGAACCTCAGCGGGCAACGGAATGATCTCGATGCCCGTGTCGCCGATGATGGATTCGGCACCGATCGATGCGGTTTCATTGGCATAGAGCTTTTCTCTTTCATCAATTGACATTCGCAGGATCACGTGATCGTCCTGCGTCTGCACGCTATTGACTCTTCCGATCAGGAGCCCGTTTCGACGAACCGGCGTACCGACACGAACACCCGGCGCTTTCTGCGGGTGCAGATACACATCGTACTTTCGCCCCCAGCCATCGCTGAAGAGAAAGATCACGATCGCCAGAATCAACAACACGATAATCGTGTAGATGCCGACGCGTAGTTTTTGTGTCTGTTCGTCCATAAAATATCAGCCAGTCCGAATCCGTCGGCCTAACTCCCGTTCGCTCGCAACTCCATCAGTCGTTCGCCTGCTTCGCCGTTGATGAACTGCTGCACTCGCCGATCCCGGCACGCCAACAGGTCATCAACCGACCCGTCAAAAATGATTTGTTCTTCATCCGGCTGTAGTCTGGCCAGAGGCATCAGCATCACGACCCGATCAGGGATCTTTTTCGCCGATGTCATGTCATGCGTCACGATCACACTGGTCACCGGGTTTCGCCGCCGCGTCCTGAGAATCAATTCGTTGATCACGTCGCTCATGATCGGATCAAGCCCCGTGGTGGGTTCGTCGTACATGATCAATTCAGGGTTCATGATCAGAGCCCGCGCCAGCCCCACGCGTTTCCGCATCCCGCCGGAAAGCTCAGCGGGCTTTTTGAAGACCACGCTGTCGGGCAAGCCAACTTCCGAAAGCCGCGACAGCACCATTTCGTGGACTTCTTCAGACGAAAAGTCCCCATGTTGAACCAGCGGAAACGCCACGTTTTGACCAATCGTCATGCTGTCAAACAACGCCGCATTCTGAAACACAAAACCAAATCGCAAACGAAGGCGGCTCAAGTCGCGATCGTTTAACCGGTGGATGTCCCGATCGTCGAAAAACACCTGCCCGCGTGTCGGACGGATCAGCCCGATCATGCTCTTCATCAGGACCGTTTTTCCACAGCCACTTTCTCCCAACAGCACCAGTGTCTGACCGGCAGGAATGGCGATGTTAATGTTGCGCAGCACATCCTGGCGTCCAAAACTTACGTTCAGGCCTTCGACGCGCACCAGCGATTCATCGGATTCCATGTACTGTTCAATCACAGCAAACTCGCTCCTTCGGGGTACATCGTGTAGTAGATTGAATCGAGCCCAATGCCCAGAAACAGATCCAATACAAGGATTGCCACAAAGGAATAGACGAACGAGTTGGTTGATGCACTACCAACTCCTTCGGCACCGGCAGAGCAGTTAAAGCCCTGATAGCAACTGACCATCGCAATCGCCGACCCAAAAAAGACGCTTTTGAACAGGCCGACAAACAGATCAAAGTTTGTCACAAATTTGGCACTGTTATGCCAGTAGTGGTGTACGTCGATACCCAGCACATCGACACTGTAAAAATGCCCGCCGGCGATGCCCATAAAATCGGCCATGACCGTGAGCGTCGGGATCAGCAGCAGGCATGCCAGAAATCGCGGCACAACCAGATAGTGAATTGGATTGGTACCCATCGCCGCGAGGGCGTCGATTTGCTCGGTCACCCGCATCGTGCCCAACTCCGCTGCCATCGCACTTCCCACGCGACCGGCCAACATGGTGGCAGCAAGCACCGGGCCCAGCTCGCGAAGCAACGTCATGTTGATGACGGCACCAAGCCTCGTTTCCAGGCCAATTTGGCGAAACTGGAAAAAGCTTTGCACCGCCAAAACCATCCCGATGAACGTCCCGGTCAGTGCAACAACGGGCAGACTGGAAACCCCGACCTGATAGAAGGTTGGCCAGATCGTGCCCCGTCTTGGTCGGCGCGTGAATAGCCACAGGAGCGTCTGTCTGACAAAAATCGCAAAATCCCCCAACGCGATCATTGCGCGGACAAAGGTGCGGTAGCCATTGAGCACCATTTCGCCAATGTCGCTGACAATACGCACCAACACCCCGAACAAACCGCGATACTGCGGCTCTTCATCAGGTGTCAACGAGGATGTAGGAATAGATGCCAACGGTCTTCAGTCCCGCGCGTCGCGCAGGCGAATCGAACTGCCCCCCCGCAGTGACCTATCCTCTGTTTCGTCCCCACGACCACCCAACTTGAGAACTTTTGTCAGTCAGTCAAACTTTAGCGGCACCGCTGCTAGCATGTTTGCCAAAAGTGCACCGATTACGCGAAAGCCAACAGGCCAAATCCGATAGCACCCCACTCAGCACTCAGCACTCAGCACTCAGCACTCAGCACTCAGAACTCAGAACTCAGAACTCAGAACTCAGAACTCAGAACTCAGAACTCAGAACTCAGAACTCAGAACTCAGAACTCAGAACTCAGAACTCAGAACTCAGAACTCAGAACTCAGAACTCAG
>CALFWR010000099.1 GCA_937928555.1 uncultured Pirellulaceae bacterium
ATGCCAAGCAACATGTGCAATACACACATGAGATGACATACACTACAGGAAGACCGTGGGATAACGTTCAGATGTATGCAAAGTGTAACAAACAGCGGATCTTGAACATGAACTCCCAAGCAAACATTCGTCGTAGGTATAAGTATCTGTAAAGGATACTTGAGAGCTGTTAACAAAGAGGCCCGGGCAAGAAAGAGGCTAAGGTCCCGCTGAGGTCTCCTCCGGACTTCTCCCGGGATCTCAACCTAGCGAGCTGCCTTTATTAGAATAGCTAGCGGTCGGAAGCGAAAGACGGAGCTTCGACGACGCTACGTGGAATCATCCCGAGCCTGTCGGGTATAATTCAATCCTGCCCAATTCACCACCTGATCAGGCAGATGCAGGTGCGCTCCAGATAGTAGCAACCGCGTTATCGCGGGCAATAAGGAACTCACGATAGCCAGTTCCGACTGGAGCCTCAAGGCTTGTAAAATGGAGATGGCAGAGCAAAAGGGGGCCAGCGCGGCAGCCCAAAAGGGTTGAAATGGCAGTCTAAAAGGGAGCCACTTTTTTTCTTTGGGTTTCTTTAGTTTCGATTTGTTTTGAGATTGACTATTTTTTGCTTTTCGAACTTCTGCTCTGCTCTCGCCTTCGATATTGAGGATCTCGACGCGATGCGTCAGCCGATCTATCAATGCGCCCGTCATACGCTGGTCGCCAGCGAATGTCTTGGGCCACTGTGCGAATGGTAAATTCGTCGTCACGATGACACTGACTTGTTCATAGCAAAGACTAAAAAATCCGAAGAGACTTTCTGCTCCAAGCTGATCAATCGGTAAGTACCCTAGCTCATCAATCACCACGAGTTCCAGTTTGCGCAAGGAAGTTCTGCGAAAACGATTCGTTTTTATTCGCGGACCACTTTGCGAATCGATGCTGCCCAGATCGTTATCTTGCGGCCATCTGTGATGGCGTCCAAGGGTTTTTGTTTGGGCGATGGGTGGAAGCAGGTTCAGGCAAAGAATGGAAGTTTGTTCTTCACCTCAGGCTATTCACGAGGCGTGGGCGTCAGAATCAGTTGAGACAGTGATCCGCGACTCTGATACGGTGAAACGAACGCTGTGGTTTTCATCTACCGGATGATTCGCAAGTCTTGACGAAATTCAGCTATTCAGCTTTTCCCCTTGCTCCAGTTTGCCAGACTTGGAACCAACGCCCGTGGTCGTGAATAATCCGGGCTCACTTTTCACAAGTCCAACGGTGGCAAGGAGTCAATGTGCTGAGCGCGAGTGGTGCTCGGCGGACCAAAGCCGGGACGACGAACAAGCAATCGGCGGCTTATTGGCAGCCCTGTGGCAGGTCGCAGCCCTGGGTGCCGGGCGCGCAGCGGGGGCAATGATCGTTGCGGAATGGTCGCAGCGTTTGGCGGAGGTCTTCCATGAAAGACAGCGAGGGAACGTAAACGCGGTCGCCGGGAAGCAGTTGGTAGTTCGTCGATGCGTCGCCAAGTTGCACGATCTGGTCGTAGCAGACTTTCATGACCGTCTTGCAGTCGCCACAGTTGGAAGGTCGACTGACGATGATCGCATGATGGTTTGCCTTTGTGCCAATCCCGCCGGCTTCGATGATCGCGTCGAGCACCGTTTCATTGCCCTGGTAGACAAACGATCCCGGTGAATTGACTTCGCCTAGGACGTAGATCTTTTTGCTGTCCCAGTTCGTCAGTCGCACGCTGATACGATTTTGACGAAGCTGGGTCTCGCGATCGTCATCGAAGGCTCGGCGGGCCTGGCGAGCTTGAGCGCGGTCGCGGGCCTGCTGGTCCTGCAAAACGTCTTTGTCCTGTTCATCGTCAGTCGGGCCATCAAGGACAAGTTCGTCGCTGTCCTGTTGCTCGGTGCGTTGTTGCTGAAGTGCGAATTCGGTTTCAAGCCGTGATGAGATCGAAGAATCGATCAGGCTTT
Source organism: uncultured Pirellulaceae bacterium (assembly GCA_937928555.1). Classification (GTDB taxonomy): domain Bacteria; phylum Planctomycetota; class Planctomycetia; order Pirellulales; family Pirellulaceae; genus Mariniblastus. Next base: position 1,944 of record CALFWR010000099.1, read on the forward strand.
GAATCTCCAGTTGGAGTTGTTCGACCGACTTTCCCGCAGCGAAGAACGGCCCGAACTCACCCAGCGAAATTCTGCCATCGGGTTTGACGGTTTGGTCTCCTGGCAGGCGGATCGTCGCGTCGAAGCTGACCGGTTCGACGGAAACGGTGTCTCCAACATCGACCGCCAGCGAATCCAGCGTCGCCAGTTGTAGTTCTTTCGAGGTCAGCACCGCCTGGCTGGGGGCCTCGCTGATTTTTTTGGCGGAACTGAGAAGTTTGTTGGACGAATTTCCGACCGGAATTCCCAGCGAAGAAAGAGACGAGCAGCCGCAGATGGCAAGCAAAAGCAAGCCGCCGCAGATCGCCGGAATCAGGCGGCCAGTCATCGGGTTCAGGTTCAGGTTGTTCGCTGAGCAATTCATACCTACGGTGAATCGGTAAAATCACGTGGGGCGAATCAACGTTTAGTTTCGGATATTTGCGTTTGGCAAAATTTGACTTCCACGTAAGAACTGTCGGATAAGTTCTTCTCGCAGTTGTTTTTCCGGGTCCAAGCGGATTCTGGGGTTGTTTGCGGCCCCTTCAATGCGAAGAAACAGAATTCGCTCCGAGAGAAACTCTGCGGCTTGGGCAAAAAATGCGGCTCCGCTTCCCTGGAACCTCGCCAGCGGCGAGCCCGCGATTTCGTCAAGAAGCGTTGGCTGATCGAGTCGCTCGACGCGGGCGGCAAGGCCCAGATTGAGTTTTCCGTCGAGCGTCGCGCTGCCATCAATCGCGACGGTTGCGAGGGAGTTACGGAGTTGGAAGTTCCGCACTTCGACGTTGCCCTTTTGCAGGCCAAGTTCGATTTGGTCGGAGTTGAATCGCCGGGACTGCAGGCTGGGCGTGTTGATAAGCCGGGCGGTCTGATTGAGTAACGGTATTTCAAAGGCGCTGGAATTTTCCAGATTGCCTTTGAAGCTACCGGTAAGGTCGTTGGGGACCGCGAGGTTGCGGCTTTTGAGCTGCAGGGTGCCGTTGAGCTTTCCAGTTCCTGCGACGTTGAAACCGGTCAGCGAACGAATCATCGAATCAGAATCCAGATTCGAGAATTGCAGGTTGGATTTGAATTTCAGGGAGTTGCCCACGGTAAGTTCGGCAGATCCGTTGACGTTGCCACGGAACAGTCGAAATCGATTGCGAGGCATTTGGATGCGTCCTGTTTGCTGTTTTGGCTGAATCGCAAACCGGAGGGGGACTTTCATTTTTTGGTCAGCGACGCCAAACAATCCTGCGCGTGAGATTTCGAGGACGCCCCGCCCTGCGATTTCAGATCCGGTCCGGCCTGAAAATCTTGCGCTCAACAGACCTTCGGCTTCGACGGGATCGTCTATCAGAATTTCAAGCATCCTTTTGAGGCTGAAACGGCGGATGTTCAGCTCAAAGTTTCCCGGGGCAGAAGCCAACAGTGGAAAGTTGGCTCGGCCCGAGATTTCGCCCTGCTGTAGTTCGGCGGTGAAGTTGTTCAACGTCAACTGTTGGTTTCGAATCAACAGGTCCGAAGAAAGCCTGCGGCTAACCCGTTTGCCGTTCCATTTGGCTTCATCGAGTCGAACGCGGCCGGAGACTTCGGGAAATCCCGAAAGAGAGATTTTGCTTTTCGCGTTCAGGGAAATTTTGCCTGAGATCGCGCGGAAAAGCGGTTTGGATTGAGGCAGCAGAGCGTTCGCGGCGCGGCGGGCTTGGGCGTTGGTCAGTTGGATGTTCAAAGGGAAGCCGTTCCCATTGGTGACGGCCGAGTCAAAGTCATCGACCTTGCCCGAGCAGGTCAGGTTTCCGTCGAAAAGTCGGCCCGTTAGCTCGTATCCCAGTTTTGTTTGGTCGCCCACCGGTTCAAGGGAGATCGCAGCGCCCAGGTCGGAGATCAGGTCGTTGCCGACGTTGATTCGGGGACTGCTGGCGAGGAAGTTGACTTTGGGGTTGGCGGTTGCCAAAGCGGAAATGTTCGTCGTCCCGCTTAGCTCGCCATCGATACGGATGTCGGTGCCCAGGAATGTTGCCAGCTGTTTGCCTTCAATGGACTCAAATTCCACCGCAAGGGCGTCGATGGCTCCGGCACCTCGCCGAACGGACGCTTGTCCGCCGAGAACCTTCATGTCGACCACGAGCGATTCGGGATTCTGGTTGTCGAAATCCCATTTAACGGTTGCCGGAGGTACTTTCCTGCCGGAGAAATATCCGTTCAAAGCTGCCTTGCCAGTGGTCCGCATGGAAAACGGATTGCTTCCGCCGCTTGCCTGTAGATTGACGGACAATTTCGAACCTGAAAGTCGTGAGTCGTCGACGATGTCGCTGACGTTGATGGCTTTTTCGTCCAGCGATGCGCTGAATTGGAATCTTTTGTCGGACGAGAATTTTGCTTTCAGGCTTTTGAGCGTTTCACTGGTAATTTCGGTGGCGGTTTCGGTTGACGCAAACGCCAGTTTAACCGGTTTGAGTTTGTACTGGCCAATTTTCAGGCCGTCGATCGTTGAATCTCCTTTGGCTTGAAGCGATCCATCGCGGGAGACGATATTCAGGCGACCGGATGTTGACGAACCGGGGGCGATCGTGCCCAGCGATGATGGTAAAGCCGAGCTTGCAAGTGACAGTGGAACCTGATTCCAGTTGGCAGTCATGTTTCCCTCTGCACCGGGAACCGGCCAACGGCCCTGAAGGTCAATGGTAAGCCCGTTGTCTCCTTGGGCACTGATCTGCTCCAGCCATGACTTGGGGCCGGTGACGCCACGAACTGCCACTTTGGTGAATTCAGTGCCGTTGATGACAAGGTCATTGGACGTTGCGAGGACGTTGAATTCGTCCTGAATTTCAGGATGGCGGGCCAGTTCAATGTCGATTTTGCCGTCCAAGGTCGCCGCGTCGGTTGGGCCAAAGGCAAGATTGCTCAGCCAGGGGGCAGGAATGTCCCGGGCGCTGAATGTTCCATCGATCAGCTTTCGGCTTTCGAGGTCAAACGCAAGGTGGCCTTCTGTTTTGCCAAAAGTGTTTAGCGTCCCGACAATGTCGTCCAGGCGGAAGATGCCCTGTTTGATCGAAAACTGGCCGACAAGGTCGTGGAAGTCTGCTTTTTTTTCCAGCAGCGTCGTGTCGGTGAGTTTGCCGTTGACCTGCCATGAGTCGGTCGGCCTTTCGCCGTAGGCTGGAATGCGAATGGTTGACTGAAAGTTCAGCTTTCCCGCGAGGCTGGAGTTGGCGATTTTTTCGATTTGATCCTGGAAACGAAAGCCAACGTTGGCGTTGGTGAGTTGCTTGGCGAGACACAAAGCGGCGGGACGCGGAGCGATCCCGTAACCGATCGCTTCGATCAGACCGGTGGCGTCTTTGGTGCGGAGTTGGCTCGCGATGGGCCATTGGATCTTCAGTTCGGCGTGCGGGTCGCGTTTCGAGTTGTCCCAGGTTTCGAAGTGGATGTCGATGGGATCAAAGCACAGATAGCCATCGCGCAGGAAGGCTTTGATGTCGGTTTGGGCCAGCGGAAGCGCCGAAACGCTGCCAGCATCGCAGGTCGCGTCAACGTTCAGAGTCCACGTTCGCATGTCCCCGGCGGTATCGAGCGGAACGATTACCAGTGTGTCACCCGAACCCGCAACATCGATTTCGAATTGCCGGTCAATCTCCATCAGGTTGAATGTTTTGAGAATGTTGTCGGCCGGTTCATTTTCGGCAACCGCGTTGACGGTAACGGCGCCCTGGAGTGTTTTCTTTTTGCCGCGTGAATCAAGTTCAAGGGGTTGGATCTGGACGTCGATGTTGCCTGTTTTCGCGTTGATTTTTCCGTAGCCGCCATTGACGGTGTCGCCGTTTGCAGAGAGTCGCAGCGTGGTTCCGGATTGGTCATCGATGACAACAGAACCGTTGGCCTTTCCGGTGGCGTTGCCGAATACGGGATCCGGTATCCCGGGGACCAGTCGGCGAAGATAAATCACATCGACGTCCTCAAACGTTCCTTCGAATTTGGAAATGCAGGGAAGCCCGCGGATGGTTGTGCTCCCGCTGGCGATCACCCGGTCGGCGTTTTCGAAGCCGGCAAGAATTTTTCGGTATTTTACGACGCCATTTTCAACCAGAACGTCGGCGCTGCGAATGTTGATCGGCAGGTTGTACTTGTGAATCCGAAGTTTGGCCTGGTTGGATGTGATAGCAAAGGAGTAGTCAGTGTTGAAATCGGAGTCGAGTTTGAAATTGCCTTTCACGTTAAAGGTTCCATCGGCGCCCAGGTGTTTGCCGATCGATGCCGGAACGTAGGGCCAGTTCTGCCATTGTCCGTCAACCGGTTGGAGCGAGTTGGCGTTGGCGTCGAACGTCAGACTGCCGTCGCTGGAAAGCGTGCCGATGACTTGCAGGGAACCGCTCGCGACCTGGTTGCAACGAATCTGAAACTCTGTGGCCGAGTCGGGATTTTTTTCTGCGGAAACGGAAATGTGGTCCAGTCGCAATTCAGAGTCGCTGTCGGAAAGGATGACAGAGGCATCGTTGGCGATCAGTTTTTCGAATGGCAGTTTGAAACCGGCCAGCGAAAGGGGCATCGTTGGCGTTGACGGGAGTTTGTCTTTGTCGATGCGAACTTCGGCTGTTGTGATTTCAATTGCCTGGAAGTTCGTGTCTCCCATGACAAGTTTTGTGATGGGCTGTCGGGCAAAGATTTGTTTGATCCGCAACCCGGTTCCTTTTCCTGATGCGGACACGTCGGAGATTTGAATGCCTTGGGTGCCCAGCGAAACGGAGCCAACATCGGCGGTGGGAAAGCCCGCTGACTGCAGTTGGCCGATGATGCGGTTGTGGGCAACAGATTCGATGACGAACCTGGCGACCCACAGTGAGAGTGCCACCAGTACAAGCAATACCATGACCCGGCGAAGTTTCTTTCGCGGCGACGATGGCGTGCCTGATTTGGCCGGTTCGTTTGTCATGGCAAAGAAAAACGGTGTCTGGAAAACCGGACACCGTTTGGATGGGATTTGCGGGGAGGGTAATTTTGGCAGGAAGTTGTGGCTTGTTATGCCATGCCAAGGTTTTTCTTTTCGGCCGCAAACATCCGTTTGGTGTCTTCGATGGAAGTGGCTTCCGGGACGGCGTCGGAGTTGGGGTCGAACCACTCTGGTTGGAACTGAATGAACCCGTGACCGCCTCTCTTTTGTGAATTTTTGATGGCCTGTCGTGCCGTCAGGGCAACGCAAGCATCGGCAAGAGCGACCTCTCCGTTGCAACGCGGTTGGTTGCCGTAGTCGCCGGTGCTGATGCAAAACGCCCAGTGCTCGATCTCTTCCTTGTAGCCGCGACTGACGTAGCCGGGGCCCTGAGCGTTCTTTGCCGGGGCGGCATCGCCGGAAGTGGTTGTGTCGAGCACCACGGCGCCCCCTTTTTGTTTTTTGACTCGCGTTTTGTAGTTCGCGCCAGCGGTGGGGTAGACGAGGACTTCTTTTTCGCGGTCAAGGATCATGGTTCCTTTGGTGCCAAGGACGACTTCGCCGTAACCGCCGTAACCGTTGCCGTTGATCGACGAGTAGGAAACGACGACTTTTTTGTTGTCGTCATTTTCATGGGAAGGAACGCCGCTTCCTTTTCCTTCTTTTTCTTGCCAGCCGTAGTTGTTGATCTGGTCGTAGTAGCCGACGTCGAAGTCGTATTCGTATCCTTGGCCAGGATACTCGAACATGCAATAGACGTGGTCCGCGGCGTCGCGATCCATCGGTGCGGTGTGTCGACCGCCGACTGCGTGAACGGTCAGAGGGTGGACGTGTTTGCCTTTTTCCTGAGACAATGCGGCGATGAAGATACTGGCCGCGTCAAGCTGGTGGCTTCCCAGTTCCGCCATCAATCCGCCGCCGGTACGATCCCAAAGCCTCCAGCGAATCAGCTCCTCCATGGCGGAGCGTGTGCGGTCACCGTAGACCTGATCGTCGTCAACGTAGCCGTACCTTTTTGCATCGACATGCTGGTCTGCGTTGAGCTGAGTCCATTGGGCCACTTTTTTGGCCAGCTTTTTGCGTTCGCCCGGACTGGTGTAGGGATCTTTGTAGGCTTTGGTGAGCTTGTCCAGGTCTTTGGCGATGCGGTCAATGGACTTGCCATCAACGGTCATTTCGCCACCGGGGATTGGAAGCGACCATGAGTCGCGCCCTGGTACGTTGCCGCGGTGCCACTGGGCGCGGATCGAGTGAATTTCGCCAAGCAAGCCCCAGCGGATCAGATTCACAGCGTTGTCGTAAAGGATGCTGTAGTGTCGCTGGTGTCCGACTGAAAGGAATTTGGATTCTTCGTGGGCGACGCGGGTCATTAACTTGCACTGGGCGACGTTGTGGGCCATCAGTTTTTCGCACAGGACGTGCTTGCCGGCTTGCATCGCGGCGATGGCGATGGGCGCGTGCAGAAACAGGGGCGTGGCGATGATCACGGCGTCGATGTTCGGGTCCGCGATGGCTTTTTGCCAGTCCTTGTAAACGGCGACGTTTTGGCGGGCTTCTTCTTCGGTTTTCCAACCGTAAACGTCCATCAGGCCTTTGCGAACGCGTTTTGCATTGTCCGATGACCAGTCGCCGTGAAAAGCACGGTGGATCGACGAGGGTCGCATGTCGCAGATGGATTTCACTTCGACGAAATCAGGGTTGATGGCGCCGATGAGAACATTGCCTTCGTCGCCGGTTCCGATCACGCAGACACGAACCGGGTTGGCGGGACGTTGGTAGCCAAAGTACATCGCTCCGGCGCCGATTGATGCTGCACCACCCATGGCGGTGACGTTGCGCATGAATTCGCGACGGTTCTGTTGGTCATACGCGGACATGGACGAAAAATAGTTGGCCTGTCCGTTTTCACGTTGTTCGGGAGTCAAAGTGTTCATGATGGGATCCTTTGCGAATCTTTTGGAGTCAGCAATTGGTGTTTGTTTTTGGTGCCGCTTGTTGGGATTAGGCGGTGGCCGAAGGCGTTGGGTGGTCGGCTCGTCTTGAAGGTGCGAAAAAGAAATCCAAGCCTCCAAACCTGCCAGCACAAAAGGCGAACAGTACTAGGCAGGCAAGCATTTCGATTGCTTGTGGCCAAGTGGGATCCGTTCCCGGAATCCAGAAAGGTTGAGTCATAATCACCGACAGCAAAAACAGGCCAGCGGCCAGTGAAGCAAAACGGGTGAACAAACCGATCATCAGGAGGATGCCCACAATCGTGTCGAACCAGGGGATGATGCGGTTGATCCAAGCCAATTTTGAATTGGATCGTTGGTGGGGTCGATGGAGCGGAATGGCTCCTTCTTTTCGTTTTTGGCTGTCGACAGCGATGGTGTTGATTTGCGATTCGAGCGAATCCCAGATTTCTTCGACTTCGTATTTCCAACCGTTGAGTTGTTTGGCGCGGTCTGTTCGAATCGTATCGACCTGTTCACGAAGCGAAGTCACCCAGGTGGCGATATTCTGCCTGTTTTCTCCGTCGCGATCAAAGCCCGCCAATCGTGATTCGGTTCCGTAGTGGGCAAGGATCTCGATCCTGTTTGCGTTGAGCCAGTCTTCGAGGGCGATTGTGTGAGATTCAAGGGCGCGTTTTGCGTCTCGAGGCTGATCGGGCAAGGCAGCGATTTGGCTTTCGAGATTTGCGATTTTTCCGGGATCGGGATTGTCGACTGATTTAAGTTCCTCCAGGTCGGCGCTGAGTTCTTTGACCAGATCAGGACTGCCAAATCCGTAGTAGGTTGTGGCGCGGTCGATGAAGTCTTTCCAGATCAGGAGGGTAAGTTCCGGATTGATGCTGTGTTCGTCATTCCCGCGATCGTCCCGGCCTTTTTCAATGCACAACTGTTTGCGACCATCGGCGTCGTCGGCCATCTGATGGAAGTGCTTGGCGAACGGCCCTTTGGCACCTTTGAGGAAGTATTCGGCTGTCCAGCCATCTTTGTCGTTGATTTTGCTGACGCCTTCGGTGAAGAAGTGAAAGCCAACGATAAACCTGAGGGCGATGATCGCGAGGAAGGCCAGAGCCAAATGGAAATTTGATAATCTGGAAAACAAATGCGGGCTCCGCTTTCGCTTGGGATCGGCTGTGAAGCCGGTTTAACATGTATCGGAATCTGACCGACTCACATTATATGTACAGGAAAACTTTTCGGTTCCAAACGAAAGAGGGATTTTTTGCCTACGAGTCAAAAAACGTTTGACCGACAAGGACAATTGCGCCTCTGCCCCGGAAATTTTCACGGCGAAGGGCGTTGAACGGCGTCGAATCGCGCTTAACCTCGAATTATTCACGAGGCGTGGGCGTGTTTCAGCCGGAATTATTCACGACGACGGGCGTTGATCGGGTTGAGCCACACAAAAGCTAACGTGACACCGGGTTCGCCTCGGAAATTTCGGTTCACCTCGCCGATGAAGTGCAGGAAAGCGATTTTCCCGGACCGATACGGCGTTCCCTAGTTAACCTGAAAGTCACGCCCACGCCTCGTGAATAATCCGGGTTCAGATCGCCCGATAAACACAGCATCCGTTGGAGAGTTATCCTGTTTTGGGACTGATTAAGCCGGGCTCAAGCGAGTTCGAATCTGAATTTGAATTTGAATTTGCGGACGACTAAATTTTTTCCAGCACCTTCTGGAGGGCTTCGCGCTCTTTTTCTTCGAGTTCTTCGAGCAGCTCTTCGATTTTCTTTCGGTGAAAATCACTTTTCTCGTTGTTTCCGACTTTTTCGTAACAATCTGCAAGCATCTCGTGAGCGGTAAGCAGCTCAGGGTGGTGCTTGATAACGACTTCAAGATCAGTAATCGCCTGACTGTAATTGTCAGCTTTTCTGGCCAGAGCCCCGCGTGTTTCATAAAGCCTGTATTGTTCGGGAAACATCTCGATGGCTTTGGTGATAAGCGAGTCCTGGGCGTATTTTTCGTCCTCGTTGACAGCAAAGGAAAGCAATCGGTGAATGACCATTTCGGTGGTTCCGAATTGCTGTTGTGCGATGTCCCAGCGAGCCTGGCCATTTACGATGTTGCCACGAATGATTTCGCGTGTTCCCAGAATGATATGAATGATTGACGGGATGGGGCACTGGTCCGTTGAATTTCGCAGCCAGCGGTCGTGTTGCTCGCCTTCTTCTACGTCAATGTAATCGAGGAGTCGCAAGTAGATATCGGCGTCCCGAGGGTTCGTCTGGATGGCCCTGCAAAGAGCGAACAGGCGTAGTCTGAATTGGCTTTCGTCGGTGAGGTCGGGAAAGTCATCGGCTTGTTGAAGGAAAACCAGTGATGCGAGCCGAACTGTTTTCTGACGCACCTCTTTGTCCTTGACGGTGCGATAGGCTTCCCTGATGAAATCGCTTGCGCGATCGTATTCCTTTAGCGCGACCGAACACCGTACCAGAGAAAGCCATAGCTCGAAGACGTCCGGATTCGCCCTTGCCAGTTTTCCGATTTGAGACGTGGCGTGATCGTAAGCCAGACGGGCGGTTTGTTCGTCTTCGAGTTCGACGCATACGCTCACCAGGCGTGGCATCGCGATGACCTGATAGATGTTGGAAAGTCTTCGTTGGGAAACCACCTTTTCCAGGGCTTCTCTGGCGCTTTTCAGGTTCTCACGATAACCTTTGGGATTGGTTTCCTTGAGCTTTTCCGCTCTGGTGAAATGCAATTCTGCAAGGCTCAATCTTGCCTGCATGTCTTCGGGGGTTGCTTCGATCGCGGCCGACAGATACTCCATGGCCTGTTCATTGCGTTGTTCATCGAATCCTTCGGACCGCTGCTTCACCAACAGTTTTTGGGAAAGCCATACGTTGGCTTTCGCAAATTGAACTTCGTTACGCTCCCGGGTGGTTAAATCGTCTTCGCTATCGTCGAGATAAAAATTTGGCTGTCCTTTGGCGAGCCAACTCATCACTCGGCTGGCTTCCGCGACGTCACCTGATGCTTCAAGGTCCAGTGCGTAGCGATACTTGTGGGCCGCTTCGACCGGTTGAAGCTCTACCAGTTTCCTGGAAAACAGCTTTGAGTGCTCAGGCCGTCCGTTCTTGGTGAAATGGCTGTGGTAGCCCATGCTCGGACCGACAGAGATTTTCTTGCCGTAAAAATTGATCCCCCACAGGGCAATTGGAGTTGCCACGAGCACTCCCAGGGCAGGTAAGCCGCGAATGAAGCTGAATCCTTCTCTGGAGCTGGACCAAGCCTGGACCATGAAGACCAGAAATCCCCACAGCAACCGTAAAGGAAACGTCAGGAAACTGGCAAACTTCGAACCCTGAGTGTCACGAAGTGAGTCGTCTCCGCCAAGGAGACCGCTCAACTTGCGTTGTATGTTTCGTATAGCGTCCAAGGGAGGAGCCTCCAACTAACGGGTCGTTTTGTGTGCGTCAGGTTTGAGCAACCGTCGATTCTAGCGCAACGAGACAGCTTGGAATGACGGTTGGCAACTACTTTGCTCGCCTTTTGAGAGGCGATTTTTAACGCCTCTCAGAGGCGTGCGACTTTGACAAGTAATACTAAATCTTAAAAGGTAACGCTGCACTAGTGGTCTGTCACAGCTTAATTTTTTGGATTAGCCGTTTTGGCGATAGCCACGGTTTAACAGGCAATAACCGTGGCTATCGCCAAATCGGCTCACACGGTGAATCCTCATTTCTAGTTGTGACAAACCACTAGGGATTGTTGGGGAGAACTGGGTCAGAAAGTTTGAGAATATTCTCCAACCGTTCAATGTACCTTTCTGGAGGCCGAAGTCCCAGTCCTTCATAGCACTCAACCACTGAGCGGAGCGTGTCGGCGTGATCCGGCCGATCTTTCAATGATCGTTCGAAAACGGAAACGGCTTCCTGCAAGCGATTGAGCTGTTTCAGGGCAGTCCCCTTGGTGTGTAGGTAGACCGAGATCTGGTCGGATGGCGTATTGGCAGCGAGATTTCGAAGCGCCTCGTTGGTCAACTGCAGTGCACGTTCCGCGTTTGTGTCCTTTGAAACAAGGTACGAGAATGCCAGATTGTTGAGGATCATCGGACTGCGACTTTCTTTGTCGCGAGCTTTCTCATAGAAAAAGATCGCCCGATCATAATTCTGATCAGCCATCGCGGCATTGCCCATTTGACTCAGTACCGTCGCCGGTGCGTTGGTGTCAGCAAAAGGGTCGTAAATCTCGCGTGTTGTATCGGCGACGCGTTGGTTTTTCGAAAGTGCAAGTTGGGCGAGGAATTGAAGCACAAGGGGATTGCGGGGGTCGTTCTTGTAAGCTCGACGAAAAAGTTCGACGAGTTGTAGCTGTGTCGGCTCGGGAAGCAGGTTGTAGGCAAGGGATTTTCTGCCACTGGCTTCTTGGGCAAGTTGCCGAGCCCAATCCATGTAGCTTTCGGCGAGTCGCCGTTGCAAAAAGACACGCCTTGCACCACCACCTTCTGTGGCGCTCAGCTCTCCAATACTCGTCGTCAAGCGGCCTTCGAGTTGCTCGTGACGATTGAGCAATTGCATCGTTCTGGTGATCCCCCGCTGGCAGGCGGTCCACTTTCGATCATCTTCCTGGATCAGGGGATCGTTTAGGCTCTGCTGAAATTTTATCAGTGCCGTTTCGAGAATCTGATTGTCCCGATCCGGAGAGCCTATCAGCTTGTTCAATTCGATCAACTGAGCGTAGTAGCCGGGCTCTTCTTCGAACAACTCTAGGAAAATGTCATAAGCTTCGACGTAGTTGGACTGCAGAGCCAGCACGCGACCCTTAAGAAGTTTTGCTGCGATGTTCTTTTCGTCTCGCGTCAACATATGGTTGATGTGAGTCATCGCAAGTTCGAGGTTGACTTCACGACTGGCTCGCGATTGAGACGGCATCCGAAAGAACCGTTGAGCCAGCGCGTAGTGGGCGTCCGGGTAACCGGGTGCGTCCTCGGGAGCCAGTTGACGAATAATACTCAGGGCATGTGCCCCGTTGCCACGGGCTTGGGCGATCTGAGCCAAATTGAATCGGTACTGATCATTATCGGGAGCCAGAGAAATCAGCTTGTCGAGGTAGATCTTTTGGGCATCGTTGAGTTCTTTAATTCTCGACTTTTCCTCTTCAGAGGCCTGGGCAGCATCGGGATTATTGCCGACACGCATCACTTGCTGGCGTTGTGCAAGATCCTGGGCAATTTGGCTCAGTTCGCGAGAAGCCTCTTCGTAGCGCGATTTGTAGCGGTCCTCGAGTCTTTCACTGTTGCCGAACTGAGCGTACATGAATGCAGCCAATGCAAGCAAAGCCACGACCAGAGAAGGGATCCCCAGTAGCATCGATTTGTTGCGATCCGATTCTTTCCACGTTGTGCGAAGGCCTTCAGTGGGTGTCGTGAAAAGACTCAGCGGTAGCGTAACCAGCCGCCTAAGTTGATATAGAAAGTAACCCATTTTCGGGTATTCGCTCACTGACAGGAGGTAGGGAATGCTTGCAAAAGGACATGGTATTGTGATTGTCCAGACGATTCTACCCGGACCCCTCTAACAATGCGCAATTGGGCCATTTGTGCGGTGAGAGTGCGGCTTTATGGCAGGTGAACCGCCTCAATTTCACCAATAAGACTCAGCAGAACATCTGGCATATTTGCGAAATTCCGGAGAATCGGCAAAGTCCCCAGCTTTTATTCGCCGAAAGACTTCTGGGGCGACATTGGATTGCCACCGAAACGAACTGTTTGTATGCCAACAGATCTATGAAAAAGCACAAACTGGAACGTCTAGCGAATTTTTCAGCAGTTTTCGCAATCGGGACGCTTTGCGTGTTCAGCAGCGACCAAGCCGAAGGCCAAGCACTGCCGCCGATTATTCGCTCGTCAGCAACAAAGCTGGCCGCTCCGCAGGCCGGTCCGAAACCTGTGGTTCCACTGATTGTCAGTCAATCACTGCCACCGATTAAATCGGTCGAGTCACTGAAAAACAGCCCTGCTTTGCCGCCCATCGTGAAATCAGGACAGCAGCTGGCAAATTCTGCGGGGCCTAGTTCTGCCGGGCCTAGTTCTGCAGGGCCTAATGGCGGATCGTCGGTTCCGGTTGGTTCGGGCACATTGCTATCAGCTCCTGCCCGGGATCTGGTCACAGAGCCTCTATTGGAAGTGCAGTCCGCGCAACCAGCTCGCTCGCGTGGGTTGTTTTCTTCCCTGTTTGCTCGCAAGAAAAACGCCAAATCACAGCAAGCAGAAAAGTTCGCTGGCAGCGTGAGCGACAGCGGGCGGATTGCTCCGATTGCCTCAACGGTCGACGAAAACGCATCCAAAGTAGCTCAAGCGACAGCGATCCAGTCCAACGCTGCGGAATCCTATCGAATCGCACGTGCGGCTCCACCAGCACCAATTGTCAAAGAGCCTGTTCTGCGGACGCCGCTTCAGGGAAGCGGCGCACGAAACGCGATTCAGGGAAGCGGCACACGAAGCGTTCTCGATGCATTCGATTCCGGCTTGCCGGGTGCGGGACCACTAACAGGCCCCAATCCACCGATCGTTTCCGGTACTTTGGTGTCGCCACAGGCGGGTCAGCCATTGCCATCAGGATCTGCTGCTGCGGACCAGTTCACATCACCCCGTTTTGTGGACGGCGGAACGGGGCAGGATCCAACTTTTTTCGACGCGGTGCCAGCCCAAGACAGTTCGGTTGTGGGTCCGTCGGTTGTTTCTCACGACCACGGTTCAGGCTCAGGCTGCGAGTCTTGTGGTCCGGGGGGTTGTTACGACTCCAATCGGATCAATTGTGACTATGGAACATTTGGGTCGGTCAGTGCCGCCAGTCGCTACGCCAACTTTGATTTCCTCTACTACACGCGTGAAGACGGAGACATCAACAACTCGAATTTCAACCCGCTGGGCGACTTCGACGGTGCTCCTGGTTGGCGAGTCACGCTGGGAGCTCGACAGGACCGGCTGATGGGACGTGAAATCAGCTACTTTGGTGTCTCTCCGATTGAAACCAGTAGCACCACGACAGATCCACAGAATCGCCTTAACGCTCTGTTTGTGCCAACAGGCGGTTTGGCTGGGGGAGACATTTCTTCCTTTTTCAATGCCGAAACGCAAACCCAGTTCAAGGACTCAGTGATTCACAGCATCGAATCGAATCGGGTTCGCTGGGGTTGGGACGTGCTGAAGTCATTTGTTGGCTGGCGTTACATTTACTTCAGTGATGACTACGAGTTGAACAGCACCGCTCCGGTACTGGATGGCTTTGGCAACACAACGGGAACTGAAAGCGGCCGATTCCGCCTGGATACCAACAACCATCTGATTGGTGGACATATCGGTGCCGAAGTGTTCTACGACGTGGGCTTCCGCCTGTCGTTGTCGGTGATCAGCAAATTTGGTGTCTTTGCCAATATCAACAAAGTGGATTACTTCCTTGAAAACGACGGCCTGACGGTTCTGGATTCCGAGGACGATGGAGCAACCTTCGCAACGAATTACGAGTTGGGCATCATGGCTCACTATCAGATCCGCCAGTCTGCCCGGATTCGTGTCGGTTACAACGGCTTTTTCCTGGGCAACGTGGCTACTGTTTCGGATAACTTCTCCGGAGTGGTAACCCCATTCACAGGGTTCGACGGATCCGATAGCGATGATGCATTCATCCACGGATTGTCGGTTGGTCTTGAGATCTTCCGCTAGAAGACGACGAAAGAAAAACATGGCCCGCGTTTTCACGCGGGCTTTTTCTTTGCGCGGTGGCAGGAGGGGCGGCCGCGGTATTGCCGTGAGCCATCTGCTTGCCACCAGAAAATTTGCCCGTCTGCGGTTGTTGAAGTCAATTGGCGAGTGCTTCGTCTCTGTCGGTTCCCACGAGCCATTGGGCCGGAGTTCGAGCCACCTTTTTGACTCGCTGCCCCTCCCAGGTGATCTTCAGCGTCAACGGTTTGTCACCCTCAATGTCGTATTGCCACTCGCCGCGACCAACGAAATCTGGAGCGCCCAGCAGTTGGAGGATTTCTTCAGCGGTCATTTTTGTGGTGGCTTTGTTCCAGGTGCCCGACCGCTTCTGCGCCGGTTGCTGAGGCTCGTATTTCTGGTCCTTGCTGATGCGGACAAACCGGTAGGCTGGAAGTGGCGTGAGGGCGACTCCGATTCGTCGGAGAGAAAGCTGGGCGAGCCGCCGAATTTCCAGAGGTTCGTAGGAATGTGGATCGACCGATCCGGGTTGCCAATTCTTTCCATGACTTTCAAATGAACCCGGATTATTCACGACGGGCGTTGATTCTACGTCTGGCCAACAGGAGCAAGGGAAAGACTGAATTTCAACAAGAAATGTGAATCATCCGGTAGATGAAAACCACAGCCATCGTTTCAACGCATCAGAGTCGCGGATCACTGTCTCAACTGATTCTGACGCCCACGCCTCGTGAATAATCCGGGTTCATCAGCGAGGTGAACTGTTCGGCGACAACTATTTGTTCCCTTTAGCGACATTTGGAATTCCCGGAGGCGATCCTGCTTTGGGGGAATAGCCCGGAGGGCGCTATATCATTGCCGGTGGCGTCAGCCACCGGAGTTTGCTTTTGTGGATGCTCAAGCCCGGAGGGCGACACATGTTTTTAGTGGGAGTTACTTCCAGATGTATTTTTGATCATATTCAACGTCATGATCGGCGAGTATCTTCAACCGGAATTATTCACGACGCCGGGCGTTGATTGCGGTTAAATCTCGCCAGGCGTACCCGAAAGCTGGATCGCCTCCAGGAATTCGGTTCACCTCGCTGATGAATTCCAAAACAGGATTTTTTTCGTACTGATACGGTGTTCAATGAGTGAACGGAAAGCCACGCCCGCACCTCGTGAATAATCCGAGTTAAATGGTAATCCCACTGGCTTGCTCCCAAAATCAGCCACCCTGCGACGAGTGAGTCTCGCCAGAGCGCAGCACGGGATCTTTACCATACAACACAGTCGCGAATGGAGTTCTCTACAATCAAATGCAATCTTTTGAAGCAGGCCAGGCGTGGGCATATGCAACAAGGGCGAACGAGCAAAGATCACGAATCGTCATTTGTCTTGTCGAGCCCCACGCGGATCTGGGCGAAATTGTTCACATCCAAGTCAACGAACTCAATTTCAAGAACAAACACGCTGCAACCGGGTTCAGCAGTAAGATCGAACACATGCCATACTCTGCCAGCGCACTGCGCGAATCAGGGATCACTTTTGATGGATTTGTGAATCAAATTCCAGACATTACCGATGGTTACCAGCAATGGAAAACTGAATTCGACAAAGGCGATGCTGGCATTTGGTCCGTTCCCGTATCAGAGGCTGTAGAACGCATGGAGCAAACGCTCAACCAGTAAATATGCACTGCATATCAAACGGATGAACGTGACTTCGGACTTGCACGTGGTTTAGAATTGGATGTTCAACGTTCCGACTCGGTGACCACGGACATTATCCAGGCGAGGCAGTGGCATGGCTGACAAGAAAAAAAATCCCTACGCCACCCCATCGGTGGCAACACAACCTAATTCACGCCCGCAGATTGATACGCCGACAAAATACTCGGTTATCACCCGGCTTGCGGTCGTTTTGACCATCTATCTGTTTGCGGTGTCCGTGTTTGCAATCTTTGTTGGCGATGGTGGATTCATGAATGGGCAGTGGACCCGCAGTCACTGGCGCGACGCATTGGCTGGCCTTGGCGCCGCTACTTTGTCATTGATCGTATCAATCTGTTTGATCCGCCGAGACCAAAAACTTAACCAGTACCCATGACCCGGAATTATTCACGACAACGGGCGTTGATCGGGTTGAACCACACAAAAGCTAACGCGACACCGGGTTCGCCTAGGAAATTTCGGTTCACCTCGCCGATGAAGTGCAGGAAAGCAATTTTACCCGGACTGATACGGCGTTCATTGACTGAACTGCAAGTCACGCCCACGCCTCGTGAATAATCAGGGATGAAGGTAAGCGTCTACGGTTCGTAGCTTATGCATCCGCGGTACCGGCTTGACTTCCCATTGAATTGCTTTGCGATCGTTCGCACCTTTCTCGGACAAATTTTCTGCACGTTCATGGGGCCAGGCGATCCTCCCACGACTCAATCTTGAGCTCCATTTTCAGATGATCTTCGTCTGGCCCAAACGTGTTTTTGCCCGCAACGGTTTTAAGAGTTGCGGACTGGATCTGAAAGACGCTATCCTGACCGACGTACACAAACGGCTGCAGTGAATAGGGATCAACCGGTGGTTGGGTGGAAAAAAGATCAGCAACATCGTCGGGAGACTTTGGCCAGGCACCCGTTTGCTTTTTGAAGATACTTGATGCGATCGCATGTTGCATCGTGCGCAACCTTGTCTTGCTCGCGAACTCCGCCTGGCAGATTTGCATTGCCGCAGGCATCATCAGGTTTGAGATCATCTCGCCCGCCCATTTACCTTTGGACTTGCGACCAAACAGCACCGACGTGATTCCGTCACCGACGGCCCGTTTTTCGAACGCCACCAGTTCCGCATCCATATCACTGATCCGCTGTTTGAGCAGCTCAAAATTCTCTTCGCGGGCAACTTCGGCCAGTCGATCGTAGCGAGCATTCATGACCCGGAGCGTTTCATTCCAGTCGATAAATGTACTCCCAAACGCCAACGCACTTTCGACCTCGCCACCGATCATACCGTTCAGGTCTTTGCGACCTCGGGCCATCGATATCACCGCGTCGATCGCCATCCACCGCTCCGCCTGATCGATCCGCTTCGCCGTCCCGCCAACCGGCTGAAGATTCTCAGCCCACTTCAACAACTGCTTCAGTTGGTCGACGCTGGCTTTTTCGCTGGCACAAACAACCCGGATTCGTTCGTAAGCGCCGTTGGTAATGCCGGACCCAATCAACTGCTCGATCAACGTCCAGCCACTCCCGATGTGGACTCCCAAACGATGCACCGCCTGCAAGTCGCTTACGCAGCGATCAACGTCACCCAGTTGCAAGCGTTGCATTGCACCAACAGACAGACAATCCCCCATGTCCTTGAAGTGATTCAACCACAACAGGTTGGCAGTCATCAGCTTCGGATAGTTTGGCGAAACCAGCGGATAGAAATACCCCGATCGACTGATTCCCTCGCGAGCCGTTTCCATCGATGGCTCATTCACTTCAAGCCACTGAACCAATCCGGGAAAATCCTCTTTGGACCATGGATAACTTGCCGCATAATCGAACGCAACCGAAAGGTGCTCATCGGCACCAACCCCCAGCAACGCCGTTCCATCCGACTCTTCGACAAACGAGTAGAACGAAACAAAGCCGTTCCCGTCATCAACCGGCGGCGAAACACCCAATTGGTCAAAAAACATCGACTCCAATTCGAGGTTGACGTTGGGAAGGACGCCAACCGCGTCAATCAATCTGACAACGGCATTGTTGTCCGGCGTCACTCCCTGCGAGTTGTGCAAGTTGGCCGCAGCAAGAAAATCGGGCTCCCCGTTTGCATCCAAAGGCTCCGTGATGAGCGTCGTTTCAGCACCAACTTGAACCACCGGCCGCCCATCGCCAGGCCCGGTTCGAAAATTAAAGACCAACCAGATCAACAGCAGCGAAAGCAACCCTGCACCGATGAACAACAACAGCCTCAGGCATCCGGGGTGAGCTCTTTCATTGTTCATCAATTATCCTGACGGCTATCAATCCGGATTATTCACGACGACGGGCGTTGATTCTACGTCTGGCCAACAGCAGCGAGGGAAAAGCTGAATTTCAACAAGAAATGTAAATCATTCAGTAGATGAAAACCACAGCGATCGTTTCATCGCATCAGAATCGCGGATCACTGTCTCAACTGATTCTGACGCCCACGCCTGGTGAATAATCCGGGATCAACAACCTAATTGCATGGTATCAGGCCGTTTATTCTTCCTGCTCGTAATCGGACATCGGCGGGCAAGTGCACACCAGGTTCCGGTCACCGTAAACGTTGTCGACCCGATTGACCGCTGGCCAAAACTTCGCAAGCCTTGTGGCTTTGTCGGGAAAGACAGCTTTTGCGATCGGGTAGCTGCGCTGCCACGCTTCATCAGTGATGTCAAACATCGTATGCGGGGCATGACGCAGGGCACTGTCTTCGATGGCGATCTTACCATCTTCCACCTCGCGAATCTCCTCGCGGATGGAAATCAATGCATCACAGAACCGGTCAAGCTCTTCAAGCGACTCGCTTTCGGTCGGTTCGATCATGATCGTGCCGGCCACCGGCCAACTCATCGTCGGTGCGTGAAAACCATAATCCATCAGCCGCTTGGCGACGTCGACTTCGTCAATGCCGACCGCTTCCTTGATCGGACGAAGGTCAATGATGCACTCGTGGGCAACGCGATTGTTCTTCCCGCGGTACAGAACCTCAAAATGACCCTGGAGCCGTGTCGCGACGTAATTCGCATTTAGAATCGCGATCTGGGTGGCTTTCTTCAGGCCTTCGCCGCCCATCATCTGAATGAACATCCACGAAATCGGCAAAATCGAAGCCGAACCGAACTCGGCCGCAGACACCGCAAACTGATTCGTTTCCGGTTCCGCAAAAGGACTTTCCACGTGCCCTGGCAAAAACGGAGCAAGGTGCGACTTCACGCCGATGGGCCCCATTCCCGGCCCGCCCCCGCCATGCGGAATACAAAACGTCTTGTGCAAGTTCAAGTGAGAAACGTCCGAACCGATCTTGCCCGGCGCGACCAGCCCGACCAGTGCATTCATGTTCGCGCCGTCCATGTACACCTGACCGCCGTGCTGATGAATCAGGTCGCAGGCTTCGCGAACGGTCTCCTCAAACACGCCATGGGTGCTTGGATAGGTAATCATCAAGCTGGAAAGATTCTCGCGATGCGTTTCGACTTTGTCACGAAGATCCGCCATGTCGATATTGCCGTCGTCATCCGTTTTCACGACGACGACTTTCAGTCCCATCATCGTCGCGCTGGCCGGGTTGGTGCCATGAGCCGAACTGGGAATCAGGCAAATGTCGCGATGACCTTCGCCGAGCGATTCGTGGTAGCGGCGAATCGCCAACAACCCCGCGTACTCGCCCTGGGCTCCGGAGTTGGGCTGCATCGACATCGCGTCATAGCCGGTAATTTCGATCAACCACGCTTCGAGCTCTTCGATCATCTGCCGGTAGCCGATCGTCTGCTCTTCGGGAGCAAAAGGATGGACTTCCGAGAACGCCCCCCACGAAACAGGAATCATTTCCGACGTCGCGTTAAGTTTCATCGTGCATGAGCCCAGCGGAATCATACCATGGGTCAGCGAATAGTCCCGGTTCTCCAGACGCTTGAGATAACGCAGCATCTCGGTTTCGCTGTCGAACTTGTTGAACAGTTCGTGACTCATGAAATCCGACTCACGAATCAGGCTGTCAGGAATCGCATCGGCAAACGACGGGCCGACTTCCAGTTCAATGTCTTCGTCGGCGTTCGATCCCGGGCAAAAGACCTCCACAATCTGAAAGATGTCTTCGAAGGAAGTCGTTTCATCCAGGCTGATGCCAACAAAGTCTTCTTCGAAGAGCAGGTTGATTCCAGCTTCCTCGCATCGTTCCCACAACTCTTCCATGTTGGAAGTCTCAACACGGATCGTGTCAAAAAAGTTCTCGTGACGAATCTTGCAACCGGCTTTCTCAAGGCCACTGGCCAACAGTTGCGCCAAAAAATGCACGCGGCTGGCGATCATCGACAGCCCCTCGGGGCCATGCCAGATCGCGTAAAACGCAGCCATATTTGCCAACAGCGCCTGAGCGGTGCAAATGTTCGACGTCGCTTTGTCGCGCCGAATGTGCTGCTCGCGAGTCTGCATCGCCATTCTCAACGCGCGATTACCACGCGCGTCTTTGGAAACACCAATCACACGCCCGGGAACGGCACGCTTGTACTTGTCTCGGGTGGCAAAGAAAGCCGCATGCGGTCCACCGAATCCCATCGGCACACCAAACCGCTGCGAACTGCCCACAACCACATCGGCACCCATCTCGCCGGGCGGCTTGATCAAAGCCATCGCCAACAGGTCCGTCGCCACAACCACCAGGCAATCCTTGCGATGAGCCGCTTCGATCAGCTCACTCAAATCGGAAACGCTTCCACTGGCTGCGGGGTACTGGAAAAACGCCCCAAAGCAATCATGCTGCGTCAGTTCATCCGCCGCTCCGGTTACAAGATCGATCCCCATGAACGTTGCACGCGTCTTGAGCACATCAAGCGTCTGCGGAAAAATATCCTCGCTGACAAAAAACCGGGTGGATTTGCTTTTCTTGTTCGATCGCTTGCAAAGTGCCATCGCTTCGGCCGCCGCCGTGCCCTCGTCCAATAGCGACGCATTGGCGAACTCCATCCCCGTCAAATCGATGACCATCTGCTGGAAAGCCAACAGTGACTCCAGCCTTCCCTGGGAAATTTCGGCCTGGTAAGGCGTGTAAGCCGTGTACCAACCGGGGTTCTCCAGCACGTTTCGCTGGATCACCTTGGGGACGATCGTGCCGTAGTAGCCCTGACCGATGAAGCTCCGCTCGACGGCGACTTCACCAGCAAACTGCGCCAATATTTCCAACGCTTCGTGTTCGGTCGTCGGCTCGGGCAGGTACGTCGAATCCGCGTCATACTCGGCGTCATTTTCCAACAGCAGGTTTTCAGGAATCGTTGACCGGATCAAATCATCCAGGGACTTTGCGCCGACGACTTCCAACATCCTCGGCAAATCCGAATCACGAGGCCCAATATGTCGACGAATAAAGTCACTCTGCTGGAATAGTCGGCCGATGGTGACATGTTCTTCGTGAGTTTTGGATTCTTGCTGGTCCGCAGTTGCCATGAGGTCGCTCTGATGATTTGTTTCTGAACAGGTTCGTCAAACGAACCCCGTAATTGTTAATGGAAGCCAAGAACTGGACGAACACGCGAGCATTGAACTTTGGCGACGCCGGACCCAACGGCTTGGCCTCGCGACGGTGAACCAATCAGCGAACCGACATCAGCCGAAGTTCACAACTGCTGCAACCCACTGCAACCGCGACACCCAGTTTCGCCCAAGTGCGAAAACTCTCGCGGGCGGCGTCTATCCTTCGTTGCACATCTTTTCGTAAGCCGCGTGGTCCAACAGTTTGGCAAGCGAGTCCTCGCTGGAAAGCTTCACTTTGATGATCCAACCCTGAGAGTAAGGATCGTCGTTGAGTGTTTCAAGGCTCTCAGGCAACGCCGAATTGACCGCGATGACTTCGCCATCGACAGGGCTGTACATGTCGCTGGTCGCTTTCACTGATTCGACTTCACCGAAAGACTCGCCCGCGGTCACGCTCGAACCCACTTCAGGAAGTTCCATGTAAACCAGGTCGGTGAGGGCTTCGACAGCGTGTGCCGAAATTCCCACGGTGGCAACCTTGTCGCCCCCTTCGTCGGTAACGTGAGCCCACTCATGCGATTCGGCAAAAAGATAATTTTCAACTGACACGATTTTGACTCCCCGTCGTTCGTTCGAAATACCGGTGTTGGCCAAAGCCATCTGTCTGGTTCACGTCGTCGCGCGACCCACAGTGACTCAAGCCTCTCTCTTGTAAAAAGGCAACTCCACGACAACGCCGTCGTGAATCTTGCCGCGAATATCGAATTGGACTTGCGTGCCGGGCTCGCCGTACTGACGGTCGATGTAGCCCATCGAAATCGACTTTGCGACGGTGGGGCCAAACGTCCCGCTGGTGACTTTGCCCACAACATTGCCATCGACGACAACCGGCACGTTTTCGCGAGCAGCGCGTTTGCCTTCAAGGACAAAACCTACTCGGACGCGCAGTGATTCATTTTTCCTGGCAGCAAGGATCGCTTTCTTGCCCGGGAACTGGCGACCCTTTGTATTGATCGCAAAGCCCAACGAGGCTTGCGCCGCGTTGATGCCCTCTGAAAGCTCGTGACCGTACAACGGCATCGCGGCTTCCAGTCGCAACGTATCCCTCGCCGCAAGACCACAGACGCCACCGCCAACAGCACCGGCGAGCTCAACCAGTTGCTCCCAAATTTGAGTCGCGTTTTCAGCCGGCACAATCAGCTCGCATCCGTCTTCACCGGTATAGCCGGTCCGCGACACGATGACTTCGACATCACCGATCATTGTCGTTGCGCCTTCGTAGTTCCCTAGGCTCGCGGGATCCAGATCCGTCAGCTTGACGACCTCTGCATTGGCCTTCGGACCCTGAACAGCAATCATGGCGGTCGCAGCGGTTCGGTCCTCCAAAGCTGCCGCATCGCCGAACTTCTCAGTCAACCAAGCGACGATTTTCGCGCGGTTACTCGCATTGACCACCATCATGTAAAACGGCTGCGAGTCGATTCCAGTCAAGTGATAAACAAGCACATCGTCCAAGATCCCGCCTTCGTCATTGGTCAACAATGAGTAGCGAATCTTTCCGCCCGCAACGCCCGCGATCCGCCGCGTCGTCAACGCGTCCAAGGCAGATTCAACATCGGCACCGGAAAACCACAGCCGACCCATGTGAGAGACATCGAACAACCCGATCGCGTTGCGAGTCTGATTGTGCTCCTGCACGATGCTGGAGTACTGGATCGGCATCGACCAACCCGCAAAATCGACCATCTTCCCGCCGCTTTTGCCGTGCCAGCAATGCAAAGGTGACTTCAGCACCTGCTCAACTGAACTCATTGTTGAACTCCAGACATACCATCAGTTCCTGCTGTGCCCCGCAAGGAAGCACCCAGTTGATTTAAACCGTCACTGCAATCGGTGACGCCGGACGAGAAAATGTAAAAGAACAATCGTAGAACGGCTTTTTCCAACAAGCCCAAATTTCTACTGATCGCAGTGTATCACGGCTTTGCTCCCTTTCAACGGCCCAGTCTCCGCCGCTGCAAAAAAAGCCCGTAACTGGATCCAGCCCAGCACTTCGAATGTTAAAAGAAGTCCATTCCCGCGACTTTGCCGATTGGAATGATTGCACTTCAGTGAATCCACGACAAATGCTGCCCAAAATTTGCCAGAGCTGCTGCGCGCTGCAAGAATTGCCGTCATCCCTGATCGGCAAAAATCAATGCAAAACACACGCAGCAAAAATAGCGACATCGAAAACGTACTTTCTCCGGTCTCCGAACTGATGACCGACGAGTACCGACAGCTTCACTACACCGACCTCGACGCCCATCCGGCAGTCCTTCAGGTCGATCAGTTCATGGATCGCGACCCGCACCCGATCCCAATGCCCGTCGACCGTGAGAACTACGGCAACCTCGCCGCCAGCCCACGCTACTGGGCGACAGGACTCAGCGACTGGCTGAACGTTCAGGACGCCATCTCACGGTTCGGTGCCGGCGACGGACAGTTGCTCCGCTACCTCGATTTCGGCTGCGCATCGGGCCGAGTCCTCCGCCACGCGAATACGTTCGCAGATACTGAAACCGATTTGTGGGGCTGTGACTTTGCTCCCTCGAACATCAACTGGATCAAGCGTTACCTCCCCAAGTCCATCAAGGGCTTTATCAACAACGCGATCCCGCACCTTCCCTTTCCCGATCAGACTTTCGATTTGATCACCGCGTTTTCAGTGCTTACACACATCGATCAATTCGAAGACGCCTGGCTGCTTGAGCTGCGCCGATTAACCCGGCCCGACGGATTGCTTTACCTCACCGTCCAGAACGAAGCTTCATGGTTGCGAGTCCCATCACGCCCCAACATGATGAAGCACCTCGAAAGGGCCAACTCGATCGAGGGAAATCCCATCCGCGCAGAAGAGGGCACTTTTGCAGAAGCGATGCCGCTGGACCGGATCGTATTTCGCATGACCAACGACGAGCAATACAATTGCAACGTCTGGCATTCGTCGGACTACATCCGCAGCCTCTGGTCACGTTACTTCGAGATCCTGCACATCGCTGACAACGCGCACACCAGCTTTCAGTCTGTGGTCATCTTGCGACCGCTGGACGAAAGACGGCTTTCTCGCACCGACGCCGAAGCACTCAAGCGCTCCAAGCCCCGGTAGGCGCTCCAGAACCAAAAATCCTGTCAACGCGTTTTTCACTCAAATGGAATGCGACCCGAGAGAGCCTTTGTCACTGCCGCCTTCGATCGAACCACTTCGATGTAAATCACCGAAGCATTGGCTGAGGTCATAATAAAGTAGCCTGACCCCGTTTCTCCGCACGCGACCCCGTTTCTCCGCACGCGCACTTAATGGCCATATGCCGTGAAATCACGATCTAGCGCAAGGACGTGGTAGGCTCTACCGTCACGGTATCCGAGCATCGCCGCTCTCCCGTGAAATCGAAACGCAAGAATATGAACGTCATCCGTCACTGTGGACGGCAGATTGAACTTCAGCGAGTCACGCGAAATGATCTCGCAGCCACACGCGTGACGTCCGGAAGTCATGATCTGTGCCCAAGTGAGCTTGCTTAGTTTATGAAGAGTGTCAGCAAACGCTGCCCTCTCTTCTTGCTCGCAACTGGAGAGACAGTATTTGCCTTGGAGCATATTCAAACAGAAAAACGGCGTTTGGCTTTGTGTAGAACCCGTTGATGTAACGGGAGCCTTTAACCTCTTGCCACCGGCGTTGTTGCGCTGTTTGAGCTGCTTCCCCTTACGCCCCATCTTGGGTTACCAAGGTAGAAAAAAACTGCTTCATCGAATTTAATGCGATGATTTTGCCGTTTTCTGTGTCAACCCAAGGCGATTCTTGATGCGTCATGTCACGGAGCTTCCATGCGGAATACTGTCCGTATACGTCGTAAACTTCGTTTACGACACTTTGCTCCTGTTCGTCAAGCCGGGCAAAAGCATCACACATGCCATCAACCTGAATAGATTTGGAACCAAACGATTTCAATTCATGGTAGACAACTGGTACTACTGGCCCATGTGTCCACGCTTCAATCGGTTCTTCAAACAACGGCTCGCCATGAATCGCAAGGTGCGCACCTTGAGCGTAATACAAGAGCTTTTGAATCTTCAGGTTCGTAATGCTATCGCCAGCTTCGTCATCTGCCTTGCAGGCGAAGAAAAGCCCTACGTCGCGCGCTGATGCCATTGGTAAATCCTCCATCGAACTGACAATCTAGTATTCTATTGTTTTGAGCGGGTTCGGGGAACTTCTGTTCTTCTGTGTTTTTCAGTAAAAATCGGTTTGCTGCAGCCGTTTTGCCGGTTTTACGCGGCGTATAACATGGTTTTTACGCACAGGCCCTGCGGGCACACCCCTCGCTTTTTGTTCATATCACGATCCTTTGTTATGATGTCTGGCGATCCGACACTTTTCGGTTTCGCTCGGGACGGGTGTCGTAAGAACCTTTCGTTACGCGACCTGCCCGAATGAAGAGACGTCTCCGCAAAAAACGCCGCCTTGGTGAGTTCGCGGAGTTTGGGTTCAACATTCGTTTTGCCATGTCCCCTGGCTTGGGCGCATCTGCCCGCAACGCGATCCTTGATGCATTCCTCGACCAGATCGAACGCCTTGGTCTACAGTTTGGCGGTGGCGGCATCCACGACTGGGACGGTTTCGCTGAACTATGCGGTCGCGGCACCGCAACTGAACAACATCGCGCCGCAATCTTGGCTTGGCTCGAACAACACGCTGATATTGAGAACCCGCACGTTGGTGAACTCGTAGACGCATGGCACGGATGGGACTGACCGTACGCGATTGACCTTGCGAGCTTTCCGTGATGGCATGCCGACCAGCCACTCCACCGTTCGTGTAACATGGTTTTTACGCCGAGGCCCTGCGGGCACACATTGGCTCTCTGGCAACGGGCTATGGCTTTGGTACAACTTCCGTCGTTCAGACTCGCTCGCTTCGTTCAGGGGGCGTAAAAACTTTCTGTTGTCCCGGATTATTCACGACGACGGGCGTTGATTCTACGTTTGGCCAACAGGAGCAAGGAAAAACCTGAATTTCAACAAGAAATGTGAATCATTCGGTAGGTGAAAGCCACAGCGATCGTTTCATCGCATTAGATTAACCGATAACTGTCTCAACTGATTCTGACGCCCACGCCTCGTGAATAATCCGGGATAAGACTTTGCCGAAAAGGAACTCACTTCAGTAACAAAAGATCCTCGCGAATCTACATCAACCAGTCCGGCAGATCACCGGCTCGGGGAAGCCGAATCAGTCGTGCCGAATCGATGGCACTGTTTTCGGTCACCCGAGAAAGCGCCTTTTCCGACGCTTCGGAATCCAGATTCAAAACGCCAACCGCCTTGCCACCTGCCTCAGGGCCCTGGCGGCCGACCGCCATCTGCGCGATGTTGACCTTCTCTTCGGCCAACACGTTGCCCACGTAGCCAATGATGCCCGGGATATCCTGATGATGGAACACCAACAAGTTGCCATCCATGTACGCTTCGGTTCGGTAATCACCTAGCTTGATCAGTCGCGGCATGTTCTTACCGAATACGGTTCCGCTGGCAGAACACGTGTTCCCGTCGCCCGAAACCTGCGCCACGATCTGACTGCTGAACGTTCCCGGCAAAGGATTCTCCGTCCGCGTGAACTCGATCCCGCGTTCACGACAAAGCAACTCCGCATTAATGATGTTGGCTTCGTCGGTAAAGTTCTCCACCAGCCCGGCACAAAAAGCCGACACCAGAATCCGCGTATCCTTTTCCGCGATATCGCCGTTGAAACCAAGCTCACACTTGTCGATCGCACCGCCGTGCCATTGTCCCAGCAGCATCCCTAGGCGATACGCCACATCCGCATAACCCTTGACGCTCTTGAGCGCCGACGGATCTACCGACGTGTTAACCGCAGATTGAATTTCACCGGTTTGCAGATAGTTCACCAGCAAGTCAACCGCTTCAACCGCCACACCAACCTGGGCTTCCTCGGTACTGGCACCTAGATGCGGCGTGCACAGAACATTGTCCATCTGAAACAACGGACTGTCGGTGCAGGGCTCGTTGGGATAAACATCCAACGCCACCCCGCCAAGATGTCCCGACTCAAGACCGGCCACCAGTGCGGCTTCGTCGTAGATACCGCCGCGGGCACAGTTCACCAGACGCGCCCCTTTTTTCAAAAGCTTCACCTGTTCGGTGCTGATCAAGCCTTCGGTCTCAGGCGTCAATGGCGTGTGAACCGTCAGATAATCGATCTCCGGAAGCATCTCGCTGACCTGCTCGACCTTGCGAACCCCAATCGCTTCGGCTCGTTCACGCGTCAAAAACGGATCGTAGCCGATGACTTCCATCCCAAAGGCCGCCGCTCGCGAGGCAACTTCCTGGCCGATACGACCCAGCCCCACCACGCCCAGCTTCTTACCGTAGACTTCGGAGCCCTTGAATTTCTTGCGGTCCCACTTGCCCGCCTTCAGCGACGCGTGCGCCGGTGCGACTTTTCGCGACAGCCCCAACAGCAACGCCATCGTATGCTCGGCGGTACTGATCGTGTTTCCCGCAGGTGTGTTCATCACCACGATGCCCAACCGCGCTGCGGCGACCTTGTCGATGTTGTCGGTGCCCACTCCGGCCCTGACGATCGCTTTGAGTTGCGAGTTTCCTTCGAGAGACTCAGCGGTGATCTTCACGCCGCTGCGACACACCGCCCCGTCATAACCGGCCAACGCCTCCCGCAATTCTGCGCCCGCCAAACCGGTGCGGATGTCGTATTGGATTCCGCTGGCTGCGTCGAGTTTGTCCAGGCCTTCCTGAGCCAGGTCATCCAACACGATGACCCGATAAGTTTCTCCAGCGGTCGCGTTTGGCGTCGTTTCTGTTGCAACTGACATAAGAGGCTTCAAATCTGTTGAGTGAGATGGTGGTTAATTTTTAGCCCGGATTATTCACAAGGCGTGGGCGTGACTTTCAGTTCACCCAATGATTTCAGTATCAAGTTTGAAAACGATTCTTGTTTTGGACCTCATTGGCGAGGTGAACCGAAATCCCGGATGCGATATTGCTTTGGGGTACCCTTGGTATGATTTAGCGGCGATCAACGCCCATGGTCGTGAATAATTCCGGTTTAGGATTTGGCTGCATAGTCTTGCATGAAAGCCGCCAGAGCTTCGACGCCTTCGACGGGCATCGCATTGTACAACGAAGCGCGAATTCCGCCGACGCTGCGGTGGCCTTTCAATGTCGTCAGGCCCGCCCTTGCCGCTTTGACCACAAAGTCAGCATCCTGCTCCGGGGTCGGCAACCGAAAAACAACGTTCATGATCGAACGATCTTTTTCGGCAGCATGGGGCACATAGAAGCCGCCGCTACCATCGACGACGTCGTAAATCATTTTCGATTTAGCAATGTTCTGCTTTTCCATCGCCGCCAAGCCGCCGACTTCCTCTTCAAGCCACTTGCAAACCAGCCCCGTCACGTAGATCGCAAACGTCGCTGGCGTATTGAAGCGGGAACCTTTGTCGGCATGAATCGCATAGCTCAGGTAGCTGGGCAACGGACCGCTTCGCTCAAGCAAATCTTTCCGCACGACCACAACCGTCACGCCCGCCACGCCGGCGTTCTTTTGAGCACAAGCATAGAACAAACCGTATTTCGAAACGTCAACCGGACGGCACATGATGTCCGAAGAGTGATCGACCACGATCGGCACATCGCCGCAGTCGGGCAGCTCATGAAACTGAACTCCCTGAATCGTCTCGTTGGCAGTCAGGTGAACATACGCCGCCCCTTCGGTTGCTCCGGTCAGGCTCAGCTCACCCGGGGCAGGGACCCGATCGTAATTCGAATCCGCTCCGTCCCAGGCAACGTTCAGCTTGCCGTAGTGCTTCACCTCGCCGGAGCTCTTCTTGCCCCAGGCTCCTGTGACGATGTAGTCCGCCGTTTGATCGGCACCGCTCAGCAGGTTTGCCGGGATCATCACGTTCTGAAGCGCAGCACCTCCTTGAAGAAAAAGGACTTCATAATCGTTCGGAATCCCCATCAACCGCCTTAGTCGCGACTGGGCGTCATCAAGGATGTCATCAAAGTCCTTGCTGCGATGACTGATCTCCAACACGCTGCTACCGACCCCGGGCAGCGAAACCAGATCCTGCTGAATTTGCTCCAGCACCGACAGGGGAAGGACTGCCGGTCCGGCAGAAAAGTTAAACACACGCGCGGTCGTTGTGGACATGGTACGGTCTGCCATTTTTGTGGTCGCGATCTTTATTAGAGAAGTGGCCTTCCCCCAGCTTTCAGGTTCGCAGTTTACGCATTATCAGCGATTTTTGAAGATACACGCCGGCCGCCAAAGCTAAGGCTCAGGAGTCTGCCAATGGTCCGCAACAGCGGCAGTCCATTCGCCACTGCGACATTCATCTTTGGCGCAGCCCTTGCATCGAGTCGCTCTGCGCCCTATCTCTTTACGCATGTCCAACATCAGAACCTTCATCGCTGTTTTCGCTTCCGAGCGAATCAACAACAACATCAGCCGCCTGGTCGATCGATTCGCTGCCGTCAATAAAAAGCAGGTCAACTGGATCCCGCTGGACAATCTTCATGTCACGCTGAACTTTGTCGGCGAGATTCCCGACCGTGACATTCCCGAATTTTGCCGCGACGCCAAAGCGGTCATCGAAAAGTTCGAACCCTTCGAACTGACACTCGGTGGACTTGATGGCTTCCCTTCGCTGGAATCCCCACGCACGCTTTGGGTTGGGGCAGAGCAGGGCGGTGAAGAAATGGAAGCGATGTCGAGGGAAATCACCAAGTTCCTTCGCGACTGGAGCCTGGGCAAATCGCGTTTTGACTTCCAGCCCCATATGACGATCGGTCGAATCAAGAAAGGAGCCGAATGCCCGGACGAACTTTCGCAGCTCGTCTATCGTTTCCGAAATCACAACGCCGGTTCCTGCCACGTCGACAAAGCCGTGATCTGCTCAAGCACTTTCGAAGGCGGCCGCCCGCAGTACGCTCCCATGGCCACCATTGAACTACGCGGTTAGCCGCATCGCAAAAAAAGCGAGCCATTGTCCGCAAGGTAAGGCCTCGGATACCTCGGGGCGGAAGCACCAGAAAACTTCTTGCGTGCGTTGAATGTTATAGTGCAAAAGAGAATTCCTCGGCAAACTGAAACAACCCGCCTTCAGCCCCTTCAGCCCGGATTATTCACGAGGCGTGGGCGTCTGAATAAGTTCCGGCAGTGATTCGCGACTCTGATGCGATGAAACGATGGCTGTGGTTTTCATCTACCGGATGATTCACATTTCTTGTTGAAATTCAGCTTTTCCCTTGCTCCGGTTGGCCAAACGTAGAATCAACGCCCGTCGTCGTGAATAATCCGGGTTCACATTTCTTGTTGAAATTCAGCTTTTCCCTTGCTCCGGTTGGCCAGACGTAGAATCAACGCCCGTCGTCGTGAATAACCCGCCTTCAGATGGCCCAAAACTCTCCTCGAACGCACCTTCTTCTCTCAATGTCACATTATTGAAAAATACAAAACGGCACCCACAGCCCCCAAATTCTTTGCTCTGAACCCTGTTTTTCCCAGCGTTGCTGAACTATTTCAGCTTTTTCTTTCACGCCTGACCTGATGTGTCCACGCGCAGGCCAATCATACAAATGCAGGGACTTGAAAAGCCTTTTCGCGACTCATACCTTAACGGGTACCGGCATTTGGCCTTTTTTGCGTTCACTGCGATTACCTGACGCTCACGTGTTCCCCGAAAGGTCTCTCAATGGTTGCAACCAAAACTTCTACAAACGGTGCCGTCTCCAAAAAGAAAGCCGAAGCAAAAGCTGAAGCCGACACAAAAACGACAAAGGCAAAAACCACAAGCCAAACTACTCCAACTACCGAAAGACTGGAAACCAAGATGGCAAAAACCAAAACGCCCGCGAAGAAGGACCGACTTTCCACCAAAACCAAACCTGACAAAAAGAAAAAGGACGTCGCTTCCTCGACAGAGAAAATCTACGAAGACAACGAGAGCCTCAAAACTGCCGTCCAGCAGATCGAAGCCCAGTTCGGCAGCGGCTCGATCATGACGCTCAACCCGGACAACATCCCCAAGATCCGCGGCGTCTCCACCGGATCGCTTTCGCTCGACATGGCCCTGGGCGGAAGCGGGCTTCCCTGCGGACGCATTATCGAAATTTACGGTCCCGAATCCAGCGGCAAAACGACGCTGGCCCTCCACGCCGTTGCCCAAGCCCAAAAGAAAGGCGGCATCGCGGCAATCGTTGACGCCGAACATGCCTTTGACCCCACCTGGGCCAAGCGGCTTGGCGTCTCCCTGGACACGCTGCTTGTCTCCCAGCCCAGCAGCGGCGAGGAAGCCATGCAGATCGTCGAGATGTTGGTCAAATCAAACGCTGTCGATGTCATCATTGTCGATTCGGTTGCCGCCCTGGTGCCCAAACGCGAACTCGAAGGCGAAATCGGCGACTCCCACGTTGGACTGCAGGCCCGCCTGATGAGCCAGTCAATGCGAAAGCTCACCGGTGCCATCGCCCGTAGCAAGACCTGCACGATCTTCATCAACCAGATCCGTGAAAAGGTCGGCGTCATGTTCGGCAGCCCCGAAACCACACCCGGTGGTCGCGCCCTCAAGTTCTACTCTTCAGTTCGCATCGACGTCCGCCGCATCGGTGCGCTCAAAGACGGCGACACTCAGGTCGGCCAGCGAGTCAAAGCCAAGATCGTGAAAAACAAAGTCGCTCCGCCGTTTCGTAT
Source organism: uncultured Pirellulaceae bacterium (assembly GCA_937928555.1). GTDB lineage: Bacteria > Planctomycetota > Planctomycetia > Pirellulales > Pirellulaceae > Mariniblastus. The sequence continues at coordinate 34,487 of CALFWR010000099.1, forward strand.
CGCAGAATTCGACATGATGCACGACCACGGCATCAGCTACGAGGGCGACGTCCTTGACCTTGGCAAAGCACACAAGATCGTGGCTCAAAGCGGTGCGTGGTTCAAATACAACAACACCCACATCGGCCAGGGCAAGGAAAAAGCACGCAACTATCTTCGCGAGAACCCTGAGGTCTGCGAAGAGATTCGCGGCAAGATCATGGAAGCCGGTGGCTATGTCGAAGAATTCCAGAGCTTCAATGACGATGCGGCCGACGAAACGAAAGAGTAAACAGCCTCGCGCGAGACCACAAAGAGGACGAACTCCCCGCAGTTCACCCTCTTTTTTTGCGCGCTCTCATGTGACAACCCCGCCTCTGCGACTACAACCTCGCAGGATTAAATGGCGTCGTGGGCGTTTTGCCCGAAGCCTTCGACCGCAGCAACGGCCGCAGTCGCTCGATTACTTTGTTCGCCTCCGCGTCGGGCTTAATCGCCAAGTTATTGAACTCGCTGGGATCGGCGTGATGATCATAAAGCTCCACGCCGTGCGCTCCTTCACCCCATTCAGTGAACCGGTAACGCTCCGTTCGAATGCTGCACCCCATGACCGGACTTTTCAAACGCCCGTCGGCAGGACGAAGCACCTGGGTAACCGCGACGCCATCCCACTGGCCAATGGGATCCACCAACAGCGGCCGCAAACTGCGTCCATCAAGCCCCGCAGGACTTTTGACACCGGCCAAGTCCGTTAGCGTCGGATAGATATCAACGAACTCAACAATTCGCTCCGATGGTCCTTTGTTCTTTTGCACTTTTGTGCACCCCGGCGAACGGATAATCAACGGAGCCCGGGCACCCTGCTCAAACAATGTTCGCTTCTGCCAGACCCCACCGTGTTCGCCAAGGTGATAGCCGTGGTCACTCCAAAACACCACGATCGTGTTGTCCGCGATTCCAAGTTCATCAAGCGAATCAAGCAAACGGCCGATCTGGTCATCGACCATCGACACGCACGCGTAGTAGGCCTGGGTCGCTTTAAGCAGCGTCGGTTTGGCAAGGCCGTAGTTCGGGACTGGGCAGTTGTGAGCAAACGCTGCGATTGGAATGTCGTCCCGATCGCCCTTGGGAGCAAACGGCAGACGCAGCTTCTCCAGCGGATACATGTCGAAGTACTTTTTGGGAGCCACGTAAGGCGTATGCGGTCGGAAGAAACCGACTCCCAGAAAAAACGGCTGGTCCTTTTTCTCTTTCATGATCTTGATCGCTTCGGTCGCGATCAAGCCATCGGTTTGCTCTTCGGCAGTTCCTGCCGCAGCAAGCCAACTGAGTGCGCCGCTGATTTTCCGATGGGGCTCCGCGTTGAAGACAAGTGCTTCATCGGTTTTGTCGCGGCCCATTGGGTTGACGGTGCGATTCCACGACGGAGCATCGTCGAACCCGTCGGTTCCGATCGACGCCGGCACGTTGTAGTGATAGATCTTGCCAACACGCGCCGCGAAATAACCCGCATTCTGAAAACTCTGGGAAAGCGTCACCGCGTCCGGGACGGCGTCGCGAAAATGAGCATCCAAATCGTAAACTTTGATTTTGTCCGGACGCAAACCGGTCATGATTGAAGCGCGGGTTGGGTTGCACAGCGGCAGTTGATTGTAAGCCCGTCGAAAACAAACTCCCGTCGCGGCCAGGCGATCAATGTTGGGAGTCCTGGCAACCAAATCGCCGTAGCAACCAAGCGTACAAGCCAGGTCATCGACGGCAATAAATAGCACGTTGGGCTTGCCGTTCTCTTTTTCGCTAACTTGCTCCGCCCGGACAGGTTGGACCTGGGCAACACAGACGCCAGCTTGATGCAGTAACGACACCGCCAACAGGGCGGCGGCAGCGAAACCAATACGGCAATGATCCAGCTTCTTCATGGTAATTTCACATTGAGAATGGGAACGGAATGGGAACGGAACGGGCACCGATTCGCGGAGCTTATCGACAATTGTAGGACAGCTCACAGCCGCCTCGAATTCTGGGCTTTTTCCTAGCTTCAAAGGAAAGATACTCAAGACGCCAAGGTCTGAGGGTTCTATCTTCAGGTTGAAGAGTCCGACTCGTACCAACGAATTATAAAAGGCGTTTTCAAATGCAAAGAAAACTATTGCTGGGTCTTGTGCTTTCTGTCGCGGTTGCGACCAGTGCATTCGCTCAAAGCAGCTCCAAATCACACAGTGGCTCCAACTCACGAGGGAGCAACACTAACACCAGCGCCATGGCAAAGAAAAACGCCAGGATGCAAGCCAAAGAAGAATCCAAAATCGTCAGGCAAATCGCCAAAACCGAGTTTGGCAAAATCAAATTGACCAAGGAGCAAAAGAAAACATTGGCCAGCCTTGTTCATGCCAAGTTCGAGCAGATCCAAACGGTCGAAACTCAAATCAACGCATCCATTCCCGCTGACAAAACCAAGGCTCTGGGAAAGGCCTATCGGATGGCAACCAAAGAGGGCAAGTCCAAGTCCGAAGCCATGGCCGCGAGTATGATCAAAGCCGGGATCAGCGACACCGTGCAGCAAAAGGTAATCAGCCTCAACGCTTCGAAAAAGGAGCTGTTTCAGGGAATCCGCGATTCACTTGTCGAAACCCTGACCGACAAGCAAAAGACGACGCTCGCCGAAGCCGCAGCGATGTCTGAAAAGAAGATGATGTCAGATAAAGAAGGCATGAAAAACAAGGAATCCAAGACGGACAAAAAAGCCATGTCTGACAAAGGCAAGATGTCAGCAACCAAAGGCTAGGACTTGCGAAAGCAACTTTCGCTCTTGCGTTAAGCACTATCATTGCCCGCATTTTGAGCCGCCTGAACAAGGCAGCTTGAATGCGGGTTTTTTCTTTGCCCGGACGGGCTACTCTCTGCCAACGAATCCTCCACACCGTGCCCGTTTCTCCTCAGATGGCATTCGACCGCCGTACTCGCCGAAGTTAGCGCCCAGCAACAGGAATTGTTCACCCCGGATTATTCACGAGGCGTGGGCGTCAGAATCAGTTCCGGCACTGATCCGCGACTCGGATGCGCTGAAACGATCGCTGTGGTTTTCATCTACCGGATGATTCAAGTTTCTTGTTGAAATTCAGATTTCCCCTTGCTCCTGTTGGCCAGACGTAGAATCAACGCCCACGCCTCGTGAATAATTCGGGGTAATATATGATCTATCACAAACGATTTCACTTTTCCAAACCTCGGACATCATTCTTGACCAAACCCAAAAACACGCCTCCGGCGACACACTCCATCACCGATGCCATCAACGGATTGGGCGAACACGACGATGAATCCATCGGCCTGTTGTGGAACCGGTTCTTTGATCGTCTCGCCAAATTCGCAGACAAAAAAGTTTTTCCCAGGCACGCACGTTTCTACGACGGCGAAGACATAGCAGCGTCGGCCCTGTATGCCGTGCTCGACGGAATGAAAAACGATCGCTTTGAGCGCCCCGGAAACCGGAATGACCTGTGGAGCCTTTTGGTGGTTGTCGCGTCGCGCAAAGCAATCAACAGGGGCATTCGCATGGATGCCCAGAAACGGGATGACCGCAGAACATCGCGTGGCAGTTCCGCATTTGTACCCCACGGCGAAGGAAACTTGCCAGAGTATCTTCGCTCAAGCAATGACCCGGCAAAGATGTATGAGTTCCAAGCAACTTGTAAAACAATGCTGAACCAACTCCCGGATGATTCATACCGCCAGGTCGCATTGCTGCGAATGGCAGGTTACACGAATGAGGAAATTGCCAAAGAGCTGGAATGTGCGACCCGAACCGTGGAACGAAAACTCGTCGCGATTCGGAAACTCTGGACTCGACTGACCGACCTGTAACGACAAATTGAACCAACCTCGCCGCCTCACGCTTTGCGAAAGGAATAATCAATGCCACCATCGCCACATGATGAAACTGACCTCCTTGTTCTGCTAAACGCCATCTGCGATCGTTTCGAGGATGAACTCAAATCCGGCAAACCAGCTTCGATCGAACAGGTTTTAAGCGAAAACAAAAAAGCCTTTTCAAGTGGGCCTGCAAGGTCGGAACTGTTGCAAGAGCTGTTTCTTTTGGCCTTCCACTACAACGACAAAAATGACGTATTGGCAAACGACTTACGAAACCGATTTCCCGCCGACGTCGAACTGATCGACCAAGCATTGAATTCGGCTCTTCTTCAGGCCAGTGAACAGGCAACCCACGCGTCGCATCCTTCCGACACCGCGGTCGAAGACAAATCGCTAAAAGGTCACGAAATTGGGCCATACCGCCTACTCGCAGGTATCGGCGCCGGCGGCATGGGCGAAGTCTGGCTTGCCGAACGTCATGAGCCTTACCAAAAAGTGGCGCTGAAATTGATTCAGCGAGATCGGCTCGGGCAATCAACGGGACTAAAAGAATTCACCGCTCGCTTTGAAGCCGAACGTGAAGCCCTCGCGATGATGAGCCACCCCAACATCGCAAAGATCCTGGACGGCGGAACCACCGATGAAGGTCAACCTTTTTTTGTAATGGAATTCGTCGAAGGCACCACTTTGACGAAATACTGTGACCAAAAACAATTGAGCATCAGCACTCGTCTGGAAATTTTCACCGACATCTGCCGAGCCGTTTCGCACGCACACCAAAAAGGAATCATTCACCGCGACTTGAAACCCGGCAACATCATCGTCACAGAGATTGACGGCCAGCCAGTTCCCAAAGTCATCGATTTCGGATTGGCCAAAGCCACACAGCAAACAACAAAGTTGACCGACAAGACGATCCAAACGCAAATCGGTCAGGCGATGGGGACATGGCAATACATGAGCCCAGAACAAGCCGGTGCCAAGGGCGAAGGAGTCGACACACGTACCGACATTTTCGCCCTTGGCGCGATCCTTCATGAGCTTCTTGTTGGCACGCCGCCCCTCTCCAAACAGGACATTGAAGACCACCTGGCCGGCAAAGACCGCTACCTGCACCACCTTGAACTGGCCTTACTGGTTCGAGAATTCGAAGCCCGTCGTCCCAGCTCTCAGCTATCAAAACTGAAACAAACCTCAACCGTCAGTGCAGCTGAAAAGACCACTCCCGGCATGGATGATTCGGTTTCCATCAATCGGGCAATCACTACGTCAAAACTGGAAAACATTCTCACTGGCGAGCTCGATTGGGTCGTCCTCAAAGCGACCGCCCGCGAACCCGAGCGCCGCTACCAAACCGCCTCTGATCTGGCTGACGAAATCCAACGCTTCCTGAGCGGCGATGCTGTCCAGGCTCGCCCACCATCGACCACTTACCGCTTGCGAAAACTCGTTCGCCGAAACAAAGGACTCGTCGCATCAGTGGCAACCATTGCAACGCTTCTGGTTGCTGGGATCGTCGGCACCAGTACGGGCTGGATCCAAGCCATCAAACGCGCTGACTCCGAACGACTAGCAAAAGAGAATGAAAAACTGGCCAAAGAAGACGCCATCCGAGATTCAAAGCGCTCCGAAGATTCGCTGAAACTGTTTTTGGAATCTTTCCAGAGCGTCGACCCCAACAAAGGGGCCGACACCAAAATGACCGCCACGGACGTGCTGTTTGAGGCAAAGAAAAAGCTTGACAATTCAAAAATTGACGCGAAAGGTCGGGCAATGTTTCTGCGCGGCCTTGGCCAGACATTTGCCAGCAATGGTGAAATTAAAGCAGCAATTGAAACCGCCAAAGAAGAGATTGAACTGCGAAAAAATCACTTTGGCGAAAGCCACCCTGAATACATCGCTGCGATGATAGATCTCGCAGAGGGGTACCGGCGGCTTTCCGACTTTGACAAAGGGATCGAAATTGGATTGGAAGCAAATCGATTGGCAGAAACGCACTTGGAACGAAACCATCCCCATCGACTTTGCGCGCTGATTTGTGTTGCCTCTGCCTACTACAAGAAAGGCGAAACAAAAAAAGCGATCACGATCGAGGAAAAGATCCTTGAAATCACAAAAAAACAAAAAGGGGAAAAGTCCATCGATACTGCCAAAGCGATGGGCAATCTGGCCTCAAGTTACTTTCAAGTCGGACGAACAAAAGACGCCGTAACGCTGGAAGACTCCGCCCTGGAACTGATGAAGTTCAACAAGGGAGACGAACACCCGCACACGCTGGTAGCGATGAACAACCTTGCTGGTTCATACCACCATCTTGGTCGGCTTGAGGACGCAATAAATTTATTGGAACCGGCATTTGAGATGCAAAAGGCAAAGCTTGGTATTAAACACCCGCACACCATGTCAACCATGCAAAGCATCGTAGTCTGCTATAACGATTCCGGTCGAGCCAAGGAAGCACTTACGATCAACAAGTTATTAGTCGCCGAACTTTCAAAGAAGTTTGGCGCAAACAATCCACGAACAATAATATCCGAGGCCAACTCTGCGATCAGCATGGCGATTCTGGGAGATTACGCTGAAGCAGCGTCCAAGCACGAATCCGTTATTGAGAAACTGACAAAAGCGTTGGGGCCAGAGCATCCCGAAATACTTATTGCCCAAGGCTATTTGGCAGACGAATACCGCGGGAGCGGCCGTTTAGACGATGCCTTGGAACTGAACGAACAGTTGATCGAGAGAATGAAAAAGAATCCCAATTTTGGCCCCACGCACATTCACACACTTTCCACCACAGCAACACGCGCATTGATCCTGGATGACCTTGGAAGAACAGTAGAGGCGGTGGCACTACTGAAAGATCTTGTTTCAACGATGGAAAAGAACCTTGGCAAAGATAATCCTCAGACCCAAAAAGCAAAAACAAAACTAGAAGAACTAACCGACCAGTAATGCAAACTCCCCAGCCAGTCGCATGTCAATTTTCAATTTCGCAACCTTTGGCCTTTCCGTCCTGACCTATCGCTTGCAGGCGAACTTGCACTCTCGATCTCGCTATTTTGAAAAAGACGGCGGCGAATCAACGTCAGCTAATGACACAGTTTCGGAATTTTTAATCAGCCCGCTCCTCCTGCGGGTGTCCCATCTCTCTAGCTCACAGCTTGGGGGCAGACAATCCTGAGTCGTTAATTACGGCAGCCATGCTGGCCGGCACCCTGAAAAGGGCTGGTCAGTTCGACGAAGCAATCGCACTGCTACACGATGTAATAGATAAGTTGAAATCGACTGTAGGGCAGGATAATTCCGACTACGCAACGAACGCTTACAACCTTGGCCAGGCTTATTTTGTGTCCGGGCAACGCAAAAAATCTTTAAAATACCTTCGCGAAGCCGCCCAAGCCAACACAAGCTACCCCGGCCTTGCCGCTGCCCGCCAGTCTTATCGTAGCATTTTGATTTTACTGAAAAATGCCGACGAGTTTCACGAGCTTGCGAAAGCCGAATTGGCGTTGGTCCGAGAGCAGCATGCCGCTGAGTCCGCTGAACTTGCTTCAGCACTTTCCATTTTAGCGCTGGACTATCTCAAAGTTGGTGGTCCTCAACACGCAGAAACCATCATGCAAGAAAGTTTGAAAATTCGACGACGAGTCAATCCAGAAGCATGGAACACTGCATTCGCCGAACTTATGCTTGGCAAGGCCTTGATGGATCAAGGCGAGCTCGAAAAGGCAGAGCCACTGCTGACCTCGGGATACAAAACGTTAGTCGAGAAAGCCCAAGAGATCCCCGCTGTCGCACGAGCAACATGGATGAATGAGGCGATCGACTGGATGATCGACTTTGCGGAGTTAACAAAGGACGAGAAACTTATGGGTCTCCTGCGGGAAGAAAAAAACAAGTGGCAGGAATCGAAAGAAACATCGAGTTGAGTCGCGGTCAAGGCTACCTGCATGCACCGGGCGCGGTGGTGATGGAGGGATCGGGCTGACTCCGATCGATCTGATCAATCGTTGCGATCGAGTTCAGGTTGCTCTTGCAACCGACACGACCAAAGAGAAACTGTTTTTCAATTTCTGAATCTTCCGAAATGACAGCAAGCGGTTGTATGCTGCTCTGGCGACGCGTGAAAAGGGCTTGAGCACACTCGATTGTAACTCGAATGGCGATTTCCAAGCTTGGAGACACTGCCAAAAAACGAAAATGCGATTTGGCGCTTCAGTTAATTTGGTCTGAATTATGGGTGGTCCTGTTTTTCGCCCCTCCTAAAACCCGAACAAGAGTACGCCTACCACCGAATTAACGAACTCCCGCAAGTCAGCCCCCCACCAAAACCAACTAGGCAAACAATTTGACCATCTCGCAAAATCTTTGATTCATTCGCGTCGGCCAATGCCAGTGGGATGGATGCAGCAGATGTGTTTCCATAATTTTGAATGTTGGTGAAAATCTTCTCTCGCGGGAAATTCAGACGCTCAGCAACAGCATCAAAAACACGCGTATTCACCTGATGCGGGACGACAATGTCAATATCTGTCACGCTTAGTCCAACTTCTTCAACTGCATCCATAATACATCGTTGCATTGCTTCAATTGCGAACCGAAAAACCTCTCGACCCTCGATCCCAATTGTTCTGATATTTGAAACTGCAGAAAATTCCGAAGACAAACCCTGTTGCTGATGTGGAATTGTGTTGCCGGGCACTCTTACGAGTTCCTCGGGATCTCCTTGTGTCGCGACTTTGCAGCTGATTATTCTATGACCGCGACTGTCTCCTGTTTTCAAAATCGCAGCCCCAGCGGCATCGCCGAACAGTATGCAACTGCAACGGTCTGAGAAGTCCAAACATCGACTAAGTGCTTCGGCTCCGACAACTAAAGCAGTCTTGGCTTTCGAAGATTGAAGGTAAGACATCGCGATATCTACCGCGAACAGAAATCCAGTGCACGCTGCTGAAATGTCAAAAGCCGGGATCGGACGACACCCCAATTTGGCAACGATCCGAGACGCATTTGACGGTGTCATTGAATGAGGTGAGACGGTCGCGCATACGACAATGTCGATTTGGTCGACTGAAAGTCCCGAATCCTCAATCGCTCTCTCAGCGGCGTCCGTTGCGAGAGTAGCCGAGTTTTCTTCGCTGTTACAAAAAGCTCTGGTGGCAATGCCAGTCCTTTGGGCAATCCAGGTATCTGACGTGTCAACAATTGGTTCGAATTCAGCGTTGGTAACTCGATTGCTCGAAACAGTTGCCCCCAAGCCACAAACGTAGATATCTTCATTCACCATTGCTTCCGCGTTCTATTTCAACCTAGCAAGTAGTGATTTTTCTTTGGAGCCAAACTTTCGAAAGTCCCAAACAATCGGAAAGCTAACTCCATTGAATTCTTCGAACCAATGAGCGTCGCCAGCCAGTTTTGCACCAAGCCGAAAGAACATTCTCAACGCAGGTGGCATCGACTTTCGAGATTCCCGGGAAACTGGCGATTTGCTCTTAAAGTCCGGCAATCGTTTGCCGTGCTTGGCGACACAATCAACTGCTGCACATCTGTTCCCAAAGGCCTTTGCAAGCTCTTGTATTTCCATCACTCTTTGGACAGATGTAGTTTCAGGATATGCGTCCGCAAACAATACTTTGACGCCTGCATTCAACAAAAAGCGATATGCAAACCCCCAGATGTTTCCAACTGAACTTCGAAACTTGGGTAACACAGCTGCTCGCGAAATTTGAGCAACTGCATCTCCGCCAACGTCGAGCCCTTGAACTCTCCACAACGATCCGAACGGAAGCCCAAAACCTGGTTGCTCGATCCCCTGTATAAGCCTTACGGTTCCAGCGGGCTTTCCATCGCAGAAAGCAATCAGGTTCGTGCTGCGTTCTAGCCCGTCATACTCGTCGAACTCAAGCCCGTTGGAGTAATTTTTGGCATCGTAGAACGCAAACTCTTCAACGAAAACCTTATGTCGAATCTCAAAACAGGAACGGAGATCCTCTTGGCTTTCGGCCACTTTGATCTCAAGCATCTGCATTCCTTCTTCGCAAGAAGTGAAGGTACTTCGCGAACACGACGTCGATTCCGGCGTTTCTTTTTCTGAAATTCCACACCCATTCTTCATGAGTAACGATCGGCTCAGGCATTTTCTTACTGAGAACTTCGGTAACTTCCGGGAGCCGATCCCATGGAATGTTTGGGTAGAAATGATGCTCGACATGGCGATTGAAATTCAAAAAAAGCAGCTTCGAAATCCAGCCATGGTCGGTTCCACTTCGTGTCAAAGCGTCATGCTTCCATAGTGGCATTGCCTTGTCCGAGTCGTAGACTTCAGCGTCTAGGTGGTGAGGTAGGTTGTAAACCTCAATCAACAGAAAGAAGAAAAACATGCCAGCAAAAATTGAAAGCCACGCGACTAACCCGGTTTCAAAGTAGACGAGCAAAAAGCAGACAATGACAAGGCCAACTACCGTCAAGGCTATTGAACGAAAGCAGTTTTGTAGTTGCTTGGACGACAACCCGTTTTCTTTGGAATAGGGGAGAGACCACAATGAAAGATGTTCGTTCGCTGAAAGGATTGGAATCCAAAGTCGCCAACAAACTTTTAGCGCTCCGTCGAGCCAACTGTCGTCAGAAAGAAACTTTGCCATTGCTCTTCGGGTAGCAGGCTCATGAATCAAATTGCCAGCCCAAGTATGATGCCTGATGTGCTCGTACTTTCGACAGTAAAATGGCAGCAGACTCAACAAGCCATAAACGTGTCCCAGCAACAAATTCGCCCGCTTTGTCTTCAAGAAAGACCCGTGAGTGCATTCGTGAACGATTATATAGGACTGGTGTAAAAAGATTGCGAGCGGAACTGCGGCCAAAAGCTGCAGAGTGACGGAGCCAGACCACAAGAGCAGCGCCGAGCCCATCCCCCACGGCGACCGCACGTCGATTCATTGGATCAATAATTGCTTGAATTAGTTCTCCGTCAAGTCAGCAGTATTTTGCTGGCGTATTTTTCACGGAGGTTGATTGATGGCGACGATGAGCAATGAAATTCTTACAAACTTT
>CALFWR010000100.1 GCA_937928555.1 uncultured Pirellulaceae bacterium
CCCGGATTATTCACGACGACGGGCGTTGATTCTACGTCTGGCCAACGGGAACAAAGGAAAAGCTGAATTTCAACAAGAATTGCGAATCATCTGATAGATGAAAACCATAGCGATCGTTTCATCGCATCAGAACCGCGGATCCGTGCCGGAACTGATTCTGACGCCCACGCCTCGTGAATAATCCGGGGTTAAAGGACAGGTCAGTCTGAACCACAGTCTGTTTTTTATTTGCAGAAACGCCGCTTCCGCAACCGCCAACTGAACAGCTTCCTCCGCTACCACAGCCTTCTTTGGCCGGACTGACAACTGGCAAAGACGTCATCTCTCACGCCCCTAAACAAACACAGGAATCGACCGAGAAGATTTTCGTATCGAATGATTCTTGGTTTGTCAAACAATTTGCCTCTTTCACAGAATTTGGTGGGTGGTTTTTAACAGCTTGCCAGCTTGTACCCCAGAAATTCACGAGGATTGCGTTGCTTCGCAGGGTTTTAAGCGAAAGGGGAAAGGGAAGAAAGGGAACGGACGAAACAGGGGGGCCCAGCGGGCCATCTGGGCCCTCCGGGAGGGTCGACGTATCAGCGTCGGGAAGGGCTCGCGCCGGCGCGAGCCTCTTCCCTGCAACACGTTTTGATTTCCGTTTTGTATGATCCGATGCCTTGTCATTTGTTTCTCAACGTTGTCTCAATTGGAAACTGATCGTGGCATTCTCAACCTTTTCCGTTGGCAACAAAGCCCTTCCCGCAACAAAGCCCTTCCCGCAACAAAGCCCTTCCCGCAACAAAGCCCTTCCCACAACAAAGCCCTTCCCGCAACAAAGCCCTCCCCGGCCGCTACCGCGTCCGACCCTCCCAAAGGGAGGGTGTTCGTGGGCGGCCGAAAATGTTCAACAACCAAAGTCTTCGCTTACTCTCTGAATTGCACAACATTGCCGTCGTTCATTTCAAACAGATGCAGCCATTGATTGTCCCGGGCGGCGGTCGGTGTGGAGCCATCGCCCATCACAACGGGAGTCTTTCCATCGACAAACAGCAATCCGGCAGCGGGATCTTTCGGATCAAACTGATAATCCTGGGGAGCGGTCCACGGAACGGCCAGGGAATCTTTTACGATCACCAGCAGAACTGTGTTCGACGAGCCATCGCTGATGTTTCCAAACGTCACACGTTTGGGCGCCCCCAGAATCGTGTTTTCGCCAGCGGGAGCCAACATCATTGTCATGCCTTTGGGGCCATCAACCGGCATCATCAATTGCGATGAGAATTGACTGTAGATGGCAGGCATTTCTGGCAGCAGCTTTTTGTTGGCGGGACTGTTCCACGGTTCGTCTAGTTTGAATTTCTTCCAGAGTTCCACTTCACCCAGGAAGGGCAAAATGTGAACGCGCCAGCTTAATCCTGTCGGACCATCAGGCCCGCGCGAGTCGACTGGTGGCGGGAAGTAGCTGTAGGCACTCTGGTAGTTGTGGATGCCAAGTGCGGCGCTGCGCAATTTTTCGCTTTGTGATTGACGTGCGACTGGCGCAATGATCGTATCGATGGCTTGCTTTGCCAGTTCAGCTCCTGCCGCTGCATCCTTGGGCTTGAATTGAATCAACACGCGGTCTTGCTGGACGCTGAACGTTGTTTCTTTGGCGATTCGCAGCAAGGTCTTCGCAACGGAACGGTTGCTCTCATCGGCGATGCTCCCAATTGCCGAAGTTAGTAACGTCGGGAGATGATCCTTGAGCCTAGTGGCCGCTTCGTTGCTTTTGGATTGGATGAAACCATCGATCGAACGCGTCGCCGGGTCCAGCGAGACGTTGGCTGAAAGGGCTCCTTCGGTGAGCAGTGTCACCGGGCCGCCGCCAAGGTAGTCCGGCAGTTCGTTCAGTAATTCGGCGAGCGTCCTGTAGAAGTGTGTGGGTGGCTGCATGGCGAAGCGGACGGGGCCTTTGGGAGCATGGGCAAGGATCTTCTGCCAATCATTTTCCGACTCGTTTTCATTCGGCTTTTCAGGCTTCGTGATCGACTTCAGCGAAACAGTGCATATTTCGTTGACAACCAGTTTGTTTGATCTCAGATTCCACAATTTCGACAATCGGCTCACACGAGTCCCATCCGCGTCGTCCACAGAAATTGTGACGGTTGTGGGAATGCGTGGCCAGTTGGCGGTGAACCAGATCGTTTCGCCGCCAAGGATTTCTTTGGTTTGGCGAAGATTATTTTCCAGAACGGTTTCCGCCGCGTTTGCGTCGGGCTTCGGCAATTCTTTTCGCAGCATATCAATCACGCTGGCGTCCGCCTGCCCCACAAAAGTTGTATCAGGTTCGCCGATTTCTGGTGGGAGTTTCGATTGCTGTGCGACTAGGGCCGACGCTGGAAGCATCGTGATCGCAAACGTGGCGACGAAAACCAGACGCAGGATGGATTTCGACCAATCGATGGGCAGCAACATTTTTCTGTGGGAGTGGTTCATCAGTTTTTCTCCTTGTTTGGCTTCGCGATTTCGATGATCAGCTGGTAGCGAGAGTTATTGACAACAGCGCCCGTGACGGTGGCTGTTTGTTTGTTGACGGCATACTCGAATGGTTTGCCAGTCACCGGATCGAAGGGAGCAGGCACGACTAACTTGTCCAGCGACGTTGGTGCTTTCCCACCGTTGGAAGCGGCGGTCATTCGGAGCGCCTCGACGGTTTGCCAGAGTGCTGTCCATTGTTTGGTGCGTGTGAGGGCTTGGTGTATTTGCAGTCCGGCACTGAGCGTAACGATCTCAAGTGACTCAGCGATCCATCCAAGTTTTGGTCCCCACTGCTCACTGACAGATAGCTGGGTCAACTTTTGCCGGTCTGAGAAAGGCAGATGAAACATCGCTGTCGCCTCGTCCGTCGCGATCGCGTGGTACTTCACCATTGCCAAAAAAACGATCTGGGTTGTGGGGTACTTGTCCAGTTGCTCGTTGGACATCCCGCAGACTTCATTCAGGAATCGACGAGCGGGTTCGTATTGTGTGGCAATGATTGTGGCAAACTGGAACGAGTCCAAATTCTGTGGCAGAGGCGTTGGTTGCCAGGAGTTCATCTGCGAAGTGAACTCATTCCAGCTTGGTAGTATTCGCTCGACGAAATCGGCCCAGTACCCTTTTGACCGAACCGTTTCGTTGACTTCTCCGAACATCGGAAACTGACGTATCAGAAAAAGCCGCTCTGTTTCAATCGCGTTTGAAATATCGACCAAGGGATTGGGGCAGGCAGCAATGGCCCAGTACAGGTTCGGGGTGTCTGGATGTTGCGACAGCCCGAGGCCTTCGGTGGTGGCCATTCCCTGAATTGCGACGCCGACCAGGTAAGAAACGAGGAATTCGTCCTGGCCGATATGATTGGCTATCGCCAACATCTGGCCCATGATTTCGACTGCGTCGTCGATGCGGCCTTGGGCGATGGCGTATCGCAGTCGCACAATTTGTTGCCGAGTCAATTCTCGCATCTGTTGCACTTCGGGTAGCAAGTAGGCAATCGGATTGGGCTCGCGTTCCATGGCCCGGTCTTGCGAGTAATTTTTTCGCCTGGCGGCATCGAAGAGCAGTGGTTCCTGAAAAGCAATCAGATCAAGGTAACGTTTCACCTCTGCCAGCGGCAGGCTCTCCGGCGGCATCTCACGCCAACTGTCAGGGCGAGGCATTTCATTGTCGGGCCCCTGCTGCTCGTTTGCCTCATCGAGCCACTTTTGTTGCATTTTGTGAAGAGCAATTCGGGCGTTGGTCTGTTCGACGAACCCCATTGCTTTCAGGTAGGCAGGTGCCGCATTGCCATCGGTTCGCTCGGCTGGATCGGGGATCAGTCGATGACGTAGCAAGGGCACGGGTGCCGCTTTGGGGTAGACTTTCAAACGCATGATTTGCATGCGTTCTCCAGGTTTGTCATCTTCGAGCATGGTCCAATCTGCATAGGGCGCAGCAGGAGCTTTCGCAGACGTATCATCGTCACTGGGTGATTGGCCGATGGCGAGTTGTTGGGCCAACAGCAGCGCGGCGACGGTGGCGATGCCTGCCACGAAGTTGCGAAAAATGTTCATGGGAACTGTTCCTTTGCTTGGAGGGCAATTTGTTGATGTAGATTCTGGGACGATTCCCGGTAAGCACTGTCAGACCTGGTAGTGGGATCTTCAACGGCTACTCACCGAAAGCCATCTAAAGCCGACACGACAAACGGGCTACAACGAGTTACTGAAATTCTGATTATGGGACGAAGGCAAATTTGCTTGTGAATTGAGCAATTCACGCATTAGCTCATGTGCCGACATGGGTTTGTCCAGTTGATCGGCTTCACTTGTGGACGTCGATTCTTCGAACAACACGGGACGAATGTTTCGCGGAGTGCGCCTCCACGGACGAAACTCAATGTCTCGGGCCAGTGGGGTCAACGGCCACGAGGCCTGAAATTCCCGGCGACGAATCGGCGGCCGGACAGGCGTGTATTTCGGTGCGGCGTCAGGAAGCTGTTGCTCAACGGCGACTTGCTGTGGCGCGGATTCGTTTGGCGGCAGCATTGCCACCGCTGGTCGCAGCATCAACATGCAAATGACTCCAATCCCAACTCCGATCAGCGTCGCAGCGGCGTGTGTCGCAATCCGGGGCCAGTGAGCGGGAGCAGTGCCAGGGTTCGCGACGGTGGAAGCTTTCTGTTGCTCATGCGATAACGGCAAATCATCCCATGCCGTTTGCGGAGGAGCCGGTTTGACGGATCGCAGCCGTTGCTCGAACGCGTCCAAGTCGCTTAGGTCGCTTTGGTTGTCATGGCGGAATTGAAAATCTTCTTTAGTCATTGCTAACTTCCTCGCACGGGATACCGTCAAGTTTTTGCTTCAGTTCTTCGAGGGCCTCGCGGTAGCGCCGATGCACGGTGCTGGAAGAGTGCCCATTAAGTTTCGCGATCTGTTCAAACGTCAGTTTGCCCCAAATTCGGGCGACGACGATTTCACGCTGTTCTTGCGGCAGCGATTGGAGTGCCTGCTGTAAATCGGCAGAATCAAACGCTTGCTGTGGTTTCGAAACGAAGAAGGCTGCTCTTGTGAAAGCGACTTCTTGTTCGCGCCGGCTTCGGCGTTGTTCGCTTCGGTTCAAATTGATTGCTCTGAATCGCACCGCCTGGTACAGCCAGGCGACTGGATCGGGCGGGAGTTTTCTTTGACGCGCCAGTTCGATGAGTGCTTCCTGAAGGGCGTCTTCGGGATAACGACACCAGATGCGGGCATACAACAGCAGCGCCGGAGCGTGCAGTTCATATAGCCGTTTCAAAGTTTCGTTCACTCAAAGCCACTTTCGCACAATCGATGACATTGCTGCGTTTACTGTTCGTGTTCGCCTGTTCGCCTGTTCGCCCAAACGGGGCGACTACCATCTTTTCACCGCCGCAAACTGATTATCCCAGAAACGGGAGTAAATTTTGAAAATAAGCTTCCAGTGGATACCGGCGCGAGCCATCGCACTGCCACCGGGTTTTGTCTGTTTTGAACTTTTGGTTACGTATTGCCCTTTGTTCCATTGCCTTTTGTTTTCGCCGCTGATTTTCGATAGACTGGGGCTGAACCGGTGTGGTGCGATATCGCTACAGGACGTCAGGACAAAAAAGGCAACCCTATGACCTGGGATGAATTCATGATTCTGCTGTCGCTGGCTCCGGCACTGCTGATCGTGGCCGTTGGCGTGGGCATCTACATTCAGAACTTCAAAGACTGAATCGGAGGTGGATCGATTTCTCGAACCCTCCCGGGCGGTTCCCGTACTGGATTCATTGCGTCGCGGTCGGTCAGAAGCGGCCATTTTGTGGCGAAATTCATAAGGCCAACGCGGGTTGGCGAATTACTCTGGATTCGATGGCCCCGGCGCCATTGAAGTCGCTTTCGGGGGGGCTTAGATTGGACACCCGGAGTTATTGGTCGCTGCGGTTTTGGCGTAGTGACTGACTCATTCGCCTGGCGTGACTTTGATGACCGCAGGCACCTACTTTCCTGGAGTATCAGGCGTTGTTCATTGGACCTATTTTTTCGCGGGAAGCCGTCGTCACTCCGCGCCGGTCGCGTCACTTCATCGTCCGCACGATCTATGGACTTTCGCTGCTGATCCTGCTGTGTACTGCATGGCTGCTGATCACCAACACCCAGGACATCCGCAACGCCGGGGACATGGCAAGGTTCGGATCGATCATGTTCCAGATCCTCGCGCCGATCCAACTGGCACTGTTGATGTTTCTGGCCGCGATCCAGGCAGCCAGTAACATCGCGATCGAAAAAGACAAAGAGACCCTGATCCTGCTGCTGATGAGCCGCATGACCAACAGCGAACTGGTGCTGGGTAAACTTTTCTCCAGCCTGTTGATGATCGGGGCGCTGCTGCTGACGAGTCTGCCGGTGTTCATGTTGCTGGTGCTTTTCGGTGGAACGTCGTTTGCCCAGGTGGGCTGGACGTTTGCTGTCACGGCGCTGACGGCTTTGGCGGCCGGAAGCCTTGGTTCGATCATCGCGCTTTGGCGGGAGAAGACTTTCCAGACGCTGGCCCTGGTCGCGATGGCGATCGTGATCTGGATTGGTGCCGTCGAAGCGTTGACCTTTGGCGACGTCACGCTGTCGCTATTAACCGGCACCCAAATCGCCCAAGCCTGCAATCCGTTCCGGGCGATCGTCAACGCCAGCCACCCGTCGGTTTCTTCCACGTGGTTGACACAGGTCGTTCCGTTTCTGTGTGTCGCCGCCGGTATCGCGTTACTGCTGATGACGACGGCAATCCTCAAAGTCCGTCGCTGGAACCCCAGTCGTGATGTTCGTATCGGTCAGAAGTCCAAAGATGAACAGGCCGACGACGTGGACATGCTGACGGGAAAGATCGTCGAAAAGCCCAAGGACAATTCAGCCGGACCTGCGGCACCACACGTCGTCAAATCAAAAACCAAAACCCGGCAGGTCTGGGAGAACCCGGTTCTGTGGCGAGAAACACGCACGTGGGCTTATGGGCGAAAGATCCTTTTTATCCGCGGCATCTTCTGGGCGCTGGCGGCCTGTGTTTTTGTCGCTTTGTATTCGATGATCTCATCCGGGGAAGCCCTGCGAACGGTGGTCGATGCAGGGACAACGATCCCTATGACGGCCAAACCGCTGATCCCGTTCATGCTGCTGTCCCTGGTGATGGTCAACGCGTTGGCGGTGACGTCGATCACCAATGAGCGAGATGGGCGGGCGTTGGATTTGCTGCGGGTGACTGACATTTCGCCCAAAGAGTTTCTCCTGGGAAAGCTGTTTGGTGTGCTGACCATTTCCCTGGACATGATTTTGCTACCGCTGATTCTGAGCGGTTACCTGTGGTACCTGGACATCATGACGTTGGAGAACTTGGTCTTTTTGGTGATCGGATTTTTGACGCTGCATGTGTTTGTGGTGATGCTGGGGATTCACTGCGGAATGAGCTACAACACCAGTCGCCAGGGGATTGCGGCGAGCGTGGGAACGGTTTTCTTTTTGTTCCTTGGTGTGGCGACGACGATCATGATGATGATATCTTTCACCGGCAGCACCGAAGCCCAGTTGGCTCCGTTTTTGGCCTGCTTGATCGGTGGAGCGATTGGGCTGTACATCACGCTCGGATGGCATATGCCGTCCAAGGCGCTGGTCGTTGCGTCGGCGATTTTGCCGCTGGCGATGTTTTATTCCTTTACCGGTTCGGTCCTCAAGAGTTACCTTGCGGTGTTGATCGTGATCGTGGGAGCTTACAGTTTCACGACCTTTGCGATGATGCTTCCGCGGCTAAGCGAGTGGCTGGTGTCCAGCGGTCGGGCAAGAAATCTGGGAGACGGCTAACCCACGATGGGAGAATTCGCAGAACTGCTTCCCTGGCTGATTGCAATGGTTGGGCTGATGGCCGGATCGGGATTCTTTTCTGCCAGTGAAGCGGCGTTGTTCTATCTGCGACCTCGCGATCGCGAGCAGATGAAGGGCGGAACGGCGGGCCAGCGAACGGCTTATCGGCTGACCGAAAATCCTGAACGACTCCTTTCGGCGATCCTGTTCTGGAACCTGGCGATCAACATTGCCTACTTTGCGATCAGTTCCATTCTTGCCATTCGCCTGGAGAAGCACGGATCCGGGGCATCGATTCTGTTTGCGGTGGGATCGCTGCTGGCGGTGATCTTTTTCTGTGAGATGCTGCCCAAGAACGTGGCGGTGCTGCGACCAAAGCTTCTGGCGAGCCTGTTCAGTATCCCGCTTTCGTTCGCGATTCGAATCGTTGACCCGGTGATGCCGTTTCTGCGTTGGGTCAATCTGGTTTCCCGGCGTCTGATTTGGCCGGGCTTTGAGCCCGAGCCATACATGGAAGTCAGCGATCTGGAAAAAGCCATCGAACACACCGCTGAAAACGCCACGTTGATCAAGCAGGAACAGGCGGTGATGCGGAACATCGTGTTGCTTTCGTCGATCCGTGTCGATGAATGGATGCGGCCGCGAACCCAGTTCGTTACTTTCATGCCCCCGGTAAGCCGAAAGGATCTGATCGAACACGGCGTGCCGGCCAGCGGCTATCTGCTTGTTTCGGAAACCGACTCGCGGGAAATCGAAAAAGCAATCCGTCTGGACAACCAGTACGAGCTTCCCGATGAGGATGTCGAACGATTGGCCCAACCGGTGCAGTACATGCCCTGGTGCAGCACCGTGGCGGAGGCTTTCGAAAAGATGACGCAGCGACAGCACGAAGTCACCGTGGTGGTTAACGAATACGGCGACACGATCGGAATCCTGACCATCGAAGACATCCTCGAAACGGTTTTCAACTACTCGCCCAGTCGCTCGCAGCGTTTGTTGAACATGGAACCGATTGTGCAAACGCAACCCGGCGTGTGGCAGGTGACCGGCATGATGAGCTTACGGCGTATCGCCAGGCACCTCGATGTAGCGCTTCCGGATACCGATTGCATCACCCTGGGCGGGGTGATGCAGGAGACGCTGCAGCGTTTGTGCCAGACCGGCGATTGCTGTCAGTGGGGGCCGTTTGAGTTGCAGATCGTGGATGCAGCCCAGCGCGGAAACTTGCTGATTGAATTGAAAATGGCTGACGCCGAAGGAGGAGCCTCGTGATTCTCTTTGGGCTGTTTTTGTTTGCGTCGGGCGCTTTTTTAAGTGCATTTTTTAGCGGAAGCGAAACCGGGTTTTACCGAGCCAGTCGTTTTCGCGTGGTGCTGTCGGCGCTTGACGGAGACCGGATCGCCAAACGTTTGCTGTGGCTGATCAACAACCCATCGCTGTTTGTGGCCACGACGCTGATTGGCAACAACGTGGCGAACTACCTGACCAGCCTGGCGATTGTGCTTTTGGCGCGGAGCGTATCGAGCTCCAATATTCTCGAAATGGTGGCACCAGTTTTGATGTCACCGCTGCTGTTTGTGTATGGCGAACTGATGCCAAAGAACCTGTTCTACCAGGCACCCAACCGTCTGTTGCGATTTGTCGGCCCGCTGTTTCTGTGTTTTTCGGTGCTGTTCGCGCCAGCGGTTGCGGTTCTTTGGGCGTTGTCGAAAGTCCTGGAAAAAGTCATGGGGCAGGCACCCGATCGTGTTCGACAAACGTTGGCCCGCAAGGAACTTGGGCAGCTTCTCGAAGAAGGCATGGAAGTCGGCTTGCTCCAGCCCGCCCAGCGGCAGCTCAACGACAGCTTTGCCGCGTTTGCATCGACTCGCGTGGGACAGGTCTGCACTCCGATCGGCCGCGCCCACCTGCTGCCCGAAAACACAACCGGCGCCGAAGTCATCCGCTTGGGACGACGAAAGCAGCTTCCGGACATCGCGGTCTATCGCGACAACCAGCGAAACATCACCGGATACGTGCGGACCATCGACGCCCTGCTGGGAAAGGACGACCAGCAACCGCTCACCGGCCTTTTGCCCCTGTCGTCGATCTGCAGCGATGAACTGGTCGCGGAAGCTTTGTTGCAAATGCAGGCCAAACGCCAAACGCTCGTCAAAGTGGTAAACCGTAACGATAAAATCGTTGGCTTGCTGTCAATCGATCAGCTAACGGACCCTTTGCTGCAGGGGCGAATGGATTCCTTGCGCCGTTAGTGAACCTGAATGCTTCACGACGACAGGCGTTGATTGCGGCTAAATCACACCAAGCGTACCCCGAAGCAGGATCGCTTCCGAGATTTCGGTTCACCACGCTAATGAGGTCCAAAACAGGATTTTTGTCATCTGAAACCGGAATTTTTGGGTTAACTGAAAGTCACGCCCACGCCTCGTGAACCCGGATTATTCACGACGACGGGCGTTGATTCTACGTCTGGCCAACGGGAGCAAGGGAAAAACTGAAATTCAACAAGAAATGTAAATCATCCGGTAGATGAAAACCGCAGCGATCGTTTCATCGTATCTGAGTCGCGGATC
>CALFWR010000101.1 GCA_937928555.1 uncultured Pirellulaceae bacterium
CCTTGCTGCTGTTGGCCAGACGTAGGATCAACGCCCGTCGTCGTGAATAATCCGGGCTGATACGAAGGTCAAAGCTGGATTGTCGCCCAGATTTCGGTTCACCTCGTTGATGAAGTCTAGCTAGTGGTCTGTCAGCATTAAAAATTAGGATTGTTCAGATCAGCCGTTTGGGCGTTAGCCCCGGTTTTTCGTTTCGGAACCGTGGCTATCGCCAAAACGGCTAACCCTAAAATCCAATGCTGACACTCCACTAGGGCAGAGACTCTTTTCCAACCCGTCCGATGATCATTGGCTAAACTGAAAGCTACGCCCACGCCTCGTGAATAATCCGGGTTGACGATTGGCTTTTCTTTTCAGCCACTGCTAAGCGACGTTTCTTTGGCGAAAGCCATCGCCAGATTTTCGAATTCAACATCCAGCGGGGACTTGTTTTCGTCTTTGACCTTTTCGGCTTCCAGTTCATGGCCAAAAGTCCAATGGAATTCGATGACGCTTTTTTCGACAACGACGGTGCCTTCGATGCCGTGCGTGTTGCAGTAGCGAATGAAGGCGTTAAGTTCCGGTTCGATTCGTAGCAGTAGTCGTTCCAGTTGAGCGCCTGATTTTGACCCCCGTGGCACACGTGCGAGCCACGTTTCGAACTCGCCAATTTTGGTGTGCGTGACGAATAGCTGGCCGACGCCATAGAAGAACAGTTCAGGGCCTTGGAAAGCAGAAACGAGGGCGTAGGGTTTGGGGAAGATCGATTTTTTTCCAACGTCGCTGCGAAAGATCAAATGCCGCCCACCGAACCGTTTTAGCACACGATTGGATTTGCCAGGTTCGTTCATTGATTTGCACGTGATTCGTTTTTCGATTCTCGTGTTTGATTGAGACGGTCAAAATGTGCTCATGCTCAAAGCGGCGGGGGTATCTTCCACGAAGTCAAGTTGAAATGCAAACGTTTGCGCGGGAGGGTTGGTGGTGCCAAGTCGCTTGCGCAGTCACAGCGGCAGGTGCTATTTCGACTTTGGGAGGCTGGCGATGTAGCTCCGCAGGCCGTTTTCGACGGACTCGATCGAGCCAAAGGTGTCTTCGAAGTGCTTGGTGCGGCTGGACCATGTGACCGAAGCCGTCTTTTCGAAGCGTTTGAGTTTTTCCAAGTACTGAACGTAGCGGTGCGGATTGCGTTCGGCGAGGTAAGAGGTCAAACCCCAGGCAATCGCGTAGGCGAGGTCGGGGTCGCTGCGGAAAATGCCGTCGTTGGAAACGATCTGACCCAGCTTGCCTTTCATGGCTCCATCTTTTTCGTAATAGCCGCGCAGAGCCCTCAGGCGTCCCCAGTTGATTCGTGATTTCTGTTCAGGAAACTTGAAGTAGTTGTTGACACCGGGGGCTTCAAAGAAAGTCGCGAGGCCTTCGCTGGTCCAACGCGGATTGCGAAAAATGCGTGAGTGGACGCCGCAGTTAAACGCGCACTGATGGACGGCTTCATGGACCAGCGTCTCCATCGTGTCGGCAATGTTTTGCTTTTCGCTTTTCCAGTTGGTTGCGAATTTGTACGTGAACAGTCGATTGCTTTTGAGTGAGTAGTAGCCGACCACGTTGCGGCTGCCAGCCATGTTGGCCTGAGCCAGCATTCGATCAAACTCGTTTCGGGAGTTCAGCACCACCGCGACCAGTGGGAACTCGGGTTCCGAAATCGTCATACCGCGCGAGCGAAAGTACCCTTTGAATCGCAGGAATAGCTCTTCGAAGGGCACCGCCCACGTTTGATGATCACCATCGACGGGGTAGACGACAAGGAAATGGTTGGTTCGCGAAACGCTGTACTTGGCACCGAATTCCTTTTTCAGGTTTTCGTTCATTTGCGCAAAAGTTTTTGGAGCGTAGCGAAGGTCCACCTGTTTTTTGGATTCGATGTCGTCGGCTTCGATGAACGCCAGTCGTCCGTTGCGTCGCGTCATGACGACGGTTTTTTGATTGGAAGCCGCTTCAATCCGGCCGGCGTAGCGACGGCCTGTTTCGAGTTCGACCAGCCAGGTTCCCGGGTGGTTGGCGTCGGTTTCTTGACGTGCCAACAAAGGGACCGCACAGAGCGTCAGCAACAATGTGGAAGCGAGGAAAAGTCTTGAAAGTCTGAGGCTGGACGTCATTTCAGTGCTGCAAAAACCGGGACTGTGGGCTGGTCAAACCTAGGTCCGAAATCAGACCGCCGCTGGATCAACCTCACTCTCCGGGATCAAGCGGGTGTGTTAAGTGGGGCGTGATCGGGAGGAACTGGCACAACTGTTACGAACCGAACAAAGGAAGGAGTGCTGGCAGTGGTTGGGATCACCAGCGATCAATGGCAATGACAATGACAATGACCGGGCAGTGGCTTCCAGCGGCAATCATCCCCATGGACATCGTCGGGGTTGGTCTAGCGTTTGAGTTTTGGAAACTGCTCCCAGATCCTGCTGACCTGATCACTGGAGTGGCTGCCCTCGAATTTGCACTTGAGTGTGGTGAGGTTTGGCATGCCTGCGAGTTGTTCGAACTGGGAAAGTGAGAACTTGCCGTTCTTGAGTTCGAGTTTTTCGAGTGAGTCTATTTTCGCGATCGCGGCGCAGCCGTTGAGTGAGAGTTTTTCCGGATTGTAAACGAGGATTGATTTGAGTTTGGCGTGCTTTGCCAGGGCCGCAAAGCCGATGCCGGTAAGGTCTTTGGTTGCTGTCACGGAGACAAATTCAAGGGTCGGCATGCGGGCGAGGTTCTGGATTGATTTGTCGGTCAGCCTGAGATTCGAGCCAAGGGAAATGCTTTTCAGTTTTGGCAAGTTAAAGTCTTCAAACGCTGAATCGTCCAGCCAGATGTTTTCGCCAAGGTTGAGCCGTTCGAGTTTTTCGAGTCCCTCAAGGTGCTTGATTCCGTCGGCTCGAATTCGAGTGTCACCCAGATGCAGATCTTTGAGGTTTTTGAATTTGGCGATGGTGGCAAGGTCGGAGGAGTCGATTCGACCGCAGTGGTTCAGAGAGATTCGAAAAACGTCTTTGGATTGCGTCAGGTAATCGAGTCCCCGTCCGGAGACTTTTTTGCAGCTGTACAACCAGATGATTTCCAGTGTCTTGATCCCGTCCAGGAGTTTAAGGTGATCATCGGTGATGCGGGTGCCGGGGCAACTCAAGAGAGTGAGGGAGTCGAGATCCGAGAGGCAGGAGAATCCAGGACCGATCACCGCCGGGTTCTGGAACAGCAGCAGCTTTTTCAGCTGCGTGAACTTTTTGCAGGCCGCGAGCCCTTCGTCGTTAAGTCCTGAGTAGCGAAGATTCAGTTCTTCCAGCGGATGGTCGTCGGGAAAATCATCAAAGCACACGCCGGTGAACTTCTTGCACTTTTCGAGGGTCAGAATTTTCAGCTTGGGAAGCATCGTAAGGAACTCGATGCCTTCGTCGGAGACGCTCGATGAGGTCAGGTTGAGTTCTTCGAGCGATGTCAATTCGCCTAGCGGTTCGATCCATGAGTCATCAACGTCTTTGCTTCCGCTGAGGTCGAGTTTGGCAAGCTGTTTGCATCCTACCAGGGGTGCCAACGAGAGGTCGTCATCGGGTTTGATGCGAAGGTGTTTGAGTTTGCGAATGTTGGTCAGGTCATGAAGGTGCGAGAGGCCTGAGCACTCCAGCAGTTCGACATGTTCAAGGTTCGGTATTTCCCCCAGAAGTTCGAGGGCCGATTCGCTGAAGTAGCGCGAGTCTTCGATGGTGAATTTTTTCAGGGCGACCAGCTTGGAGGCACCGCCCATGTTGCTGTCGTTAAAATAGTATCGCGTGCGTATTTTGAGCGATTCGAGTTTGGGAAAGATCGCCAGGCTGCCCATCAGGAAGCCTCTGGGGACCCGGTTCATCTCGATCGATGTGACGAATCCTTTTTCGTCACGGCGAACGATGTTACGTTGGGTTTCGAGGTACTCGGCGGCTTTCCATGGGATGTTGGGCATGTCGCTCTGGGCGCAGGCCTTTGGCTGGGGAAATGCCAGCAAAACCCACAGCAAAACGGTGCTCATCAGGATTCTGGGAAGATTTTGCATTGGCAAAATGGGGAGCGAAACAGAGTGCATGACGGCGAGCTTTGGGAGTTCGGTTCGCTTCAGTATAATGTGCCGGTCAAGCTTTTGCCGAGGTAGCTACAACTGATGTTTGAACGAGATTTGCTGGTCGCGTGTGTCGCTTTTGGGCTTGGGCTTTCAATGCTCTATTCCGCTGCGGTGAATTCGGGCTGGTACTTTGACAGTTTCCTGATCCGTCGTGTCGAAGAAAGTCGCGGACGCGCCGCGGCCCGGAGAGCTCTGAGCGTTGCCGGATCGCTGATTATATTGCTGGGCGTTTACACGGTCAGTTCGACGTGGATTTGGGAACGGGATGTGGCGACTCCTGAAGAGCAGCATCCTGCCAGCGGTAGCCTGTCTGAGTAACGGATTGCCTACTTGAGTCGCGTAAGTGGCTCGCCTCTTTGCGGCGTAAGGCTTCGACTTCCCGACTCCGACTTCCCGACTCCGAGAGGCTGTAATTTTATTCAACGCAACGCCAATGCTTTTCCTTTGGCAATGCTCTCCTTTGGCAACGTCGGTCGCGCACAACCCTCCCCGGCGGTGAGCCGCCGACCCACCAAGGTGGGAGGGTGATCGAAAAAATCACAGCCTCCGAAAGTCGAGCTACGCCGCTGGCAACCCTAACTTCTGGCGGCTCCGGTGCTGTAGCGGCTCCGGTGCTGTGGCGAGTCGTTCAGGGGGACGGGATCGCGGCGGTGTCGGTAGCGGCACGCGTCGTTTTGCCGGCCCGCACGATCAACAACACGGCAACCGCAACGACGATCAACGAGATCGGAACAATGTAAGTCAAACGGATCGTGCTTCCGTCTTCGCCCAACCATCCTGCCCGGGTGAGGGCCGGTTCACAGTAACCTAAAAAGACAACGATCGCATTGTGAGTTGCATGCAGGATGATTCCCGGCAGAATCGATCGCGAGCGAAAAGCCAGGTAGCCCAGCAGTAATCCGATCAGCATCGTGGGCAGGAACCGATCCAGCGAAACGGCGCTGCTGGAAAGAATGTGGAACACACCAAACAGGACCGACGATGCCACGATTGCCGTTCGGGGCTTCCATTCTTTTAGCAGTGCCCGCTGCAACATGCCGCGAAAGAACCACTCTTCCGAAGCGGCCGGAATCAGCGAGAAACACAAAGCGATCAGCAGCGGATGGACCTGACGAAACTTCTCCACATATTGGCTGCTAAGTTGAACCAGAACGTCGCGTCGATCGGTGGCGGCGGTTTCCCCGGCGAGCATCGAGTACAGCGAGTAGGTGCCTTCGACGGCGACCATCACCAGCGGCCACAAACTGATCCCCAGCAAGATGGCGGCGACAAAGAACCACGGTGACGTTGATTTGACTCCAAAGCCCTCCGAAATGTTGACTTTGCGGAACCACGCGATCACCAGCGGCACGACGAAAAATGACAGAAGCGTAAAGCTGCCCATCAGCAGACAGTACATCGAAAAGTTGCCTTCGAGTGATTTTGCTAGTCGCCCGAGGACTCCGATGGAAACCATGTTGATCGGCAGCAGTAGGACCAGCGAAAGCAAAGCCCAAACGATTGGCACGAGATTGGAGGTTCGGCGTGGCCGGGAAAGAATTCCGCTGATGCCCTGCTGTTGCGTGTACAGAATTGAATCGGCGCCGAACATTCTGGCCGCGATCGATATCGCCACAAAGGCGTAGACGAGCGTTGAAACGACCGCGAGGACCGCCGGACCGAGGGAGGCCTGTCCCTGGATGATGTCGCGGGCCAACACGAGGAGGTTCATCATGGGTGTTACCGACGTGAGTCCGGCAAGTTGCACCGAAGGCGACATGGCCAGCAGTCCCGGTGCGAGCGAAAACAGCACGATGGGTACCAGATAGGCTTGGGCTTCTTTGAACGATCTGGCAAAACTGGTCACCATCAACAAACAGGCCGCAAAGAACGCTGCAAAGAGAACCAGTAGGAGGAAGACTTTGCCGAGGATCGCGAAAGAGAACCCGCCATCGGGCAGCATTTTGTCCAACTGAAACACCCACATCACCAGCGACATGCCTGCTAGGTTCAGGATCGCCGTCATTACGGCCACGGTGACAACGGCGATGAATTTGGCAAACAGGATGCTCATCCGAGGCACCGGCGACGCCATCAGCGTTTCGAGCGTTCCCCGTTCGCGTTCTCCGGCGGTCAAGTCAATCGCGGGGTAAACCGCTCCGGTTACGGTCATCAAAACCAGAGCCAAGGGGATCAGCGAGGCCAGCATTCCCGCAATGCCGCCTTTGTCGTCCTGTTGCTGGTCGATGCGCACGGTTTTTAGCTGCGGTCGGGCGATCGGGTGGATGCGATTTGAACTGGCCAGAACCGATTTCATTTCTTGCATGTTGACGGTGTTGAACACCTGGACCAGGTACTTTGCTGCGGCGCGGGAAATGCCGTCTTCACGTTGAAAGATGTGTACCGAAGTCAGCACCGGGCGTTTGTTGGCTGCATCGAATTTCAATTTGATACCGGCATCGGTTTCGCCGCTGGCAACCACTTCGGCCAAAGGAACTTTTTCGCCGTCGGATCGAGTGAAAGAGAATCGCCATTCGTGTTGTCCAAACAGGGCGATTGACGAACCGTCGCCATCAATGACGGTATAAGGAAGTTGCGTCGCGTCTGCGGACGTCGGTGGCTTGTTTTCCTGCGGCGTTTTTTGATCTGTTTGGTCTTTGTGGGCAATCGCAGTCGAAATTTCGCTGGCCCTGACTCTCCGCTCGATATCCGCAAGGACCATCTTTGAGGTCTGGTTGTCCAGGTTTGACTCGAACGCGATCGAGAACTTCATTGGCCCGTCATCGGTGACAGGGGACACATTGTTGAACAAAAAGTTCTGAAAGACCAAGCTGAGGATGGGGTAGACCAGCAAAGGCATCATGATCAGCGTCACGATTGTGCGTCGATCACGCAGCGTCTCGCGCAGTTCTTTTTGCGAAAGTCGCCAAAGCCGGGAAAGCCCCCGTCTCGCGGTTGGGGATTTGCCGGGCGTGGTCGGTTTTGAGTTTGTCGGTTCGTTTGTCAATTCAGATCGGCCAATCAGTTCGCGGGTGCGGAAAGTCGATCGTTGGGGGCGAGTTTGCCTTCGATAATGTCGACAAACATTTCAACGAGATCATTGCGTCGGGTCTGCGACTGCAATTGGGAGAGAGTGCCTTCGAAGGCCAGTTTACCCTGATGAAGCAAGCCAAAGCGAGAGCACACGCGTTGGGCCTGTTCAAGCCGGTGGGTGCAGAGAATGATGGCTTTGCCTTGGTCTTTGAGCAATTCGATGTGTTGGAAGATCGCCTGGCTGCCGACCACGTCCAGCCCCAGGGTGGGTTCGTCAAAAATCATCACGCCGGGATCGTGCACCATCGCGCGGGCCAGATTGATCCGTTGCTTTTCGCCAGTGCTCAATGCCGAACATTGCCGATCGAGAAATTCTTCGATGCCCAATAGCTGTGACATGGTCTGGATTCGCGAGGCCGTGTCGGATTCGGAAAGCCCGTACACGTCGCCGAAAAAAGAGAGCATCTCTCTGGCGGTCAGCCACTGGTAGACGCCGGCGGATGAAGAGACAAATCCGACCCGACGTTTGACTTCTTCGGGCTGCGTATCGGAGCGGAAGCCATGGATCTCGGCCCAGCCATCGTCGGCCGTGAGCAGGCCCAGAATCATCCGCATCGTGGTCGTTTTGCCGGCACCATTGGGCCCCAGCAAACCGTACACTTCGCCTGCGTCCACTTCAAAAGTTACATCGTCCGCAGCGACGACATCGCGATCGGGAAGCTCGAATCGCTTGGTCAGGTTCTGGACGTGGATGATTGGCATGCGGAAATGTCTCAGCGAGGAAATGTCTCAGCGAGGAAATGTCCCAGCGTCAGTGATTTCTGGCAGTCTAGTGAAAATCGCGGTCACATGGTGCTTTACCTTCGCAACACGCGTCGAATTCCCTGTACGGGCGAACCATGATGCAGGTTTGGCAAAAAATGAGTCCGAGAACGGCCATCCCGCTTGGGGCTCGAGAGCCTTCTGTTGATCGTTGGCACCGAGAGGGGGTCATCGACGGTGAATGAAGGGGGATTCGCCAGTATTCCTTTTGAGTTCCTTTTTTGTATCCCATCAGAAATTCTGGCGAATCCCACGTCGGTTTCCTGCTCACCCATTAACCCGGATTATTCACGACGACGGGCGCTGATTCTACGTTTGGCCAACAAGAGCAAGGGAAAAGCAGAATTTCAACAAGAAATGTGAATCATCGGGTAGCTGAAAACCACAGCGATCGTTTCATCGCATCAGAGTCGTGGATCACGGTCGGAACTGATTCTGACGCCCACGCATCGTGAATAATCCGGGATTAAAACCCCGAAAGGCCCAAAAATGCGGGATAAACGGTGCCTTGACCGTAAATTTCCACGCGACTGCCGAGGGTTGATTGGGCGATGAATCGTGCTGAAGCGAACGTCAAAACCGCGAGAGTTCCGTTGGCTTTTGGGCGAGGCGTTTTCGACGGATCGCATGTCGGCGGGGTTGCCTTATAATCTCTGGCTGATTCGGGCTTGGCCAAAGACTTGTTCAAAAACATACGTGACCGACAGCGAAATAAATCCGGAAGATTGGCTGCCGAATTTTGGGCTCTCAGGGTTCCGGCCGGGACAGCGGAGCGTCATCGACGCGGTGATCTCGGGACGGGATACGCTTTGCATCATGCCCACCGGCGGCGGCAAAAGTCTCTGTTTTCAGTTGCCCACGATCGCCCGTTCCGGCGTCACGGTGGTGATCTCGCCGCTGATCGCGCTAATGAAGGACCAGGTCGATGGCCTGCACAAGATCGGCGTCCCGGCGACTTTCATCAACAGTTCGCTTTCTCCTGAAGAGCAGCAGAATCGCTTGGCGGACCTTGCCGCGGGCAAGTACAAGCTGGTTTACATCGCGCCCGAACGGCTTCGCAGCAACGGGTTCATGCGAACGATCTCGAAAGTCGAAGTCCAATTGTTGGCGGTCGATGAAGCCCATTGTATCAGCCAGTGGGGGCATGATTTTCGTCCGGACTACGCGCGGCTGGGGCGTTTTCGGGAGCGACTGGGAAATCCGCAAACGGTGGCTCTGACTGCGACGGCGACAAGACTGGTCCAGGAAGACATCTGCAAGATTCTTTCCCTCGAAGATCCGGCGACATTCGTTACCGGATTCGCCCGCGACAACCTTTCGCTTGCCGTCGAGACACCCGGCGGGAACCAGGAAAAAGACGATCGCCTGATCGAATTTCTGCAGCAGACCGAAGGTTGCGGGATCATCTACGTTTCGACGCGGAAAAACTGTGAGCACCTTGTTGAGCTGTTGTCGGACAAACTCAAAAAACGTTCGATCGCGTTTTACCATGGCGGGTTGATGCCCGATGAACGCCGTGACGTCCAAGAAAGCTTCATGAGCGGTGAGACTCCGATTATTGTTGCGACCAACGCGTTCGGAATGGGGATCGACAAGCCTGATCTTCGGTTTGTGATTCACTACAACATCCCCGGCAGCATCGAAGCCTACTATCAGGAAGCCGGCCGCGCGGGCAGGGACGGCAACCCGTCCAACTGCCTGTTATTGTTTTCGTTTCAGGATCGGTTCATCCACGAATTTTTCATCGAAAATTCTTACCCTTCACGGGAGACGATCCGCGAAGTCTACGAGTTTCTTCGCAAGATTCCTGCGGATCCGATCGAGATGACGCTTCAGGACATCAAGGATGAATTGGGGCTGCAGATTGGCACCACCGGAATTGCGACCTGCGAAAATTTGCTGGAGAAAGCCAACGCGATCGAGCGGCTGGATTCCAAAAGCAACGCCGCCGGGATTCGCATCGACTCGGAGATGAAAACGCTGGTGGACTTTTTGCCCCGCGACGCCCGCACACGCCGTCACGTATTGCGTGGATTGGAAAAACTGGTGGGTGACTTTCGCGGAGAAGTCGTGCTGTTTCAGCCCCAATGGCTGGCCGACAAGCTGGAAATGAAGTGGAGTGCGGTTAAAAAATCGATTCGTGAAATCAGCAAGTTGGAACAGGTTAGCTACATTCCACCGTTTCGCGGCAAAGCGATCCACATGCGAGACCGTAGCAAATCGTTTGCGGAATTGAGCATCGATTTTGGCGAACTTGAGCGCCGCAAAAACGCAGAACAGGACAAACTTAAATCGGTGATTCGTTTTGGCACCACGCGTCGCTGCCGACAGCTTGAGATCCTTGAATACTTTGGCGATCCGGACCGACGGTTGTGCGGAAGCTGTGACAACTGCAGCCGCAAAAAGAAGAAAAAGCGAATTGGTGTGGGCGTTGCCGGCGATGCCGACGTCTGTCTTTATGCCGCCCAAGTGGCCTTGAGCGGGATCGCGCGAACGCACGGGAGAATCGGCAAAACGCTGATCGCGCAGATGCTCAAAGGTTCGACTCAGAAAAAAGTCAAACAGCTGGCCCTGGACCGACTGAGCACTTTTGGCTTGCTCAAGAAACTGCGGGTTGACGACATTGTGGAGCTGTTGGAATTCCTGATTGATCGCGGCTATGCGGACCAAATCGAAACCACACGCTTTCGTCCCACGGTGCAGATGAATGAAGCCGGCAAGACGCTGTTGTCAGGCGTTGAGACCACTGACCTGACCGAACAGATGGCCGATGAGCTTGCCGGGGTGATCACCAAGCGGCTCAAAGGCAAAAAGCCGCATCTGGTCGAAGCCGGAACCGATGCCGAAGAAGGGCTTCCCGAAGAAGGCTTTACTGAAGAAGGCGTTCCCGAAGAAGGCTTTACTGAAGAGGAGCACGACGAGTCGGCCACGGATGATGCGTCGCCCGCGTCGGAGTCGCCCGCGTCGGCGAATATTGCGAAGGAGTCCAAGGCGACCAAGGCCCCGGACATGCCGGAGTTGCCGAAGTCCTTGCTGCCTGATCCGGATTTGATTCCCGATCCGGACCCAGTGGCCGGCGCAGAACCTGCAGGCGGCGACAACGGGGCAGTCGATGATCCAGCCAGTGTGCCAGCCAGACAGCAACGCGAATCGCAGATGCGTGTTGACGATTCACATCTGGAACTTCCCGCTGCCGGCACGACCCGCCCCAGCCACTTTTGGACTTGGCGTTTGATCCGGGACGGATATTCGATCGAACACGTTCAGGCGGTTCGTACGATGGATGTCGAAGCTATCTGCGAGCAGCTTTTCCGGGCCGTTTCCGAAGGCCTGCCGCTGGATCCCGAAGAAATCTTTGGCCGCGAAATCAGCCAGCCAATTTTGGACTTCCTCAGCCAGCACCCCGACAAGAAGCTCGCCAGCCTTCTCGCGGCGGCACCCAAGTCCATCAGTCGGGCTCAGTTGGTTTTATTTCACAAGTGTGCAGCAATCGACAAAAGGCAGCCCGCACCCGGCTGATCGCCACCAAGCCAGTGGCTTGCTTTCTGGCGGTTATGCAAAAATGTCCAAGGTCAACGCATCGTCATTTCGTGGTAATTCGGATAGAATCCGGCGGTAATTGCAATACAGAAACAAAATCCCGGGCCGAAACCCTAAATTTGGGCTAAATCATCGAGATTGGATACGCCTGCGACATGGCGTTAGCGAGAAACGTAGTTTTGCCCAACCTCCCTGATTCAGGAATGATTTCTGTTGTAGAGGATGGCTGCAACACAGACTTAGAGTAACTGAATGGACGAAAATCAGAACAACTCAAATCGACCTTCGGAAAACGGAGAAGATTCCAAAGCAAAGCCTCCGGTGAAGGGATTCCCATTCTGGATTTTGCTGGCGGGAATATTCGCGGTTTTGATCTGGTCAATTTTGTTTCCCGGCCAGAAGACTTCGCGGATCAATTTCAGCTATTTGGAAAACCTGATCGAAGGCCGGGATGCCTACGGTGAACTGATTCGTGACAGCAGCAATAAAGAAATTGGCTGCATGATCGAGTCGATCGAAATCGGCAACACGAGCGCTCGCGGGATCTTTAAATCGATCCCCAAACCGGAGCCAAAGTACAACGCCAAAGACGAACTTGTTCCGCCCAAGGAATCCGAAAAGCTTCACAAACACTTCGTTGTTGAACTGCCTCCGGGCGATAACACGCGAAGCCGGTTGTTTGACAGTCTGCGCGATGCCGGAGTCAAGTACGGTATTGAAACGCCGACCGATCCGTGGGTCTACCAGTTGCTGTTTCTCGCCGCGATGGCGGCGATTGCGGTGGGGCTGATGCTGTACATGATGCGCCGGCAAAGCCAGATGATGGGCGGCGGCGGATTCCTGTCCAACTTTTCGCGAAGCACCGCCAAACGATACGAACCCAACGAACAACCTGTGACGTTCAAGGACGTCGCTGGCCTCGAAGGCGTCAAAGCGGACTTGAATGAAATCGTGGACTTCCTCAAGGATCCGACGAAGTTCCAAAAGCTTGGTGGACGTGTCCCCAAAGGTGTACTTCTGGTTGGACCTCCGGGAACCGGTAAGACCCTGTTGGCTCGTGCGGTTGCCGGCGAAGCGGGAGTTCCTTACTTCAATGTCAACGGTAGCGAATTCATTCAGATGTTTGTGGGTGTTGGAGCCAGTCGCGTTCGTGACCTTTTCGCCCAAGCGAAAGAGCAGTCGCCAGCGATTATCTTTATCGACGAAATTGATGCCGTCGGTCGACAACGTGGTGCCGGCCTTGGTGGTGGCCACGACGAACGCGAGCAAACGCTGAACCAGATCCTCGGTGAAATGGATGGCTTTGAGAAAACCGATTCGGTGATCATCCTCGCAGCCACCAACCGGCCCGATATTCTTGACCCTGCCCTGCTCCGCCCGGGACGCTTTGACCGCCACGTTACGGTAACGCGGCCGACCAAAGCAGGTCGCCTGGCGATCTTCAAAGTTCACGTTCGCGACGTTCCGCTGGGGCCCGATGTGGACCTTGAGGCAATGGCCGAAGCGACCGCCGGAATGACCGGTGCCGACATTCAGAACCTTGTCAACGAAGCGGCCTTGTGGGCGGCCCGTCACGACAAAACAAAGGTCGAGATGGAAGACCTGTACCACGCTCACGACAAAGTCCTCATGGGTGCGGCTCGAGAAGAAGTTTTGACCGAAAAGGAAAAAGAACGCACCGCCTACCACGAAGCCGGTCACACGATCGCGGCTTGGTTCCTCAAGGGAGCCAATCCGGTTCACAAGGTCACGGTGATCCCCCGGGGTCAGGCTTTGGGTGTGACGCAGATGGTTCACGACGAAGATCGTATGAACCTGTCAGAAAACGAGATCGTCGATCACCTGGTGGTTTTGCTGGCCGGTCGCGCTGCCGAGACTTTGATCTACGACGAGCTTACCGTGGGTGCGGAAAATGATCTTGAGCGTGCCACGTCGATGGCTCGCCGGATGGTGACACACTGGGGCATGAGCGAAAAGCTTGGCCCGGTAAGCTACAAAACCGCTGACCACGATCCGTTTCTCGGACGCGAGATGCAAAAGTCCCGTAACTTCAGCGAACACACCATGGAAGTGATCGACGAAGAGGTCATGCGGATTCTTGTCGGGGCTCAGGAGAAAGCCAACTCGCTGTTGTCCGATCGCCGCGACGACCTGCAGGCGATCACCGATGGCCTGATCAAAAACGAGGAACTGGACCGATTCGAAATCGAAGATTTAATTGGGCCTTCGGTTCACGGCGAAAACGTTCGTAAGAATGTGGCCGCCTTGGACAGCTCCAATAGCGACTCGGATTCAGATTCGGAGTCTTCGGAAAAAGACAAAGGGTCGGACAAGGAATCCGGCGAATCATCGCCTTCGATCTCCAACGGCGCTGTTGGTGATATCACTGTGGAGACGCCTTCGGAGTCAACGTAGTGACAGGTTCTGGGTCAGGGTTTCAGGAAGGATTCCAAATCCGGTCATGGCTTGTCCACGATGCCCAGGTTTGGCCAGTCCGAAGGTTGGATCGCTTTATCGGTGCCGTCTTTTTTTCTCTGTTGGTTGCGGTTGTTTGTTGTCGCGGCGCGGATGCGCAAAGTAAACCGCAGAGCAAACCGCAGAAGAAAAAGACGTATCTCAAGATTGACGGCGTCGGCCCGATCACAGAGCTGATTACCGTTCGCATCGAACACAAAGACAGAACGTACTACGGAAGGCCGCTTGGCCAAGACAACAGCAAACTGGCGCTGTTGCGTTGGGACGGCCGGATCACCGTGCTGCCCAAACAGGAACAGTTGCAAATCTTTTCCAAAGGCTTTGCTCCTTACAAGCACGAGGAACTCGAAGAGCGTTTGCAAAAGCAGTACGGCAAACGTTACCTGGTGCAACAGTCGAAGCACTTTGTTGTGGTCCATCCGCGAACCAGTCATCGGCAGTGGGCGAAGCAGTACGAATCGGTTTATCGACAGTTCAGTGCCTGGTTCAAGAATCGCGGGATCACTATTGCGGAGCCTCAATTTCCTTTGATTGTGGTTGTGCTGGGGTCTCGCACTGAATTCGATCGAGCGTTAAAGGGTCAAATCCTTTTCAAGAAGAACGTCTACGGTTTCTACTCGCGGTTTGACAATCGCGTGACGACGTTTGTATCGGCCGACCCACGCGTCAAGCGACGCGTTGAGCAGGTTGCCAGTCTGACGGTGATCCACGAAGCCATCCATCAGATCGCGTTCAATACCGGCGTGCATAATCGGCTTTGCAAGGTTCCCCGCTGGACGTCAGAGGGTTTTGCGATGCTGTTTGAATCGACCGGATTTCGCCGTGACGATCCCAAGGCACCCATTTCCGATCGCGTCAACAAACGGCGTTTGCAAACTTTAAAGAAGATGTTTCGTTCCGGTCGTGCGTCGGGCCAGTTGGAAAAAATCATTCGCAACGATCGGATTTTCGTGTCCGATTCAGAATTGGCGTACAGCCTTTCCTGGGGGTTGGCTTTCTATTTGGCTGAAAAAAAGAAAGACGAATATTTGAAGTTTGTGGTCCGCGATTCCAACCAGAAGGAGTTTGGAGACTACACGCCTGCGGATCGGGTCGAGCTGTTTCTGGAAACGTTCAAGACGGATTTGACGACGCTGGAAAAACGTCTGCGGAAGTTCATTTTTGCGATAAAGTAACGATTGCCGCTGGAAACCTTGAAAGCCACCGCCACGATTGAACTCCGTGCTTACTTTTTCTCGTCCACCAGAACCATGGGAATGTCGAGCGTCACTTCGTCCGAGTCAGGGAACAGCACGATGTGTGCGTCGCTCCCCACGTACGGTCGGGCGATCTGGTGTTTTTGCTTTCCTTCTTCGATTTGAAATCCGTCAACAGAAACGTTGACCAGCAGAGTTTCACCCTTGGGCAGAGCGGGCAGTGAAAACACGCCAGTGTCCCGGTCGACTTCGACCTGTTGATGATCCCAGGCATGTTTCCGCGAAACGCTGCATTTTGGCCACTTTTCCGACTACCATCGTTTCTTCAGCCATGCGGTCTGGGATATCGACCAGCTCTGGAAATTGCTGGCGACTCTGATTATCAATTCGTTGGTCGGCAAAGACTCAACCATCGCGCTGGCAGGCGATGACACCTTGTGCCGCAAACGGGGCTTGGGAATCTTTTGACCGGGCATGCACCATGATGCACTCAGTTCATCCAAATCCAAAAAGCTTTTCCATTGGGGCCACGATTGGGTCGATCTGTGCCTGATCATTGCCAATCCTTGGTGGGCGCCGACCAAAGTTTTCGCGTTGCCCATCTGCATGCGTTTGTACCGCAACCAGCAAGGACTGGCCAAAGGCAAGAACAAAGTTAAAACCTTGGCAGCACCGACATGCGAGCAAGTTGGATTAAGTACATCGATTAGTTATTCGAGTTTGTTGGGCCTGTCAAAGTAGCCTGACCCTCTTTTTTGACCTCCTCTCGTTTCGGCATGAGGGATCTGGAGTGGTTGTCCAGATTGGATTCTGGCAGGAAGAGTTTGACGACGATTTGATTTCGCACTGGAGTTTGCATCCGTTAAGCGAGCTAGTAAAAATAACGCATCTTGAGCATTCTTGCGAACGATTCGTTAGAATTGCGAGTGTCACTTGCCTTACTTCTCCCCCTTTGATGCTAAGCCCACCCATGAGCGACTCGTTCTCGTTTCAAGAAGCCAGAGATTGCATTCAACCTTCTACATTACGCATGTGCCAACGCGAAGCGTTGGAGGCTCTTGAGGCTTACTACGCGGGAGGCGGAGATAGTGCCGCCTGTGTGATGTCCGTGGGTGCCGGAAAAACAGTCTTGGGCGTCGCTGCGTGTCTTAAGTTTTGCAACAAGCGCGCCTTGATCGTTACGCCAGGAAAAGTGATTCGAGGTACATTCGCCAAGGCTCTCGATGCGGGAAATTCCAAGTCCGCGCTGTATCACCTGCCTAGAGGTCCACTTTTGGTAGGTTGCCAACCACCCAAGACAATTACCCTGACATCAGACAGTGGGCCGATTAAGTCAGTCGATGTCGAGGCCTTGAAGTCGGCAGATATTGTAATCACGAACTATCACTCGCTAGGCGATGGATCGGAACCGGGACATTTGTTGGCAAAGCTTGAGCCAGATGACTTTGACTTGATTGTCGTCGACGAAGCGCATATTGCTGCAGCTGATTCGTACCAGCGTTGTTTCGAGTATTTCTCCAATGCCAAAAAGCTATTGATGTCGGCCTGTTTTGAGCGTCACGATGGCAAACCAATTGACGCAGATGTTGTTTATCAATATCGGCTGATTGAGTCAGTGATTGATGGGCATGCCAAACCTGTTGAAGTTTGTCGATTTGATCCCAGCGAGCAAGAGACGATATACGAAATTGTTTGGCCTGACGGAAGTCGTGAGGAGATCCACGGGCGCGATCAAATTCTCGAACGGCTGAATAGCGAGAAAAAACTGGCGAATATCTCTGCAAAATCCATTGAGCCAATAAGACGTGTGATGGAGCTTGTCGTCGAGAAACTCAGAGAGCAAGAGGCAGTTTTGGCTCCGGTAAGGCCGCGAGTGCTGTTCTCTGCCCTCGGCCTCGCACATGCGAAACAGATTTCGAAAATTGCAAACGAAGCTGGCATTAATTGCGACTATCTTCATCATTCGATGACGGCAGCACAGATTAAATCAGTAAGGCGAAGGTTCGAAGAAGAGTCCGGGGATTTGCAGGCGGTTGTTCAGCTCAAAATGCTGGGCCAAGGATATGACTTGCCCGCGATCACGATTGTCGTTCCCATGCGTCCCTATGGTAGTTTCGGAGAGTTTTATCAATTCATCGGACGCGGCGTGCGTGCAATCCATCATCCGTCACTTGTTGGACGCGTGACGGCGAAAGACCAAAAGCTGAGCATCGTGTTTCATGGTGACCTTGGGTTGGACGCACACATCAATACGATTTGTGAAGACAATTTTGGCCTGATTGATCAGGAGGCCGTGAAGCTTGCTTTGGTTGCGTCGCAAGAAGACGGTGAAGAGAAGAAAGAACGATCGCCCTCAGATGACGGGCCGGAAGTATTCGTCCTCGTTTCTCCGGGAAGTATTGATGAGAGCAAGATGTACACAGTCGACCGGTTGGAGCAGAAGCAAGAAGAAAGGTTCATCGAAGCTATGGCTCAGCTTTATTCCCAGTACGTTGCAACTGTTGAAAAGCCTGTGCCCTTCGATCAATTTGTTGCGATTCAGAAAAGCGCTGGTGAGGTTTAGACATGAAGAAGTATTTCAATCGACTGGCGGACGTTGAAGGAATTGGCTACGAAAGTACATTCGAAGGCGATGCAACCCAGATCCCAGGATATGGGGCGAGGCTGAACCGCGATGAGGATTGGGTTGGTGGAACAAATTGGCAAAATTGCCATCATTCTCCAGTAGAAGTTAATGCCAGGCAGTTGTTGAGTAATCGCCCACTCGAAGACAACTATCGTTTGTTGTCCAAGGCCTTAGAGGTTCCTGGTTTTTTGTCGTGTTACTTCGAGGCTATCTGTTTCTTTCTGCACGACTGTAGTGTCAAGAAATGCCAACCTACGAAAGCGTGGAATTCTGTTCCTTCACTCGCTATGGTTGCAATGAAGCTGGGTAAAAAGCTGCGACGTTACAAATACTCTGATGAGATGCTGGAGACTTTCCTTTCCAAATGTGATTTCGTGATCGAAATGTTTGCACATGAAGGAAATCTTGAGACAGCACTGGCTATGTCAAAGCCCATGAAGTCATTGGGAGTGGATATCGAGACTGAGGATTTCAACTCAAGACTGGAATCGTTCAAGAAAGAGGTGCCATATTCGGTTGAACAATTCGTGTCGCAAAAGCAGGAACCTGAAGTTCCGTTACCTGAAGATTTTGAGAAGGTTGATGAAGTAGTCCAGTGGGTTTCCGGAAAACTGTTATCAGGTCAGCCCGTACTGGAAGCTTGTGTGGAATCTGGTAACAGTGAATATCAGATAAAGTCGCAGCATTGGTCATCACTGCCTGAAGCACGCCTCTCTTTTTTGCATCTGCCAAAACACCTCAAACAGTTTATTGATAAGACATTTTCGAATGAGGCGTTGCAAAGGAATGGTTGCTGGTATCTGAGCGACAAAGAAACTCTCAATTGCGGCATCATAAATTTGCCTGCTTACTACCGCTCTTTTCCGGACATCGCGATGAACCTTTGTGTGTCTGAGCGATACCGTGTCAGCATGAAAAACTCCGGTGAAGCCATCTTTATCTGGGCGTTCTTGCTGCCACATTTTGAAGAAGCGTTGCTGCCACTGATGCTTCGTGGTTTTTTGTCTGGATCGCCTGACTTATCCGACTCGATTTGGCAAGAAGTTGATTTTTCGATGTCGAAATACGGCCTTCATGAGAATCCGGAATACCAGAGGCTTAGAAAGGGTAAGCAGTGGCTTGGTCTCGATGACGACGAGAGGCTTAGGGCAAAGCTCGAATTCGTAGATGCTGTGCTTTCCAAGATGAAGTTGCAGCCAGGATCTTTGAGGTCTTGGCAGTCAGATAGACTGCGTGAGCGATTTTATGAAAAGACAGATACCAGTGGAAAACCCCGACGTAATTCGGTCGTTACCAAAGAGTATCAAAAAGACTTGGCGGGAAGCTTCGCAGGAAACTGGGTGGAGTTTCTCAGGTGGATCAGTGAAGAACCACATCCCGAAGATCAGGCTATTGGTGAACTGCCCTCTCCCCAGATTCGCGTATCGGGCTCAGAGAAAGCTGCGGCCGTAGCGGCGAAGCTCGGTATCAATGAGGCTGAAGTAGCGGCAGTTCTTGGGGCCAACTGGGAAGGGAAACAGTCGCCTGTCATGTCTCGCTTGGATGTGATGAAAAGATACTGGGATGAATTTCACCAGCTTCACCTCAATCAGACTGCGGACAAGGATTCATTGCATGGACTTCTCGTTTACAGCCCGTGGCCGCAGTTCCTGCCACCTCGCATTGAGAAAATTACATCTAAGGAGGATTGGGAGGAAAGCTTCAAACATCGAGTGGAACAATTTCCAGAGAAAGCTGAAGAACTCGCATGGGAAAAGCACAGAGATCGCATGATTCAAGAGAGAGAGTTGGTAGCGAGGTGTGTTACAAATCATAAAGCGATCTCACGATTTTCACCGGCCTTGTTGCAAGAGATCGATAAATTTTGGGGAGCGGAAGTTATAAGCACCCACGCACAGAAAATTGTCCCTGCACAATCTGCTCAAGTCAATTTTCGAAAGGCATTCGGATCAGCATTGGAGTTCTGGCAAAGCATTGCCGTTCGGTACTGGTTCTTGTGTGACGGAGTCAGGTTTGACGATGAAGAGGCATATTTGACTTTCTCCACGCCAGACCCGAAGCACAATGCAGTGCGCGCGGGGGCAAAATGGCGAAAGGAGCTGAAACTTCTTGATGAGATCAAGTGCCCTATAGATCCTGAATTTTTAAAGATACTTGCTGAGCGTGAATCCAAAATGTCGACACTGCGGAGCAACGGGAAAAGAGATGGGTTTGTCGAATTCAACAAGATCGTTTCAGAATTCCGAGAGGCATGGGCAGAACGCTTCCTCGGCAGCTATTTGGAGTCAAGATGGAAGCAAGATCTTTCCGGATTCTCCAGAGCATACGAAAAGAAGAATGCTGACCGAGGTCAACCGCCTACGTGGAGGATGATAATAAAACCGCTCGGGACTGCCGCCAATAGTTGGTTTGGTGGCAATATTTCCGAGACTTATCAATCAGTTAGTTTGAAGAGTCCCATTTCACAGTCAGTGGATTGCGATTTGGCCATGGATCGTCATGTGATCTGCCTCACTACGTTTGAGAGGCTCAGGTCCAGAATCAGAAAAGCCGTCGCTAGAAAGAATTTTAGGCAAGAAGACAAAGATTGGGATCCGAATGAGAAATTCGTGCCTGAAACCGTAAAAGCGATGGAAGCTGAGCCTGCGGCCAACATGGCGAAAGGAGCGTTGAAGTTCATCCAACAGACGAGAGCACGCGGCAAACGTCCAACCATGAAGCAGTTTGGCTACAAAACCAGTTTAGAGACGCTCGCAAATGTTTGCGAAATTTCCGTTGAAGATGCGTGGCAATTGTTTTGCGAAGTTGTCGAAGCTGCTAGTAGGGCTCAGACGGCCGACGAGGAACCTGAAAGCTGACTGTCCTAACCCGTCTCTGGCCAAAGATAGACGAGGCCAACGGGTTCGATTCGCGTAGCTTTGACGTCGTAGAGCTCACGAATGCGATCGGGTTCGATTTTGAGTTCGTCTTTCAGCATTTCAAGTCGCTTTGCCCAGAATCGTTTGTTGGCATTGAGCTGGCGTTTTTCGTCTGGATCATCGACTGCGAATTCGAATTTAGTTTGATCGCGATCTTTTTCGGGTTTTGCGTGTTGGAGATGGCAGAGCAAAAGGGGGCCAGCGCGGCAGCCCAAAAGGGTTGAAATGGCAGTCTAAAAGGGAGCCACTTGTTTTCTTTGGGTTTCTTTAGTTTCGATTTGTTTTGAGATTGACTATTTTTTGCTTTTCGAACTTCTGCTCTGCT
>CALFWR010000102.1 GCA_937928555.1 uncultured Pirellulaceae bacterium
ATGAAGTCCGGGGCAGAGACTCTTTTCCAACCGGTGCGATGTTCATCCCGAATTATTCACGAGGCGTGGGCGTCAGAATCAGTTGAAACAGTGATCCGCGAGTCAGATGCGATGAAACGATCGCTGTGGTTTTCATCTACCGGATGATTTACAATTCTTGTTGAATTTCAGCTTTTCCCTTGCTCCTGTTGGCCAGACGT
This sequence comes from uncultured Pirellulaceae bacterium, assembly GCA_937928555.1. Lineage (GTDB taxonomy): Bacteria > Planctomycetota > Planctomycetia > Pirellulales > Pirellulaceae > Mariniblastus. The sequence goes on from CALFWR010000102.1 coordinate 201, forward strand.
AGAATTAACGCCCGTCGTCGTGAATAATCCGGGCTCATTGGCTAAACTGAACCCGAGGTCGAAACGACGTGTCAGCCAGTCTGCAAATTGAAACAGGCAAGCCAGCACAAAGCGGAGGACAAGAGTATGTCGCCGTTATTTGGACGGCAGACTCATTTGTGCATGTTTATCGAATGCGAAAACCGTTTTCAAATATTCAGAAAACTCCGGCAACAGGTCACCGGTTTTCGGGTCAAGGAGTTTTGCAGCAAACTTGTAGTCCCGGTTGTTTTCGTAAAGCCCCACCAGATGCGTTTCCTTGCGTAGCGTTGCCAGAAATTCTTCCGGCGATCCCAGCTCAAGTAAACTCAAGGCATCCTTCGCGGTTTCGAGCAAATCGTTTTTGTACCCTGTTCCCATCAGCATCGGAGGGTCGCTCACTTCGAGGTTCATGAAGATATAGGTGGACAGGACGGTGACCAACAAATTGCCCAATCGCGATCTTTCGTAGAACTCTAACCCATCCTCCATCTCCATCGAGATGTACACATCATTACGTCCCTTGAATCGCGAACTCATCGAGATAATGTAAATTTCGTGCCCGAGAAGTCTTTGGTTTTCGGCAGAAAGTTTGAGTGGCTTTGAGGGAGCTTTCGCTGGCGCAACCTGCTTGTCCTTCTTCTGCGGATCACCATCCTGGTTTTCCTGGTTGGCGTTAGCTGGAGTCAGACCGGAGAGGATTCCATGATTTTCACAACCGGCTGCAACCAAGAGGATTAAGCAGAGAAGAACTGTCACAGGTTTCATGTCGGGCATGGAAATGTTTCCGGTGAGTTAGTGGGGACCAGGCGGCACAGCGGTGGTGACGTTTGGCTGGTTGAGGCGGTTGAGGCACAGGTCGCTTTGGAGGCGGATCCCATTGTACCGGATTCAACGCCGGCACACGGAAAACTCTGGTATTGCCGCAGAATCTTTTCAACCACCAAAAACAATGTCGCTGCTTGTGAACGTCGTGCCAAAGTTGTTCTTGAGCGTGATCACCTGATCAAGAGCGGCAAGGAACTGGCGATCATTCAGTTCTGCGAGCGGGTGAAGAAACGCAGACCAGACGATGTCGCTGCTGATGCAGTACCTTGCGTCAAGGGCGCGATCAAAGTTGGCTTCGAGCAGGACCTGCATCACATCGTTCGTCAGGTCGCTCAGTTCCGCAACCGGCGACATGATTCGCATCCGATTGTGGCTTTCGTCGGTGATGACAAAAACGGTGGCATCACGGTGTTCAAACTTCCAGAATCCGGGTCTGCTGTCGTGGATTTCGGAAGCAACACCGCGGACCAATGCCGCGAGCTGTTCGTTGTTCATACCAGCTGGTGCAATCATTTGCTTGCTCAAAAAGAAACCGCGTGATCGTCAGGCCGGATCAGCGATCATGGTTTTTGCGCACGCAAGTCCGGCCTTTTGTCATTGCGAGTCGACGTTTGTCGCAAGCGATCCTGGCCACAGCGGCTGAGAGTCGCTGACAAAAGTCTAAACGGGCTACGGCGAAAAAGCAAAATCAGAAAACAACTTCCGTGATTCACACCGGTACAGGCTCGCGAACCTGCGTGTTCAATGCGGCCCGGTAGACATGGAAGATCTTCGCCAGCATGGTTTGCTGGGAAAAATCCCGAACTGCGACGCGGCGCGCTTGTGATGTGATGCGACTCCGAAGCCGACGATCGGCAAGCAAGGAACTGACGTAGCCCGCCATCTCGGTGGGATCGTGTGACGGTGAGACAAAGCCCGTCTCCTGGTGTCGAATAACTTCGGGTACTCCGCCGGCAGCGGTCGTCACAATCGGAACGCCAACGAACATGGCTTCTAGGAGCAGCAGTGGCAGGCCTTCCCAGCGGGAAGTCATCACAAGAACATCCAGCCGGGACAGGAACTTTAGAGCAGCGCTATGGTCGAGGGTGCCAAAAAGTTCCAGCCGGTCGGACAGGCCTCGTTGTGTAACTTCTTGTTTGATCAGGGGTTCAAGGTCGCCCCCGCCGGCCATCACAAAATTCGCTTGCGGCACTTGCTGGGCGATATCCAAAAAGAGCTGTGGGTTTTTCTGAGTGACCATTCTGCCAAGAAACCCAACTCCGATGCGATCGCTGTGCTCTCGCTGGCTGATGGGATTGATTCCATTGTGAATCACAGAGTGTGGTTTGTTTGCTGCAAGCAGTTTTTGGCGAACTGCCAGCCTGCGATCAAAATCTGAAACGAACAGAACATGATCCATTCTGCGAATCGTGCGAAATTCGGCACCCCATCCGGCAATTCGACCCGGCAGTGGTTTACGGTCGTGGTGAAATCCGTGAACCGTGTAGATTGTGGGGGCCGGGATATTGGCAAAGCTGGCAAAAAACGCGGCTCGCCCGCCGTGGCAGTGAACGAGATCGGGCTGCAGCCTGTTGCAGATTTCGCGGATTCGTGCCACCGCACTGGTATCCATTCGGCTGCGAAAGAAGTCCCCTTCGAAAACCTCCGTTGCACCATCGGTGGCTTGATGGGCAAGGTAGCTTTCGCCTTGTGTCAACAGAAAGTTACTGGCGTCTTTTTCCTGAGCGCGTAGCAGTTGCAGAACATGGTTGGTTCCGCCACCCGGATTTCCATCGCAAACAAACTGAAGGATCTTCATTATTGGGCTCCCTGACCGGTGTGCAGTAGCGAAGTGTTTGATTCCTGAAGCCAGCGGGACAGGTCTGTTTGCAAAATTCGGGCGGTCGATTCGATGCCCGGGCGAAAGAACATCGCCAGTTCACGTTTGAATTCGTCGGACATCGCAGCCCTCTGTTTGGGCACCCGTAACCATTGCTTCATCGCGTCCATCCAGCCACCCTTTTGCGTTCTGGCAAATGATCGGCTGGCATCGATAACCGGTTTGAGGATCGGCGGCGGATTCAGAATCAACTGGCTCAAGCTTTTGAAACGATGATCGTGAGAAGCGTTGACTTTTTGGAAGTGCTGTTTTTCCCAGGGGGCAAGCCCAAGGAAATCCAGCACGCCACGGTATGCGCCAGCAGGATCCGCAGCGAAATCGTCGAACAGGATGACATGTCGCTGATGCTGCGGCACCAGGGAAAAGAACCGCTTGAATTGTGATTCGTAGTTTGCGACTTCGGCGTACTGCAGGAACTGGGGGGCTTCGCAGGCTGAAGGCAGACCGTGTCCACGTTTTCTGTCGTGTTGCAGTTGCCATGCTGTTTCGAAATCGCTTTCTGTTTCAATGCCGCTAAAGAGGATTTCCGAGTGAAACGCGTGGACGACTTGGACGGGGTTGCGAATCATGGCGATGAATTTTGCATCGGGCACCTGGTCAATGATCCGTTCAATCGCCTGGTCGGACGCGAGGTAATTGGTGGATCCATCAATCAGCGATTTCGAATTCGACGGCGCGTCTGCGAAAAGAGCCCGGTACTGTTTCATTTCGGTCATGCAATGACGTTGTTGCAGGCGCGGATAGTCGTCGCTCCAGAAAAACGGTTCCTTGGGATTGCAAACGAAAGCTTCCGGGTGTTCGTCCAGCCACGCCGCCATCGCGCTGGTGCCGCTCTTGGGTGCCCCGACGATGTAGGTGTTGGCGATTCTATCTTTATCCGGTTGCATGTGCGGTCTCCTTTTTTAGTCCAAAGCGGGTCATGACGATTGCCAACGCGTCCCCGAGGTAAGACGGATCGAAGAAAGTTGTGATTCCCAAATTTCGCCATGCCAACCAGCAGTTGAAAACGTTTTGGGCGATGGTTGCGGTGGCCATCGTGATCGCCAGTCCGATCACGCCGTAGGTTGTGAGCGCGAGTGTTCCTGTGATCAGGATGGCGATCGCGACGACTGCATTGACGACCAGTGTCTTGTTCTGGTGACCGGACATCATCAGGAGCGTTTCGCAGGGTCCGGTCAGAACGCAGGCCAGTTGTCCGGCGACAAGAATCTGCAGGACCGTTGCGGCTTTGGTGTAATACTCGCCAAATGCAACGGCCAGAACTGCCTCCGGAAACAGAAGCAAAACGGCTCCGATAGTGATCGCCGGCAGTGCGGAAATAAACGTCGACAAGCCAATGACTTTTTGAAGCTGTTGGTGTTTCCCGCTGGACACCAACTCGGGCACCAGGGGAAGAACCGCCGTTGATGAGATCTGCAGGGGAATGGTCAGGAAGGCCAGCAGTCGCTGCGCCGCACAGTAGATCGCCAGCACAGATGGGACCGCGACGGCTCCCGCGATCCAGAGGTCTGCCTGGGAAAGCGCGACGCCAAAGGTCTGCGTAAGCATCAACGGAACGGCGATCGCCCACGCGCCCTGCCAGGACCACCTCGCGGTGGATTTTCTATCGAGTTCGAAACGATAATCCTCCTTCATGGCCCGGACGCGAATCACCAGAATCGGCAGCGTGATGACAAAACATGACAGGTAGATCAACAGGACATCTTGCAGTGTCATGCTGATCCCGATAGCCGCCTGGACAAGCAGGGCCAACAGAAAAAGCAGATGCGGTGCCGGCCCTCCCGCTGGCCCGCCAAACATGTTGGACCATTTGGAATCGTGAAAGCCGCGAGCCAGTTCTGCAAAAACGAATTGCACGTTGCGAACCGCGACGATGGCAGCAAACAGGATCGCAACGCGGGCTGTCGACACTTCCGCTACAAGGAAACTGCCAGCGATGTACCCGGCCAGAACTCCGACAATCGAACCCGCAATCAGGGAAGTCCACAACGCGGTGCCAAAGATCCTGTTCAGATCAGATTCTGAATGGCAGTACGATTCGTCGGCGAGGATTCTGACCAGGGCTCGATTCATTCCGCAGCTGGCGATCAGAGAGAACACCGTCGCGATCGAAAAAAGCAGTGCGAACGCACCGAATTCGTCGGGCACCAGGTGCCGTGCAAGAACCGCGTTGATTCCAAACACCGCGACGAAGGCTCCGACTCGCGAAACCAGAACAAACAACGCGTTTGTCGAAAAACGATCCAGAATCGATTTGTTTTCCGGGCCGTTCACTAAAAGGCCCCTTCTCGCATCATGACCGTTTTTACGGTGCGAAAAAGGATATAGAGATCAAACCAAACCGACCAGTTTCGAACGTAGTAATCATCCAGTTCGACACGGCGTTCGTAGGACGTCAGGTTGCGTCCTGAAATCTGCCAGAATCCTGTGACTCCCGGCGTCACTCGCAGGTAAGAACTGAATTTGTCGTTGTATTTTTCGATTTCGCTGGCAACGATCGGACGCGGACCGACGAGCGACATTTCGCCGACAAGCACATTCCAAAGCTGCGGAATCTCGTCCAGACTGGTCTTTCTGAGAAACCTGCCCGAAGAGGTTACGCGTGGATCGTTCTTGAGCTTTTGCGTTGATTCCCATTCGGCTCTGAGTTCCGGATTTTCCGCAATGGTCTTGTTGAGAACTTCGTCCGCATTGACGCACATCGAACGAAACTTCCATGCCTTGAATTTCAGACCGTCCCGCCCGATGCGTTCGTGGCCAAAGAAAAGCGGTCCCGGTGAAGAGACTTTCATCCACAAGGCAAGAATCACAAAAAATGGAAATCCGAGCAGCAGGACCAAAGCCGAAATCGCGACGTCCATGCAACGCTTGATGAGCTGACACGAAGGCATCAGCAGACGGTCTTTTACGATCAAGCCGCCGTCGTGACCCATCGACCACAACGAGGGAATCCGGTCGTCATCGGGAACGATGACTGTTTGGGTGAAACCCCTCAGGTGTGCTTCGATGAACTTTGCGAGCTCCCGATCGGTTCGTCCGCGTCGATGCACCAGAGCGACGTGGACTTGGTGATCGCGTCTGAGGTCTGCCGACTGGTCTGGAGTGCCCAACCAATACTGCCGGAATTCTTCTTTTGTATGTCGGGGAAAATCCGACTGCACAAATCCAAACGGACGAAAACCGGTTGTCATGTTTCTCCGGTGCATGGGGTACAGGCGATTGATCCGGTTGTCGCAACCGAAAACGAAACATGGAACGCCCCACCAGTTAAACTTGGCCAGCACGTGACGAAGCAGCGATCTTGCCATCCAGATGCTTCCCAGCATCAACGGAAACGTCAGCAGGATTGCAAATGCGTTTTGGGAATTCAAATTTGAAGCAGCAACAAAAATGTACCCGGCGGTGACCGCAATCATGCATTGCCGAAACTCGTAGATTGGGTGCATTCCAACACCGGAATAGAGTCCCAGCACCAGAAAGGATGTCGCGATACTGGTAACGAAAAGAATGGCAAGTTTGCCACTACTCCAAAATTCGCCCGGATGGCCAAAGAGCGTAGCAATCAGGCTCGCCACAACGAGGCAAGTAAAACATGCCGCAACGTCCACGACCAGCAGCGGTACGGTCGTACGGAGAAACTGACTGCAATAGCTTTGGCGTTTTGCAGTCGATTTCGTGATCGTGCCGCGCATTGGTGTCGCAGCAGAGGTACTGAGTGCGGGTGTGGTCATGGCGGGTAGGTCCGAAAAGATGGTGCCATCAAAAACCTAGGTCGCGAATGCCCAGTCGCAACGAAATTCCATCCGGAATCCCCTGTTTTGGCCCGCTAGCGGGGGGCTCGTATTGACGCCGCAATCGGCAGGTTCTATCCCTGAATCGCCGTGGGCGGGTTCTTTTATGAATTGTCGAATTTTTGCATCATTGTGGCTGCTTGTTGCGCTGTTGATTTCAGCGCAAGTAGGTTGTCGCGCGCTGAAACACGGTGCCTACCTACCGGCCAACATTCCTATCGATGCCCAAGCGGATTCACGGACAGCGCTGGTTCCTCTGGATCATCGGCTTTTGGGGGCCTCGATTCCCGGTGAACACACCGTCGCTGCGGGTGACGTGCTGGGGATTTATATCGCCGATGTGCTGGGTGATCGCGATGAGTTGCCGCAAGTTGCGTATCCTTCGTTTCGCACAAAGAACGCTCCCATCGAGCCACTGGTTGGGCTTCCCGTCAAAGTCGAATCCGATGGCACACTGCATTTGCCTTATATCAGCCCGCTGCCGGTGGCCGGACTGACAATTCCCGAGGTTCGCAACTCAATTGTCGATCAGTACGTCAGCAAAACAAAACTGGTGCAGCCAGGCCGGGACAAAGTTCTCGTATCGTTGATCACGCCGACCTTTTATCGAATCTATGTGGTGCGGCAGGATACGCGCTACAACGTTCCGGGACTGCAACGTCCGGATCAATTCGAGATTTCCAGACGGTGGTCCGGCACGACGTTGTACCTTGAACCCAAGGAAGCGAGCGTGTTGACGGCGTTGATGCGAACCGGCGGGCTGCCAGGAATCGACGCCATGAATGAAATTTGGGTCATGAAAGGCATCGGCAAAGACGCCATGGATCAGAATGAAGACCTTGCGCTGCGTGACATCCCCATGGTCCGGGAGTTGACTGGCAATTCACCCATGATGGTTCCACGGGATGATTCGCAACTGGTTCGCATTCCGCTACACCACAAGCTTGGCGAAGGGTTGCCCTTTGAGCCCGACGATGTTGAGCTTGGCGACGGCGACGTTGTCTTTCTTCCCCGACGCGACGGAGACCATTTCATGACCGGCGGGATGCTTCCTGCGGGTCGCTATCCCATGCCGCGCGATCGCGACCTGGATATCCTCGAAGCCATCGCGATCTGCACCGGGCCAGCCTACGGTCCGGCCAGAGGAACAGGCAGCCCGAATTTTGAGGGCGGCGGCGGCGGGCTGATTCCTCCAACGGATGTGGTTATCGTCCGTCGAACTGATGAATGCGAACAGATCAAGATCTACGTCGATCTAAAGAAGTGTCTTGAAGATCCATCCGAACGGGTTCGTATCGCGCCAGGAGACCTGATTGTACTTCACTTCAAGAAGCGTGAGTTGGCAGGAAACCTCGCGCTAAACCTGTTCAACCTAAATTTCACCATCAGCCGTGTGATTGGAGCGAACGCCAGTCGCGTTGTCGTTCCCTGACCCGCAACGATTCGCGACCACGGGCGTTGATTTACGTTGAACCTCACTGACACGAAGGTCAAAGCTGGATTGTCGCCCAGATTTCGGTTCACCTCGTTGACGAAGTCCAAACCCGAGGCTCTTTTCCAACCGGTGCGATGTTCATTGGCTAAACTGAACGTTACGCACACGCCTCGTGAATAATCCGGGAAGAGGTCTGCACCACCAGGCCAAGCAGCAAAAACACAACCGGCATCGTGATCCAGAACGTGTAAATGTCCGAAGTCATACAGTTCACCAGTTGACCAGCACAAACACCGATCAACACCAAAGCCAATCGGTTCCCGGCGAGGCACCTTCTCGCCAACAGTGCCAACACCGAAACGACAAACAAAGCCATCGCCGCAAAGCCAAGGATGCCTGTTTCGAGCATCACCGAAAGGTATGAGTTGTCGGGCGATTCTTCATGGATGCGAACGCCCATCTTGTAACCCCAACCGGTGATGATCTTTTCGTTAACCATCGCGATGTACTCCGGCCAGTTACCGGCGCGATTGGAAGTGAATTCGTTGACGTCTGAGCCTCCCAGTCCGGGAACGAATCGAGCCATGTTGGATTGAAGCGAATCCGACCCCAAACCTGATTGACCACCCAACCAACTGCCGCCTATCACAAATATCGGTCCGACAATCGCAGCCATGCCCACCGCAAGCGGCATCCACAGCTTGGTTCGTTTTGAGACCGGCAGAACAACCGCGATGGTCGCGAGTCCTGCGACAAGATGCATGATCGCGGCACGGGAAGACGAGATAAAAACCACGTACAAACACAGGACCAGCGCGGCCGCTGCCAGGACCCAACGAAGCCTGTGCTTGGAAACCGCAACAAACCAGCCAATGCAAACGACCGTCCACGTCGCGGTCATGTGGCCATAGGCCCCCGAGTTCCCAATCAGCCCGCCGGCGCGAAGAACTGATCCGCCGTCGAGCCACAATCGTTGCTGTCCGGCGCGGACTTCGATTCCCAGATGATATACCGCGATGCCGGCCACGATGGCAATAAGTCCACCCGCCAGATAGGCACCGGCGGCAGTGCGCGAGACGGAGTCGGGATCACGAATAACCAGACCAAAGTAAAACGGGATGAAGATTCCCAGCAGTCGAACCCAGCGAATCAGGCAATCGATGGCGGGTTTGGTTTCGAGTATTTGCAACAACGAGACGAGAGCAAAGAAGCAAAAGGCAGCCAATGCGACGTGGGGCAACTGGAATGCGGATCGCCGTGGAACCACCAGCAATACCAGAAACCCAAAAGGCATCAACAAGTCTGCCGCACCCACACCACCGACTCCGGGCAAGTGCATTGCAAGCACCGGAATCAGCAATCCGTAGGCGACAACCAGCCAGACCGGCCACTTGATTGATCGAAGCCAGTGGACCCGATCGTCGATCGCGCCTTCGACACCACCGCGTCGATCGCCGGCAAGAGAGTCCACGTGCATCGCCCTACCCTGCCGGTGCGCCCGAGGAAGGCCAGCGGTCGCGAATCAGCCACGATGGCATTCTTCCAAACAGATTCCGCAGCGGTGAGACTTCGATCAGGTCCAGAACCAGGGCTCCAACGACGCCCAAAAACAAACCGCAAAGCGTGCAAAGCATCAGCACGATTGGCTTCTTTGGCCAAACCAATTGGCCTTTGCCTGGCTGTTCAACGACTTCGACAATGTAGCTGCCGAACTGGCTAAGCATCGTCTGTTTCTGCATGCGATCGACAAGGGCTCCTGAAACTTCGTTCGCCCGCTCGTATTCATCTTTAAGTTGGTCTGCGCGGATGCTGAAGTCCTTGAGTGACTTGGCGGCGTCAACTTCTTTTTTGACTCGCTGCTGCAAAAAAGAAATGCGTTGATCGAGCGTGCCCAACTCTTCGCGAAGTAAAACTTCGTAAGCCGCCACCAAATCTGCCGGAGAAAGCTTCTTTGTCTTTACCGGGCCATTGGGTTCGACTCGCTGCAGTTCCTTTTTCAGCAACTCAACTTCTGCCAATGCATCGGTGTACTGCGGGTGGCTGGTGCCGACGTTGCGCGAAATTGAACTCAGTTCCACCAGCTTGTCCAGCAAGTCATCGTATTGGGCACTGGCGGCTTCCTGGAGTTGTGGGTAGACCTGCTGCAAGCTGCCCACATTGTTGTCACCGGCAAGCGAGACAAGAATTTCCAGACGCGGCAGGTGAAGGTCATCGACCAGTGCAAGTCGCTGTATCGGCGGCAGCGTTTTTGATTGCTCCAGAACGTTGACCCGAGATTCGACTGACTTGCGATCGATCTCAAGACGCGTCAGTTCCTCGTCAAGGGCCGCGGCGCGGAGTTGATGCGAGTTGACTTTGGTGGTTTCGTCCCAGATGCCTTTGGATTCCTGCAAAAAGCTGCGCCAACGGTTTGCTTTTTCGGTAACGTCGCCTTCGAGCTGTTTTTTGAACGTCCCCAAAAGCTCGACGGCTTTGTTCTGATCGTCAAGCATCGAATCATTGACATACGCTCTGTATGTTTTCAGAATCGCATCGACCACGATCGGGCATTCTTTCGCGCTTTTGTGCTTGAATTCAACTGACAACACGAACGCCCCGTCCGCGTCACCGGATCCCGCACGACCGACTTTCAAATTTTCGCAGATCATGCCTGCAACCGTTTTGCCACCAAGGCTCCGATGTTTGGCATGCAGTTCGTCGATCTCGTCAAGTTTGTCCAGGCCGAAATCAGTGACGGCTTTTTCGACGATCATCGGACTGCCGATCAGCTGGACGTGAGTCGCAAACAGGCTGTCGTACGCCTTGGGATCGGGAACGCGCGTGGCGTCGTCCATAAATGTCGGGAGCTTTTGATAGACCAACATGCGTCCGTGTGCGGCGAACTGTGGTGTTGACGTTTTGATAATCAGGCAGCCGATCGCGATGCCTAAAAAGCAGGTCAGCGCAAGGAACCACCAACGCTCCACAAGCGTCACGTAGAGAGCTTTGGGGCTGGTGCAGTGTCGGTAGACCGCTTTGCCAACGCCGTCGATGTCCAGATCCCGAAGACTCATGACGTTTCCACGGGTTGGGGTTCAGCGGGAACCAGTGGCGATTGAATGGTGTCCGAACCAGTCGCCCAGCGGGATTTGCAGTCTGCGATAAAGGCAGCATATTTTTCACCGAAGACGCTGCAGCCAAACGATTCGGCATGAGTCCGAATTGCATGCGGATCGAAAAAGCCCTGCGGAAGTTCGGCAATCGCTTCGATGGCAGCGGCGATCGAATCCGCGTCCTGAGACTCGAACAGGACTCCGGTTTGCATGTGCTTTACGGTTTCGGCAACACCGCCGCGGTTGATGCCGACCACGGGCGTCCCACATGCCTGAGCTTCCACTGGCATGATGCCAAAGTCTTCGATGGCCGCGAACACGAATGCTTTGGCGCGCTGCATGTGATCGCGAAGGACTTCGTCGTCCTGGTAGCCAAGAAGCTGGACGTTGGGGCCGGCGAGTGATTTCAGCTTTGGCATCTCCGGGCCGTCACCGATGACGACCAGTTTCTGGTTGGGCAACTGTTGCATGGCCCGGACGACCAGATCGAAACGCTTGTACGGTACCAGTCGCCCAGCGGCCAGGAAGAAGTCATCCTTTTTTTCGGTGACGCGGAAGGCATCGACTTCGACTGGCGGATAGATGACTTTGGCCGGTGCCCGATACGTTTTAACAATCCGATTGGCAACGAAACCGGAGTTGGCGATGTAGTAGTCGGGGCGATCGGCAGTGCCGCGATCCCAGTTCCGCATGTAGTGAAGAACCGCTCGCAGGACCATCGGCTTGATACCCAAAAATCCCTTTTGGCCTGCCATGTACTGGTGGTACATGTCCCAGGCGTAGCGAATTGGCGTGTGAACGTAAGTGATGTGTAACTGTTCGGCTGTCGTCAGGCATCCCTTGGCCACTGCATGGCTGGAGGAAAGCACAAGGTCATAGTCTCTCAAATCCAGTTGCTCGATCGCCAGGGGCATCAGCGGCAAGTAGTTGCGGAAGCTTTTTTGAAAGGGCAGTCGGTTGATAAACGAGGTCTGAATCGGACGATCGATCCCAAGGCTTTCCCGCTGCGCGGTGGTGAGGTGATCGACGAGCGAGAACACGTCTGCTTCGGGGAAGCAGCGTTTCATTTCGCGAACAACTTTTTCAGAACCTGCGATGCAGTTGAACCAGTCGTGAACAATGGCGACGCGAGACATGGGCGATTCGGGGGCGGGGAAAATGGTCTTCCGCCGAAGCATAGCTCTTTAATCGCACACGTGACGGACCGAAACCAGTCGTCACAACCGGTGGATTCCTGCTAATTGCCACGCCATCGGGCCGAAAGCCCGCCTCGTGAGCGAGCATTGCGACCGACGACTCAACCGGTTTGTCAATCGAACATGGAGGAGATGCGACCGTAGTCCATGAACGAAACAAAAATCATCAGCCCCAACACAAAGAACAACCCCGCGTAGGTCAGCAGGATTTCTGCGTTGGGCGGAACGGGTCTGCGGAACAGGCCTTCGTAGGCAAGGAACACCATGTGCCCACCGTCCAGGACGGGAATCGGCAGAAAGTTCACAACCGCGAGGTTGGCACTGAGCAAGGTCAGGAACAGGAGCAATCGGCCGGTGCCCTTGGAAGCCTCCGATGTTGCAACAACGGCGATCGTTCCGGGACCGCCAAGGTTCTTCACCGAAAGTTTCCCGGTCACCAGTTTGGTCAGGAAGCGAAACACTCTGGTCCCGTCAGCCCAAACCTGATTCATGCCGTTATGAAACGCATCACCCCAGGACTTGCTGCGGTAGAAAGCTTCCTCTGATTCAAGGGGGATGCCCAGTTTCGGGATGAACAACTCTGCCGACGGTGTGGCAACTGCGGTCACAGAAACGTCGCTGTCACCCCGTTTGGCTTCGATTTTGAATTCGGTGCCCATCGGCAAAGTTTGGATCACGCTGTAGATCTCTGCCATGTGCGTCTTGTCGTCTTCAAGCTCAACTTTCTTTTCATGGATCTTTTTGAAGTCCTCGTGCTCACGCCACTGTTCGTCAAGCAGATAAGTGATGGCAACGATTTCGTCGCCGCCTTTGAGACCGGCAACTTCGGGGCGACTCGAATCAACGCTGCCGACTTTGTTGGAGACGCCGATCGCCACGCCCAGAGTATCCAGAGCGATTACCGGGAAAGATCCCTGAACGGTTCCCGAGTTGGGAACACGGGGGCTGATTGAAAGCGGAATCGTTTCGTCGCCGCGTTGGACTTCGATCTGAATCGTTTTCTTTCCAGCCCGGAACATGCTCATGACTTCCAGGTCAAAAGTCAGCAGGTTGGGCACCGGTTGGCCTTCGACGGTTTTGATCAGATCATCGACCTGAAGCCCGGCAGCGGCCGCTGGAGAATCCTTTTGAATCCCGGTGATGGGTTGCCACTGGATCGAGAACCCAAGTTCCCGAACCGGATTGGCCTGGACAACGGTGGAGAGGACTTCGCTCGAATCCTGCTCCTTGTCCTGTTCGCCAGATTCAAGTTCTTTTTTGCGGCGGATTTTGAGCGTGACCGGTTTGACGGCTTCGAGGTTCAGCGCCATCCGCAAATCGCAGACGTTTTCGATTTTGATATCGTTAACGGCGACGATGCGGTCGCCCTTCTGTAGTTTTTCGGTCGCTGACGCCGCTGAAGTTCCGGCCACCATGTCATCGGAACCCACCACAGGAAGCAGCATGCTGCTGATGCCGACCATCGGCAGGTCCGGGTTGCGTGGATCAAAGCCCGTTCTGGCGTTCAGGCTGACGACTTCTTTTTCTGTGGAACCACGTCGCTGGATTTCAAATTCGACGGGGCCCTCATCGGCCGAAAAGATGATCTCCTGGATCATTTCGATGTAAGTAAAGTACTTTTCCGGTGTGACAACTTCTCTACCGACGCGAAAAAGTTTGGAGTCGGCAACGTTCTCTTCCCAGGCAGGACCGCCACCGATGACCGGACCGATCGAAGCCGGCTGGTAGTTGACACCGCTGCGAAACGCGAGCGCCGCGAGGAACACGGCAAAAATCAGATTGAAGATAACTCCCGCTGAAATGATCGCCATTCGCTGCGTGACCGATTTGGCCCGGAAGCTCCTGGGGTCCAGTTCGGTACGATCCACATAGCCATCGGCTTCCGCCTGGCCGTCGACTCCGCCCTGGCCGTCGACTCCGCCCTGGGATCGCTGAATTTCCTTTTCGATGTTGGCGGGATTGTCGTCCTGACCAAGCATTTTCACGTAGCCGCCGAAGGGAATCATTCCGATTCCATATTCCGTCTCTCCGATCTGCTTGCGGAACAGAGTCGCAGGAAGAATCTGAACACCAAAGATCTTGATCGGAACGTCGAAGCCAACGTAGAACTTTTCGCATTTCACGCCGCAGGCTTTGGCGACCAAAAAGTGCCCCAGTTCATGCACAAAGATCACCATGCCCAAACCGAGCACGACCTGAATGATCACCCACCACGTGGAAGGGTTCAGCCAGTAACTGGTTTCTGCGAACAAAATCAAACTGTTGTCCACCTGTTAATCTCCTCTCGCGCCCAAGCGTCGGCAGCCATTAACTGCCCGTACGTTGGATGCGATATGAATTCGTGTTGTTCCAGAATTTCGCGGCAAGAAGCGGCAATATCTGTAAAGGATAGGTCGCGGTTAAGGAACGCTTTGACCGCAGATTCGTTGGCAGCGTTAAGGACTGCACCGGATGTGCCGCCCCTGCGGGCGACTTCGAACCCCAATCCCAATGCAGGGAATTTTTCCAAATCGGGAGGGTAAAAGTCAAGCGACATGTTTTGCGAAAGGTCCAGTTTGGGTGTCATTCCGGCAACGCGATCAGGCCATGTGAGGGCGTGCTGAATGGGAAGCCGCATATCCGGTGGGCTAAGCTGAGCTATTGTGGAACCGTCCACAAACTCAACCATCGAATGCACAATCGATTGAGGGTGCACCACGACGTCTATTTGATCGGACGGAACGTCAAAGAGCCAGCGGGCTTCGATGACTTCTAGGGCCTTGTTCATCATCGTGGCCGAATCGATCGTGATTTTGGGGCCCATGTTCCAGGTCGGATGGTCGAGCGCCTGGTCCACAGTGACCGACTGGAGCTTTTGCAGGTCGCAGTCCCGAAAAGGGCCACCGCTGGCAGTCAGGATCAGCCGCTGGACTTCGCCGCGTCTGCCGCTTTGCAGTGCCTGAAAGACCGCGTTGTGTTCGCTATCGACCGGAAGGATCGTGCTGCCGGATTCTTTGGCGATCCGGGTGATCAGTTCGCCGGCAACGACAAGGGTTTCCTTGTTCGCCAACGCGATCGTCTTGCCGGCTTTTGCGGCCGCCATTGCCGAAGGAAGCCCTGCGGCGCCCACGATCGCAGCCACCACGACGTCAACATCGGCGGCGGTTGCGATGGTGTCCAGATGTTGCGTTCCAATCAGGACTTCCGTGCCGGGCAATGAACCGAAATCGAATCCGGCTGCGGATTGTTCACAGGTGGCGACGATGACTTTGGGGTGAAATTCCTGAGCGTCGCGGACCAGTTGCTGAAGCTGCGAATGAGCCGAAAGCGCAAAAACCGAAAGTCCTGCCTGATGCCGGATCACGTCAAGTGTGCTTTGCCCGATGCTTCCACTGGATCCGAGAATGCTGATTCGTCTTGCGGATGTCATGAAAGGGTACGTTTTCGGTTGAGCTTCAACAGGTATTTTGGCAACGCAAAAGTGCCCCAAAATGTGGACTTTTTTCTCCCGCTAAGGATACCGCCTGCTCGACATTGGACCCGCAAATCGCGTCTCCGATCGTCGAAAATTCTACGAATCCGTTGCAATTGTCACAAGATGAACCCCCCGCGACGAATCTGCGACTGGTTTGCCCACCAAAGCATGGATACCATTTCTATCCGGTTTCTACTGGTGGTTAGGGAATGCTGGCTCTTTCGCCGCTTCCAAGTCTTTTTTACCGTAGTGGTTTGTCGGTTCAGAGTTGGCCCTTTGGCATGGGCCACGATCAGACCGCCGAAAGCCGTGGCTAGCGCCAAAGCGACTGATTTTTCCAGATCGCGTTTTTAGTTGTACCAAAGCACCAGTGAAAATTATGAATCAGGACATCGACCCCCGAGACAAAAAGCCCGGCGACAATCGCGGCAATTCTGCCACCTGGTTTGCGGTCATCATCCTGGGCTCGCTGGCCTTGTGCGTTTTCCTGATCCTTTCCCAAGGAAAAAAGACCCTGGACTTTTACGAGTTTCAGGAGTTGGTGCGACAAACAGAGTACACCGACCCGGTCAAAGAAACGCTCGCCAAAGGCAAGTCCGGAAAAATTATCCTTCGCGAAGGTAGCAAGGAGTTCGTGGTTGCCAATCCGAACGACCTTGAGATCGGCGATACGCACATCACCGGAAAAGCCCACTACTACGACAAAGCCAAATCGCTCGACGGCAAGCCGACTTCGCGCAGCAAGATCCGCTTTACGGTTGTCAAAAACTCTTCCGAGGCGGTCGACAATTTTCTCCAACAGGAGCTGCCCAAATCGAATATCAACTGGCGGTACGTCAATCCTTCGCCGCTGGAAAAGCACGGGATGACTTTCCTGACAATCGCCATCCTGGTGGGTTTGTGCATCTATATGCTCCGGCGAATGGGTGGCTCCGGTGGTCCGATGCAGTTCGGTCGCAGTCGCGGCAAACTGTACGCCGAAGAAGACCTAGGCGTTAGCTTCAGTGATGCTGCCGGAATCGACGAAGCGGTCGAAGAAGTCCGCGAGGTGGTGGACTTTTTGAAGTCGCCGGAAAAATATCAAAAGCTTGGCGGAAAAATCCCCAAGGGCGTTCTGCTGATTGGCCCGCCGGGAACCGGAAAGACCCTGCTGGCCAAAGCCATCGCCGGGGAAGCCGATGTGCCGTTTTTCAGTCTCTCGGGTAGTGACTTTGTGGAGATGTTTGTCGGCGTCGGGGCGGCGCGTGTTCGCGACATGTTCCAGCAGGCCGAAGCCAAAGCACCCTGCATTATCTTTATCGACGAACTCGATGCTCTGGGGAAAACGCGTGGCGGTCAGTCCGTCGGTGGCCACGACGAACGAGAGCAAACACTCAACGCGCTGTTGGTGGAGATGGACGGGTTTTCTTCCAACAGCGGCGTGATCGTGTTGGCCGCCACCAATCGCCCCGAAACTCTGGACCAGGCGTTGATGCGCCCCGGTCGCTTCGACCGACACGTGCTGGTAGACCGACCCGACGTTCGCGGTCGCGAAGAGATCCTCAAAGTCCACGTAAAGAATGTCAAACTGGATCCGAATGTGGATTTGAAGAAAGTCGCCGCCATCAGCCCCGGCTTTGGCGGTGCCGAACTGGCCAACCTGGTCAACGAAGCCGCTCTGTTGGCCGCACGCCTGGAACAGCGGACTGTGGTGATGGAGAACTTCAACGAGGCAGTGGAACGTGTCACCGCCGGCCTGGAAAAGAAACAACGCGTCATGTCCGCAGACGAAAAACAGCGAGTCGCCTACCACGAAGCCGGACACGCGTTGGTGGCTTACGTGCTACCCAACACCGACCCGGTCCATAAAGTATCCATCATCCCGCGCGGCCTCGCGGCGCTGGGCTACACGATGCAGCGCCCCACGGCCGACCGCTACCTGATGACCAAAAGTGAACTTGAGAGCGAATTGCAGATCCTGCTGGCCGGCACGATGGCGGAAGAATTGATTTACAAGGACATCTCAACCGGAGCTTCCAACGACCTCGAACGAGCCACCGATATCGCCAGGGGGATGGTGATGCAGTACGGCATGAGTTCTCTGGGACGAGTCAATTTCAAGAAAGAGCGCAGCAGTGCGTTTCTTGCCGGCAGTTCCACCGGGCCGTCGACGGTGGCTTACAGCGGCGTCACCGCTCGCGAGATTGATGTCGAAGTCAAACGTATCATTGACGATGCGGTCGAAAAAGTTCGCGAGACTCTCAAGGAACGCAAACAGGCACTGGTGGCTTTAACAGATCGCTTGATCGAAGTCGAGGCAGTCGATTCGGAAGAGCTCAAGGAAATCATGGACGAGAACACGCCCGGGCCACTGCTTGTTCCCGGCACAAGCGTGCAGGACACACCCGACCAGACCGACACGGACGTCTCGCAGTCCGACGATGAACCCGGATTCGGAAAAGCGAACTAAGGCCGCGATTTCAGGCGATTCGCCTTGGAATTGCACCCGTGAGCCGACTGGCCGTAAGGCCGCGGGTACGAACCAGCGTTTGTGATGCATCCGCATACGCTGGGGAAGAAAAGACCAGCCTTCCCCCTGCAAAATTTGCGCGAACGCGATGCAGGCAATTCCGCCCACCTTTTGATCCCGATCGGTAAGTTTTCTGGTCCAACAGTGCTTAATCCCGGATTATTCACGACGACGGGCGTTGATTCTACGTCTGGCCAACAGCAGCAAGGAAAAAACTGAATTTCAACAAGAAATGTGAATCAGTCGGTAGGTGAAAGCCACAGCGATCGTTTCATCGCATCAGAGTCGTGGATCACTGTCGAAACTGATTCTGACGCCCACGCCTCGTGAATAATCCGGGTTAATGCGCGGTAAATTGTCCCGAACGGTAATATTGGTTGCCAGTTAGTGAATCGCCCCAAAGTACTCCCGATCGGTAAACCATGGGCACAACAGTTAGGACTTCGGAAGACTTGGGCAAAGTCATCCGCCAGCGCCGCAAAGCCGCAAAGCTAACGCAAAAGAAGGCCGCTGCATTGGCGGGAATTGGCGTGCGATTCCTTTCAGAGCTCGAACGTGGCAAGCCAACATCACAGATCGGCAAGGCCCTTAAAGTCGCACAACTGCTTGGCCTGGAGATTCAAATCCATGAGCGATGAACAGCCCGACGCAAGCGAACGGAAGCTGGACGTCTACTTCGAATCACGACTCGTCGGAACAATCTCTTCTGATGATGGCGTGGGCATGCGATTCTCAGATGCAGAATCCTGGCGAAACAGCAAAACATCTTTTCCAATTTCGACTTCCATTCCGCTATCGGCATCGCCAGTCGAAAACGAAGTCGCCAACAACTTTTTCGTCAACCTGTTGCCTGAAGAAAGAGTGCGCATCCGCACATGTCAGAAGCTTGGCATGCCAGGTTCGCTCAAAACACCTCGAGGTTTTCGCCAACGAGTTGGACATGAAATCTTCTTATGTCAACGAACTGGTCGTCGAAACAGTTGCCCGACTGCAAGACTCAATGGAAGAAACGATCACCGAATTCAAAGACCGATACGGCGACTCGCCGATCCTGCAGCGAGTCCCGGTCATCGTTCAGAGACGTTGCAAACGTGTTCTTAAGGATTCGCTTTAGCGTCCGCCCGCGACGCTACGATCAACAATCAAAACAGTGGCTCCGCCGGGAACCACTGAATTGATTGCGACGGTGAATGCGGACTACTTTGGCAATTCGGCCCGGTCGATGTCTTCGACGGTCAAATCAGAGTAGATCGCCCGAAAGGCTCCTTCCTCGTTCCTGTACCAGAACACAATGACCCGTTCTCCCTGATCCAAAGACACGCCGTTGCCCAGGTAAGCGTAGTTTTCACTCCGCACCGAAGTCAGGAAAGGGAATACGGCACCGAGCTTCTGTGCCAGGCCCATGTTGGGCTTTCCATCGTCGCTCGTGAGTACCGGAAGCCATTCACTCCAGTCGCTCAGACTCACCGGAAACCTGCCTTCAGCCAACTCCGCGTGATCCCTCATCAGCTCGATCACATTTTGTTCGGGATCGGAAACAAGCCGCTCTATATCGACATCTGGAGCATAAACGGTGTAGCCTTTGGGGACTTCAAAACTGAACGCAGATTCGTCGACTTCTTCATCGAAATTGAAGTCCGTTGTAACCGCTTTCTCAATCGGAGAGTCGGCGGGAAAGAAATGCTCAACCTGCACCAGCTCTTCTGATTCGGCATTGACCCAAACATGAAGACGGTAAATGTCGATGTGAACTTCCTTGCCAAAGGCCAAGACACCATCGATTTCTTTCTCGCCCAGGTCCACCGTGGTTTCGTTGTCAATGCTCTGCAGCATCCTGAACCATGCGAGTGGGTCAAAGCCCTCCGCGCCGGCGACGGCATCGCCGACGATCGCCGTTTTGGCGGACTGAAGCAACGTAAGCCGGATATTTCCCGTCTTGTCCGTGATCATAACGGAGCCTTCGCCCTCTGATCGCTGCCGTCCGTCTTCCGCTACTGTGATGTGGTTTTCGGCAGGCTCGGACAGGTTTTCCGAGTAAATGATCTGATCAAAAGAATAGACTTTCACTAGCTCAAGCTTCTTCAAAGCCGCAGCAAAGGCAGCCGAATTGTTCCCGGGAACCAGCAGTGTCGCGATCACGACCCCGGCAATCGCAGCAGCCACGCCGCCTCGAATCATCCACGCAACCAGGCGGCCAGGGGAACGTTCCTGATTCTGTACCGATCGGGTTTGCAACTGTCGATCGTGATCCGTTTCGACCGGGTTGGCACTTTGGCCCAATCGTTTTGCATTTTCCTTGACGCGTTCGACCGCAGCGGCGTCAATCGGCTCCGAGACCACAGCCCAGGCGGCGATGTCGATTTGCGAGACCGGATTATCCATGTTGTCTGTTTGGTTTTCTGACATTAGCTGATACCTCCGTTGAGGACACTGAGTTGCGATTGAAGAGTTTGGCGAGCCTTGTAGAGCGCCGAAGAAACCGACTCGGGGGAGATAGACAGGATCGCAGCGACTTCGTTGCGTTCCAGTTGTTCAAAATGAGTCAAAGAAAAAACAGCGGCCTGTTGTTCAGGCAGATCGCAGGCGGCTTGTCGAAGCCACGCCGCCAGTTCCTTGCCGGCTGCTTCTTCGGCAGGTCCATGTGTTGAAATTTTGTCGACGCCCGAGATGGAAACCGACGTTTTTCTGGATCGGAACTGATCAATCGACCTGAGTGTTGACAGACGAACCAGAAGCCCCGTCATCGAACGCACCGCGCCGGCCCGGTGCAACTTGAATGCTTCGGCAAACACAATTTGCGAAACATCTTCGGCATCATGAACGGAACCCAGAATTCGGTAGCCGATACGAAACACGCGTTCAGCGTACTGTTCGACAATCGAATTCCAGTCCGGATCGGACATAGTCATAAATCTCCCCTCTGGACGCATCAATAAATCACAAAGTCACTTGTGGACTACCTGATGGTCGAGACGCCGCGATCGAGATCACCGAAATTGTTCTTTTTTCGTCAAACAAAAGTTTATAGGCGAAAACCAACGTCAAATCCGCCGCCACGACTCCGCTATCCCTCTAGCGTGCTTGCACATGCAGAATCTTCGAGCTTCAATTCGCCTGTGCAACAGCATATTCGAAGCCAAAAAGGATGTAACACAGAAGGAAAACAGGCGCACTACAACCGATCGCAGATTGCGATATTGCAAAACTCAACGACGTCGATCAGGCAACCCATGCGATGTTGAACATCCGAGTTCTCCGCGACGCTGGAACAAAATCAAATAAGAATTGGACATCGCGGAGTGAGGGACGAACCTAGCCGATGTTCAAGTTCTCTATTCAGGAAAGCCGAGAGTTACCCTGGTTACAAGCTGCTTGCAAGTTGCCACCGAAGGCTGGAATCCGCCTGCAAAACCCTTTACCATTTAGTGTGACACGGTCGCAGCGCGCGACAAAGTTCAACGCGCGATCTATCGGTGCGCACCAAAACAAACTCCAGATTGCGATGCCGTCTGAGTGACGCACCGATAGATAGCAATCCGTTATCACGCTCAGAAATAGGTTTCTATGAACAGCCCCGCAATCATAGTCTTGCTCGTTGCTGTCGTAGTCAGCCGGATCATCAGTGAACGCGGGTATCGCAAACTTGATTCCGAAGATAAGGTTCGTCTGATGGACGGCTTCTCGCAGAAACGAATGTACTCGATGCTGCCTCTACTCGCGTTGATTGTTCTATATTGGTTTCTCAGCACACAAACGGAATACGGTGGTCAACTGTTGACGATTGTCTATTTTGGATTGCTCGTGCTCTATGTCATCGTCAGTGCTGTAATTAATCAAAGGATTCTGACGCGACTGCAGATGCCGAAAGACTATTGTCGGTTGTTCTCGGTGACACAGGTAATATCTTTCTGTGGCATCGCGTGGTTCTTCTATGCGATATTGAATGGGATGTGATTAATCCCGGATTATTCACGAGGCGTGGGCGTAGCTTTCAGTTTAGCCAATGATCATCGCACGGGTTGGAAAAGAGTCTCTGTCCTAAACTTCATCAACGAGGTGAACCGAAATCTGGGCGACAATCCAGCTTTGACCTTCGTATCAGTGAGGTTCAACGCGAATCAACGCCCGTCGTCGTGAATAATCCGGG
>CALFWR010000103.1 GCA_937928555.1 uncultured Pirellulaceae bacterium
ACCGATTCCAATTCAGCGGTCGGAATATTGGTGCGCTTTTCGTCCGAGTGCGTTAGCGTGGTGATCTTTTTTTTCTTGGCGGCTTTTGATTTCTTTTTGGCCATGGTTTCTCAGTTTCTTTGTTTTCAACCACCAATGGACGCGAAGACACACTAATGTCATGCTCACGAAATTCGTGTTCATCTGTGTTCATTGGTGGTTCTATAATGCGACTCGTTTCCATTCGAGCTTGGCATGTTTGAAGTTGATCAACAGTCCAACTTTCAAGCCGGTGATTTTCAGGTAATTTAGCATTTGCCCAACTTCATGGTCAGTGATGCGCGGAATCGTTTTTGTGTCGACGATGACTTGATCAAAACAGATTAAGTCAGGGATGTATTTGCCGAGTTCGACTGTTTTGTAGGTGACAGGAAACGTAGGCTGTTGGACGAAGGGGATACTTGGACATTTGAATTCGACAACTAATCCATTTTCGTAGATCTTTTCGTGCAGACCGTGCCCAACGGCGTTGAGAACTTCCATGGCACAGCCGACTATGCGATGGCATTCTTGTTTTAGGATTAATTCAGTCATGTTTGGGTCTTTGTTTTCAACCACCAATGGACACCAATACACACGAATGTCATGCACCCGAAATTTTGTGGTTGTATTTCTGAAGGAGCGTGAAAATCCGCTGCCAAACTCAGCGGTCAGTTAGTTCGACAGTGTCACGCCAATTCGGTCTCTCTGCCGACAGCGCCGACACTTTTCCGGTGGGCGAATTCTCGTAACACCGTTGCGACTGTCCTGTCAAAGGCGTGTCCGGATAGCGGAAACTGAAGGCATTTGCACTTCTAGCCGGCCATAATGGCCGGGTTCGTGTCCGGTTAGGACGCGTTTGCTGTATGTCTTGTAAGGAAACGGACATTCCCAAACAAAGAATGTCGGGATTTTGACAACTGGGCCGAATCGTGCTTTGATCCCGCCATGATGTCGGGGTAAATGTCCGGATAGCGAAAAAAGCTGCGTTTAGCGGATTTTTCCCGACTTGGTAGCCGGAACGAGCTTGGTTTTTGCGTATTACCTGCGTTTTGGCTGTTTCGGCCGGAGTAATGACCGGATGGCCCAAAATGGACGAAAGCATGCTTTTATCCGGCCACCGTGGCCGGATTAGTGGCCGGATAGCCAAAACGATCAATAAAAATGAGCCTATCCGGCCACAATGGCCGGATTTATGGCCGAATAGCAGTAGAAAACCGCTCAACTTAACCAGATACCGACAACGTCTAGGAATATGGCAGTTTTGGCTCATTTGACGACGTACTCCTGTGACGGTCCTGCACCAATGGATTGCGCTAACCCCAATTTGACAAAACGGTTTAGGTGTCGACGTGCCGTCCGATCACTGACACCCTGCGACTCCATGTATTGCGCTGAAGTACACCGACCGTTCTTTGACAGCCAAGTCCAGCCACTCTGTTCAGTCGTGCTCAACTGCGCAAAAGTTTCATTTGCGAGATTGCTAATCGCCCCTTCACCAGATAAAAAAACCGAAAGCACGAGGTACGGGTTGTTCCACGAAAAGCGTGGTAACGGTAGCCCCGCCTCTTTCGCTTTCAGCCGTAGCGACTTCAAACCCAATCCGCGTTCTTCAGCCAGTCGCAGTTTTGAAAACACAAAATGCATGACCGGATTGCGGCTGAGCATGGGAGCGGTGAAGTCTTGCATTTGCTCCAAGGTGATAGGGAGAACGGGTTCGCCAGGACTATGGATCTCAATCCGCGATGGATAAACCATCAGTTGGCATTTCGCTTGTTCCAAGTCGTAGTCGCGATGGACAATTGCGTTGACGAGTCCTTCTCGCACGAGCGTAAAAATCACGTCATTCTTGTCTTTGCGGACAGCGTCAGAGCGGTCCATGATGTTGGGTAGCTTGTCTCGCAACCACGCCATCGCGAGTTCTGGAACCATCGACTGCGGCCCGTCAAAGTCTTTGCTTTCTTCGGTTCCATCGGCATAGTGAATCGTGGCCAACACCGCCGCCTGCGGGGTGGAATCGCGCGGACTGGTCGCGAAAAGGACGTTTCCAAATCCAGAGGGCGTAAGCGCGTTACCTTCGGCGACCGCCAAACCTTGCCGCTGGAGCAAACTGTGGAATTCGTCGGATCCAATCGCTGCGGTGATCCCCGCTCGATCCCGATAAACCTCAAGGCTTTCGGTTGACAAATTGGCCCAATCTAATGCCGGTCGGGCATGTTCCAGTTGAGAAAGCGCAGTTTCTTCTTTCGCCTGTTCTTCTTCTGCTCGACTCAAAGCTTGCACTAGGAAGTCGGCATTTTCTGCTCGGATGATTTCCTGCAAATCACGATCGAACATGTGGACCGTGACGCCGTTGTCTTGAAGAAACTTGATCCCTTTTCTATCGACCGTCGGATCAGGATCTTCAATGCCGATCCAGACTTCTTTAATTCGGGCCAATACAATTCTTTCTGCACACCCAAGTTTCGGATGTTTGCGAGCACCGGGTGCGCAGGGTTCGAGCGTGGCAAACAGAATGCAATCTTGCAAAAGACGGTCTCTATGTTTGCGTTCGAGCAGCGTAAATTCGGCGTGATCGCCCTCTCTGAGTTCACCTCGATGGGCTTTCATGATGCGATCGTAACCGGGGGATTCGTCGGCGATATTAACAAGGATTGCCCCGACTTTCGGTGAAACTTTGTCGTCATCCCGTCCTTCAGGGATGGACTTCTTCATTTCTTCGATGGCCAGTTCCATCATGGCGCGCGGGTCAAAATTGGCCATTGTCGTTCCTTCCGTTAGTCATCCCCGCTGAGCCAACGAGAACATGCGGCAAGCAAATCCAAACTAGATTGGAGTTGTTTTTCAAAGTGCTTTTGTCCAATTTTCTTGACAGTGTCAAGAAAATTGACAGTCCTATACCGCTCATGCTGTGGCCTCTTTTTTGGCAGTTGCAGCGGCCGCGATCATCTCGTTGAACTTGCTCTCAATTTTGGCCTCGAAGTCGGTCTGCATTTCCCAAACGTCTGTGAATTCCGCGAACGCCCAACGGCCTGCGGTTTTCAAATTGTTCACGCCCGGAATCCAGTAGGCGTCCATCGTGCCTTTCTTTTCTTTGGCATCTTCTCGGCGGTAGCCTTTGACTTCCACGATCAAGTTCAAAAGATCGTCTTCGCCGTGTCCATCATCGACCAAAACGATGAAGTCAGGGCGATAGTTGCGAGTCTCGCTGCCGAAGCGATAGGGCACTTCTAAACCAAGGTTATGGTTCTTGACGTAGGCTTTGACCTTTGGATGCTTTTCGGCCACGCGGCAAAATTCGCCTTCCCAGTCGCTGTCTAGGATCACCCAGTTAATGTGGCAGCGGCGAGAGTCAGTTTCGTAACGGTCTTCAACGGACGTGTTGAAGTTGACATGCGCGGTCGAGCCGATGGGATTGTACGGATCAAGGATCGCTTTGATGGGAGTATCTCCCACCATTTCTTCCACGATGCCGCGCGTGATTTTATTGCAGGCAAGGTCGGCCAGCATTTTATATTTCAATTGGGCTGGGTAGGTGCCGCCTTTGCATACTAAAGAGCTATCCATCCAATGTCGGGCGATGCGTTTCAGTTGCCCGAACAAATGCAGTTTTGGTTCTTCGCCGTGGTCTCGCCATTTGGTTAACACCAGATGCGATGTTAATTCGTAGAGGACTTGCGATGGCCGCACGTCGCCCGTGTGAGCCAACGTCAGGTCAACTTGTTTACCAATGATGCCGCTGTTCTGAGTTTCCGTTGCGCCGATTAAGTCAGGAGTAAGCTCCAGAACGTGGTCTTCGTTAAATTTGGCGGAAAGCCGTTGCTCGGGTAGTTCAACTCGGTAACCCGCAACCCGCGGGAACCGGATCTCTAAATCGTCACGTTCCGGACGGACGGCTTTGACGGAAATGGTTTTCCGTGGCGGTTGTGGCTTGGAGACGACAGGCTTGGCAGTAAAGTCAAAGGGAATCCCGAGGACGTCGGCGTATTCGACATTGAATCGCGCGTTTTCGTTCAGGTCATAGGATTGACGACGCAAGGCGCGACCGATGACTTGTTCACATAGCAGTTGTGTACCGAAAGCACGGACGCCCAATACATGCGTGACGTTGTTGGCATCCCAGCCTTCGGTCAGCATGGATACCGAAACGACACAGCGGATCTGTTCGCCAAGTTTTCCTTCTTTGCCAACGGTGTTCATGACTTCGCGCAGTAAATCTTGATCGGTGATGTTCTGAGCGCCGGTCACATCACCACGTTCGATCATGTCGCGACGAAATCGTTCAATCTCGGGTCCGGCCATCGCGCGAAAGTTTTTGTCGAGTGCTTCTCCAGATTCCAATTGGTTGCTGTCGATTAGGAGCGTATTGGGACGTCCAAGTTGGTTGCCGTGGGTGTCATGGTTGCGGAACAGCGGCATGCGTCCTTCCACCAGTTGTGTACTGCCGTCAGTGTTGGCGCGCTCGAATCCTGAAATGAAGTCGTAAACAAGTTTCGATGTGGAGGTGTTATTGCAAACAAGGATGAAACAGGGCGGGACCTTTTCACCGCTTTCTTGCCACAAGTTAAAAGTTTGCTCGTAATGTCCATAGAGTGCTTCCAGCGCCGTGATCAGCGGCGCTGGAATGGATAGCGGATCGAGAACGGCTGCTTTGCCACGTCCTTTTTTTGGCATCTTGGTTCGAATGTGTTCCCAGAGGTTTCGATACATCGGCATTTCGTCGCCGCCGGGAAGGTTGTCCGCAACGGGGACGCGCGGAAGTTTTACGATGCCGCATTCAATTGCGTCCATCAACGAGAAGTCGCTCATCGTCCACGGGAACAAGGTCCCTTCGGCATAGCCGCTGCCGCTAAGAAAGAACGGCGTGGCGGAGAGATCAATGACTCGGTTGATACCGATCTTGCGTTTAACGGCCTCAAGACCGTTGATCCAAAGACGTGCAGCCTCCTTGTTGGCGTCGGCTTCTTTCTTGGCGTCCCCTTTGAGGTCGCCTTCGTCGTTTAGCTCTTCCGGTTTTTCTCGGTAGCAGTGGTGTGCCTCGTCGTTGAGGATCATCACGTTCTTGATTGCCATCAGGTCGGGGATGACGCGCTGAAGCATCTGGCCTTCGGTCTCAAGCGTATTGAGCGGATCGCCGCGACCTTGAAGCAACGCCCGATTGCCCTTGGATAGCTCCATTCGTTCACGCAGTTTAAAGGCGTGATAGTTGGTGATTACGATTTTCGCTTTGCCGAGTTCAGGAACCATGTCGCCGGGGACAAGCTCACGCGTTTTGAAGTAGCTGTCTGGGTCGTTGGGCTGGAGGACTCGCAACCGATCTTTAATGGTTAGCCCCGGCGCAACGATCAAGAAGCCACGCGTGAACTTTTTACTGTTGGGGCGGCGGGCCGCGTTGATGGTTTGCCAAGCGATTAACATCGCCATGACCGTTGTCTTGCCTGCTCCCGTGGCAAGTTTGAGCGCCAGTCGCATGAGCTCTGGGTTGGCGTCGTTGTTGGCGTTTGCCAGATGATTGACGAAACGCTTGCCAGCCTTGGAGTTGGGAGCGACCTCGGTAAGCCAGATGGCTGTTTCAACGGCTTCGACTTGGCAGAAGAATGGACGAATGCCACTGAATTCATGATTTCGCCAATGGTCAAGCAGTCGTGCTGTTTCTGGCGTCACTTGCCAAGCGGACTTCGGAAGGTTCCTCCAAGTATCAATGAAGGTACGAAGCTCATTGATGATCGGGGCTTGGTCGTATTGCTGCTGAGCAGTTGAAATCCCTTTGCCTTCATCGAAGACCATTTCGGCTTGCTGTTCAGCCTTCTTAGCCTTCTTCCGTTTGCGGGGTTTGGGGATTGGCGTGATGAAGTCAGCGCGACGGCGGTTTTCGACGATCTTCTGAGTTGGTTGTCCTTCAACGAGCTCCCAGTGTTTTGCAGGATACTCGTATGGACTGTTCAGAATCGGCTGTTCGAAAAATGGGTTTTCCATGCAATAAGTCGTTAAAAAAGGCTGGCTTAATCGAAATAGAGACCGCGTTCGCCAGCCAATGGAAGCTTTGGACGAGTGGCAAGTCCACTAATTGTAACGATTCTTAACGATGCCTGTTAGCCTTTTGACCGATACAAGCTTCTCGATTCCGATTCCGACTCAAGCGTCAATCGACAAAGCAAACGCTCTGCTTTCGGTGGCCCGATGGCCAGCTTAACGAGCGCGACGAGTCCCTGTTGAAGCATCATTCCAAGGCCGACTCCTGATACCACGCAAACCGCGCATGCCACCTTGAACAAAACTTCGGGCGCTCGATCGGCGGGATCTAGCCCCTGAATAATATCCCAAACCATCACGACGAAATAAATAATCACCGCGACTCCCACCAACGTGGCCAGCAGCAAGGGCCATCTCCACAGATTGTGCCATCGATGAAGCGTTCTCAGGCCATCGATGTACTTTAGATCGGAAGCGGTCAAACGTTCAGGGCTTTGCATTGGATCACACCTTTCAGAGTTTGGTCGCGTTGTGTTCGCCCGGGGCTGTCCAACATTGGTGAAAATCTGGAACAATCTGCCTGCGTTGAGCTCGATAAACGCAACGGCAAAGTGAGCTGACTTCGTCGCGCCACTGCCAATTCGTTGGCTCCGTCGCGAATTGACCTGCGTCAGGCCATTGCTGCACCGCATTGGCACAATGAAAAGGAGGCCCGCAACTGGCTTTCACTAAGCTGCCCGAACCGCCATAATGTCGTTGCAGAACGGAATAGCACTACCAACGGATGAACGAATGAAAAACGCAGTTGCCCTGATCCTTGGCGGAGGACGAGGAACGCGCCTGGCCCCCCTGACTTCGATTCGATCCAAGCCTGCGGTTCCCCTTGGCGGCATGTACCGCCTGATTGACATTCCGATTTCCAACTGTCTCAATAGTGGTGTGAACCGGATTTTTGTGCTCACGCAGTTCATGTCCGTCAGCCTCCACAATCACCTTAACAACGCCTACCAGTTTGATAACTTCAGTGGCGGATTTGTGGAACTCCTCGCTGCCCAGGAAACCACCAGTTCGGAATCGGACTGGTACCAGGGGACTGCCGATGCGGTTCGAAAGAACCTTGTGTACTTCAACCAGTCAGACATCGACTACGTGATCATTCTTTCCGGCGATCAGCTGTACCGGATGGACTACCGCAAACTTGTAGAAACGCACATCGCCAAAGGCGCCGACGTGACGATCTCCTGCAAGCCCGTCACTCGCGAAGAGGCTCGTGGTTTTGGCGTGATGCAACTGGACGATCATGGTCGCGTCGTGGGGTTTGTGGAAAAGCCGCAGACCGATCAGGAGATGGATCGTGTTCGCACCGATCCCGACTGGATTCGCACCCAGAACATCGACCCCCAAGGCCGCGACTGCCTGGCGAGCATGGGCATCTACGTCTTTGGCCGCAAACTGCTCAACGAACTGCTCAAAGGTTCGACCTATGCGGACTTTGGCAAAGAAGTCTTTCCCAAAGCCATCGAAAACTACAAAGTGTACACGCACCTGTTCGACGGGTACTGGGAAGACATCGGAACCATCCGCTCGTTTTACGAATCGAACCTGAATCTGGCTTCGGAGAATCCCCAGTTCGACATGGTTAACGGCAGCAACCCCATCTACACGCACGCCCGATTCCTGCCGCCATCAAAAATTGGACAGGCGACGATCAACCGCAGCCTGATCGCCAACGGTTGCTCGATCGGTGACGGCGCGGTGATTGAAAACAGCGTGATTGGACTGCGAACTCAAATTGCGCCCAACGTTACGATCAAGGATTCGATCATCATGGGCGCCGCCTACTACGACGAAGAACTTCCCACTGAAGTCGATACCGACATTCCTCTGGGGATTGGTGCAGGCACCGTGATCGAAGGCTCGATCGTCGATCTGGATTGTCGAATCGGAAACAATGTACGCATCGTCAATGGAAAAAAACGCGACCAGACCGACTTGAGCCACAGTATTTGCGTGATTCGCGACGGGATCCCGATTGTCGTCAAAAAGTCCATCCTTGCCGATGGCTGGAACCTGGACGAACAGGTTTAGGTCCTTCACAACCGAAACTTCTCTGAGAGCGCGATAAGCGCGATAATGGTGAAAAAGCGATGGGCTGATCGAGCGGCTTGTTCGGCCGTGGTAAACTGGGTGCGACCGACGCCGCCCCACTCATATCTCTCAGCGACAACCCATGACCAACGAGTTTGATCGAACCGCCATCGCCAGAGACTGGCTTCCGCGTTACACAGGAATGCCACTGGAGCAATTTGGTGACTACATCCTGCTGACGAACTTTTCCAACTACGTCGAAAAGTTCGCAAAGCGTTTTGATTGCCCGATCGTGGGTCAAGGCAAACCGATGCAGGCTGCAACCAACAAGGACGGTCTGACGATCGTCAACTTCGGTATCGGATCGGCCAACGCAGCCACGATCATGGATTTGCTGCTGGCACGCGAACCCGAAGGCGTTCTCTTTTTGGGCAAATGCGGTGGCTTGAAAGACTCCACCGAAATCGGCCACTTCATTCTCCCCATCGCTGCGATTCGCGGCGAAGGTACCGGCGACGACTACCTTCCGGCCGAGGTTCCGGCACTTCCTTCGTTCAAGCTACACAAGTTCGTTTCTGACCGCCTTCTGGAACGCGGGCTCGAGTATCGAACCGGCGTCGTCTACACCACCAACCGCAGGCTTTGGGAGCACGACGCCGAATTCCGCGCCAAACTGGACCGGCTAACCTGCATCGGGATCGACATGGAAACGGCCACCCTGTTCATCGTCGGCCACTACAACTCTATCTCCCGCGGCGCGTTGCTTCTTGTTTCCGACGTGCCGACGACGCCCGAAGGTGTCAAAACCATCAAATCCGATGCGAAGGTCACTGACCAGTGGGTCGACATCCACATCGAAGTTGGTATCGAAGCGATGACTCGGATCGGCAAACAGGGCGAACAGATCCGTCACTTTCGCTACTAGAGTCACAATCTGCAACAATTCCTAGCTCGCGGCGATGGGATGTTCGTCGTGATGACGGTATTCCGATGCGCAATCGCGACACTCCAACGCCCGTCTAAATTCTGATTTTAACGCTTCCAGTTCGGCAACGCGGGAAACCTGACCTACGGTTTCCTGTATTACCCCTGATCCAACAGCTGGTCAAAACCGTTTCTCCGGTTTTGGCTCACTTCGGAGTTTTAGATGAAAAGCATTGTTAGCCTTGCCCTGGTCGTCACTTTTGTCGTCAGCGCTTCAGCCCAACAACAATTCGCTCCTGTAGCCACGCAACAATTCAGCACATCCAGGACATTTGTGTTCCAAAATCGGCTGTACCAGCCACCGGCTGTCCCGCGAATTCCCGGCTACTCTTACCAGGCCGGCGCGCGAGTTCAGGGAGTTTGGCTACGACCGCAGTCACTGCATTCGTTTGGCCAACAGCGAACTCAGTGGACGCAAAACCACCATCGTAATTTTCAGTGGCCCAGCACTCCGCGCCAACAAATCTACCGATCACAGGTTCAGTATCCGGCACAGCGATACCCTCAGCCTGCTTCGCCGTATCCAGCGGCAGTTTATCCACAGCCACAGCCACATCAACGAGGTGTGATCGTCACTGGAACCCAACCACAGGTTATCTACGGTCTCCCGGTACCCCAGGGTCATCCCGTGGTTAACGCGCCGGCATCAACCTTGCCGCCGAAGTCGATCATTATCCCCGGTCGCGTTGGACCTTCACAGGGAACGCGAAATCAGTCGACAGAGCAAAGTCCAAAGTGGATTCAAAACAGTACCATTGCCTCGGAAACGCCCAAGTCAGAATCCCTGACGACTCAGTCGCCAGGAGTGGAAGCTTCCAACAGCGAACTTTCCAGCAGCGAACTTTCCAACACCGCCTCTCCTGTCCAGCAGGAGGAATCGATCGAGCAGGAATTTGCTGCCAAATCACACGTGCCAGACACTGCTTCACCAGCAGCGATGGCCAATAAGCCATTCGGTGACCTTGATGATGCTGCTGAAGTCAGTCAATCAGAATCGGCCGAGGCTAACGAAGAAGAATTCGCATTCCCTCAGTTGGCAGCGGAAACGGTCGAAACAGAAACGGCTCAGACTGAGCAACAGGAAGAATTCTTCGAAGATCAACAGGAGCAACAGGAAGCTGGCCAGATCCCCGCGCCCTTCGAAGCATTGGAACGCTCAAAGGAAACTGCCTTTGCAGCCACCGAACTTGCAGACACTGTGATTACGAAAACGAAAAAACAGCCAGCCAGGCTTGCCACACCAGTGAGCACCAAAAAGGCAAGCACATGGTGGCTTTACCTTGCCCCACTCCCATTACTGGGTTGGTGGTTCTGGCGAATGCTTGCCGGGCGTCGTAAAAGCTTCGGAAAGGCAGTTAGCGAACTGGAGCAGATTCGTGGCAACCAGCAGGATCCTGTCGTTACACCATCCAGCACCGAAGTCACGTCAACAATCGCAGCGACTGAAAAAACCAGGCCTCGTGAACGCGAAGACCAATCTCTTCAGATTGCTGCCGAGAAACTGAAATCCGCCAGTGCGGAGGCCGCCACCCCTGTTGTGGCTAAAGCAGCCGCTTCCGCGACCGACCACAAAGTCGAACGTGTACCAGAGACAACCACCACCGCTCAAGCAGTCACGGC
Organism: uncultured Pirellulaceae bacterium; assembly: GCA_937928555.1. Classification (GTDB taxonomy): domain Bacteria; phylum Planctomycetota; class Planctomycetia; order Pirellulales; family Pirellulaceae; genus Mariniblastus. The sequence goes on from CALFWR010000103.1 coordinate 10,684, forward strand.
TTCCATGCAGCAGAGTACTCCGGTAAGCCAGATTGATACCGAAAGCCTCGTTCGCGAAGCCATGAAGTCAAACCCTGCGGCACCTGCTCCGCGTCAGGCAGCGGCAACGACGCCGCTGACGATGCGTCAATCCGCTGCGACCGAAGTCGTACCTGAAAAAATAAGAACAGAAACCCTTTCTAATACCGGTGTGCCACAAGTTGCAGCAACACCTGTCACTGGGGGCAACTCGGTCACAAGCAGTGCGAACACAACCGGAACGTCCAACAAGGAAGACCTTTCGTTGATCTTCGGTATCGGACCGGCGGTCGAGACGCTGCTGAACCAAAATGGCATTGAGTCCTTTGCACAGCTTCACGATGCAGGGTTGCCAAAAGTCGAGAGCATTCTCAGAAACGGCGGAGCCAACTTTGCATCGATCGATCCATCCAACTGGATGACTCAGGCAGCTTTCGCGAAAAACGCGGATTGGGTTGGGTTGAAGAACTGGTTGGCCGCCAACCAGTCGGGCACCGAATCCGTTGTCACCAACGAAACCTATCGCCTTGGCGTCGCGACAGACAGCGAAACGAAAATTCTTGAAGAAATTCAGGATATCAGCAGCGACGCGTTGCGACCTCTGACTCCTACTGAACAAGTCCAGTCGTAACGAATTTCTGCTGACATAAAACAGGATTCAATGGCCCGAGCCAACTTTTGTTGCTCGGGCTTTTCTTTTTGGTCCTTCACCGGGTTTCCCTCGTCAACGAATGGTGCAAAATAATCAACGCCACCCCGGGCAATTCGCCTGCCTGGTATTGTCTTCACCGCTTCGCTCCGCCCAATGAACTGGCTAAACGATTTTGTTGCACAACACGGATCCCTGATCAAGTCACTGATCACCGGAACTCTGGTTGCGGTCGCGTGTAGCATTCTTGGCAGCTTTATCATTCTGCGGCGGATGGCCTTTTTGGCGGATGCCATCGCCCACTCGATGATGGCCGGCGTCATCGCAGGCTATCTGATCGTAGCGATGTTCTTCGGAGAAGGTATCGAGTTCGGGGCTCTGTTCATTGGCGCCATTCTTGCGGGAATGTTTACCGTTGGAATGGTCGGGTTCGTGACGCGATTTTCCCGGGTCAAAGAAGACACCGCGATTGGTGTGATGTACACAGGCATCTTTGCGTTTGCAATGTTTATCCTGTCGATCAAAAGTTTTGCACAGTACATCCAGATCGATCTCACCCACTATGTTCAGGGCTATGTTGCGTCGCCTACCAACTCCAAGCTCTGGCTTGCTGCGATTGTCACGACGATTGTCGTTGCGGTCGTATTGTCGTTTTACAGAACGCTTCAACTGACCACATTCGACCCGGTGATGGCCGCTTCGATTGGCATCCCGGTCCTCGCGGTCGATTACCTTTTGACGACTTGCACTTCACTTGTGGTTGTCTGTGGTGTCCAAATCGCAGGCGTCATCCTTGTTGTTGCAATGATCATCACACCGGCAGCGACAGCCTATCTGCTGACCGACCGTCTGGATCGGATGATCATCACGTCAGCCATTATTTCTGCGGTCGGATTCTGGCTGGGCTTTGGCATCGCCACACTGTTTGGATCTTCATCGGGCCCCGCAACGGTTGTCACGATGACGATCATCTTCCTGCTTTGCCTCACCTTCGCCCCGCGATACGGACTTGTCGCAGACTGGATTCGCAAACGCAGCTCCGTGCCACAGGAAATCAAGGAAGACGTCCTTGGCTGCGTCCTCCGCGCCGACGGTGAAGCCGTTCCGATTCGCGAAGTCCTACGGCACGTCGAAAACCCCGATCCACGAATCCGTGTCGCCATCGACTCACTCGCCAAACAGGGGCTTCTTGAAATCGAATCGGATCACGTCCGGCTGACCGATGACGGAGAGTTCCAGGCGAACCGACTGGTCCGCGCGCACCGCCTGTGGGAAACCTACTTGGACACGACCAAAACGCCCAAGCAGAAAATCCACGCCAAAGCCCATCAGCTCGAACACATCTCCGACCCGGCCATCGTTGAATATCTCGACGACAAGCTTGGCCACCCGGTCACCGATCCGCACGGCAGCACGATCCCCAGCGACGCCGGTCAGCTTTCCGGTCGCGTGATGGCCAGTCTTCTTCGTCGCGGTCACCGGGCCACGGTTGCGGAAATCCAATCCGATGCCGAATTCACCGGCCTCAAGCCCGGCGACATGATCGAAATCGCGCCGCGGCAAGACGATGGCAAAACATGGGTCATCGTGGACTCAGTCGGCAGAGAAATCAAACTCGACCACGCCCAAGCGGATGCGATTCTGGTCGAGAAAGTTGAAATAGCCTGATCAGGTCGGCAGGTCTGAAAAATCGACTCATACCAACTCGGCATTTTTTGCGCCAGCAATTTTCAGGTCGGACAGGCTCAATGCAGCGCGATTTTATGAACCGCGAAATACGCTAAAGGCAGGATCGATTTTGTCGGCGGCGCTTTCGCGTGTTTGGCGTATTTCGCGGTTGAATACCGCCGCGGCTCAAGTCGCGCGTTCTTTCACCGCGTCGAAGTAACAGGAGACCAGTATCGGGATCAATTTCCGTCGTCTGCGTGCTTAAGCCCCCAGCACTTTCAAGCTGGCTTCGATCTTTTCCAACTGCTGTTCCAGCTTTGCCAGCCCGTCACGCTCGCGCTGCACGATCTCCGCCGGCGCACCGTTAACGAACTTGTCGGACGAAAGCTTGCCTTTCTTGCCACCGATGTTCTTGATGACCTGGGCTTTCTCTTTCTCAAGCCGAGCCTTTTCAGCCTCCTTGTCGATCAAGCCATCGAGGTCAACAAAGATCTCCAGATCGTCGCGAATCAAATTTGCACTAACCGCCGGTGCTTCGACATCAGGACCGATGTCGGTTAGCTCGGCCAAAGCCATTCGGCTGAAGTACGAACCCATCGGCTTGAGACTGTCTGTAATCTCGGCCGAACATTTGATGCCAAAGTTAATCGGCTTCTTGTTGGCGATCTTTTGCCTGGCGCGAATGTCGCGAACCGCGCCAAGCGAATTTTGAAAGTGAGCGAACTGCGATTCGATCGCGTCCGACTGGTACGAAGGATCAATCTCCGGCCATGAGGCCTGAATCAGACACGCGCTGGCCGCAGAACCATCCATCCCCCTCTCGGGAGCGATCTGACCAAGAATCTGCCAGATCTCTTCGGTCAAAAACGGCATGAACGGATGTAGCATCCGCATCAGCGTATCCAGACCAAAAACCAACATCCGCTGTGCGTGCGGACGTTGCTGGTCGTTGTTCAAGCGATCTTTGACGATCTCTAGGAAGAAACTACAAAAGTCATTCCAGGCAAACGCGTACAAGGTCTCTGTGGCTTCGGCATAACGGAATCCGTCCAAGGCTCGGGTGACTTTGGCGCTAACGGCAGCAAGTCGACTCATTAGCCAACGGTCTTCTAGGGTCATGTCGGCCGGATCGATCGGTGCCGCCTGGTAGCCCTCGAGATTCATCATCGCGAATCGGGACGCGTTCCAAAGCTTGTTCACGAAATTGCGGGCAACTTCGAAGCGTTCGCTCAGAACGTAGCCTTTGTCCAAAGCCATGTCGTCGTCGGATTCAGCCCACTGCGTTTTGAATGGCTTGCCGCATTCTTTGGCAGGGCAGTCAACGCGAGGCAGTTCGCGGTTCTTCTTTGTCTGGTCGAATTTGTGTTCGCAGTGCGGGCACTGGTACTGGACCGGCATGCGAACGTCTTGGGTGTCGGTCGCCAGATCCGCCATCGCGTAGCGCAGTGCATCGGCACCGAACTTTTCGATGACGTCCAGCGGATCGATCCCGTTGCCTTTGGATTTTGACATCGTCTCGCCGTAGGCATCCAAAATTTTGGGATGGATAAAGACGCGTTCAAAAGGAATGGCATCCATATTATTTAGCCCCATCAGGACCATGCGGGCAACCCACAGAGTGATGATGTCGCGCGAGGTGATCAGCGTGCTGCCAGGGTAAAAAGTTTTCAGGTCTGCGGTGGCTTCGGGCCAGCCAAGAGTCGAATGCGGCCAAAGTGCCGAACTGAACCACGTATCGAGAACGTCGTCTTCACGGACAAAGCCAATCGATTCGAGGTGAGCCTGCATGTCGTGGCCTTGGTCGCGAATGCAAACGTGAACCGTCGCAAAGGGCAAGTCCAGTTGTTTGCGTTTGGCTTCGTCTTCTTCTTCGCAGTTTTCAACCTGGATGGAGACAGCGTTTTCGTCCCACGAATCGACGCCGCCAATTTTCTCGATCAAGGCTTCGCTTTCGGCTTTGCTTTGACAGCCCTGAGACCAAACGGGAATCTGATGCCCCCACCACAACTGACGCGAAATCGGCCAGTCGCGCTTCTCGCCCAACCACGAAAGGTAGCCTTTGGCGTATCGCTCGGGCGTGATTGAAACGCGGCCATCGGAAACGGCGTCCATGGCCGACTGTGCGAGGTCATCCATGCGGACGAACCACTGGTCAGTCAGGTAGGGCTCGATCGGTGTCTTGCTGCGGTCTGACGTCGGCAGCTCGATTTCGCGGTCTTCGACTTTATCCAGCAAGCCCAGGGCTTCCAAATCGGCGACGACTTTCTTGCGGCCCTGCTTCATCGTCAGGCCGGCGTAAGACCCGGCTTCGGCGTTGAGCGTCCCGTCTGCGTTCATGATGTTGATCATCTCCAGACCGCAACGGATTCCGACTTCGTAGTCATTGGGGTCGTGTGCGGGTGTGATCTTGACGCATCCGCTACCGAGTTCAGGCTTGGCCCATTGATCGCAAACCAGGGGTATCTCGCGGTCCATCAGTGGCAGCATCAGCTTGCGGCCGTCGGCCGCCATGTCTCGCAAAAGCTCCAACTGAGAAAGCATGTCTTCCCGGCGTTGGTTGAGTGCGTCGATTTGGGCTTGGACGTCGGCTTTTTCAGCTTCAGCGCATTTTTTCAGTTTGTCGTTCAGCTCCGAAGCAACTTTCTTCAGCGCCGCGCTGGGGTCCGGATGAACAGCAACGGCGGTGTCGCCAAGCATCGTTTCAGGTCGTGTGGTGGCGACGGTGATGTGGGCTGGCTCGCCGGGCTTTGGATCGATGACCGGGTAAAGCAAATGCCAAAAGTGCCCGTTGGTCTTTTTGGAAAAGACTTCGTCGTCGCTAACGGTTGTTTGCAAAAAGGTATCCCAGTTGACCAGCCGTTTGCCGCGATAGATCAGGGATTTTCCAAAGAGATCATGGAACGTGTGCCGGACGGCGCGAGCGCAGGTATCGTCCAGAGTGAAACGCGTGCGCGACCAGTCGCAGCTACACCCCATTTGCTTCAACTGGCCAAGGATGCGGATTTCGTATTGGTCCTTCCATGCCCAAATCTTTTCGACCAGTTTTTCGCGTCCTAGATCATGTCGCGTCAGCCCGTCGATTTCCTTGATACGTTTTTCGACGCGAGCCTGGGTTGCGATTCCCGCGTGGTCGGTGCCCGGCATCCACAGGGTGTTGAACCCCTGCATGCGTTTCATGCGAATGACGACATCCTGAAGCGTATTGTTGAGTGCGTGCCCAAGGTGCAAGGCTCCGGTAACGTTCGGCGGCGGGATGACGATCGTGTAGGGCGGCTTTTCACTATCGGATTCGGCTTGGAACCAGCCACCATTTTCCCACATTTCGTAGATCCGTGGCTGGACGGAATCAAAGTCAAATCGGGTAGGAATTTCCTGGGTTGTAGATGTCATGTTTGCTGACGTTTAATCGTGGATAGGGATTTTCCGCACCTGTGAGGTGCTTGGAACCGGCATTTGGGTTCACTTTATAGGTAAATTTGCGAGGTCGCCCAACCGGTTTTGCCCAAATACCGGCCCCGGAGCTTCCTTAATCCGCATGCACCGTCCCACGGTCCACAATCGCCAAGCGGGTCGGTGCGTTTTTTGAAAAAGCCAATCCACGTCGACGCGGTTTACCCAACTTCCATTCTGCAAGTAAGCCAATTCTGCTAGTTTCGACGGGTGAAAGTCCTCCAAAAGCCAACCTTGCTGCGGCGTCTTGCCGCCGTTTGCCTTGCCGTGCTGTTGGCATGCGCTGGCTGTCAAGCGATTCCTGGTACCGACTCGCTCGCCCGTTCGCTGGAACGCCCCGGAGCCAGAGAGCTGACGCGCGGTCAGCTGGTGATCCATTCGGACTTTCGGGTTCCCCGTCGTCATCGCTTGCTGGACGAACTGAGCATGCGTCGCCACGACGTGACTTCGACCCTGGATATTCCTGCTTCGGATGAACCGATTCACGTGTACCTGTTCGAGGACCAGGGTCGATTTTCGGATTATATGAAACGTCGACACCCGTTGTTTCCCAACCGCCGGGCTTTCTTCGTCAAGAACGATACTGATTTGATGGTCTATGCCTGGTGGGGCACTCGGGTTGCGGAAGACCTTCGTCACGAGATCACGCACGGGTATCTTCACAGTGTGCTCAATGACGTTCCCCTTTGGCTGGACGAAGGCCTGGCGGAGTATTTCGAAACGCCTCGCGCCAATCGGGGCTTCAATTCAGCTCACTTCCATCAACTACTGCGAGAATATGATTCCGGCCAGTGGCAGCCCGATTTGGCGAGACTGGAAAAACTCAGGAGTGCGTCGGGTTTGACGCAGATGGACTATGCGGAGTCCTGGCTGTGGGTTCACTACATGTTGAATCACAGCACCGAAACGCTGGAGTTGTTGCGCGAGTACGTGAGAGATCTTCGCTTGCGACCCGCCAGTGCCGGGACGCTTCAGGAGCGACTGCTTGAAGCGGACAAGGACACCACCGAGCTGTTGAACCATCTTGAGTTCCTCCGCCGCAAGCTGGCCGTCAACTAGCCGTGCTCCGGTGGTGGCTCCGATGCACCGGGATTCGATGCGCCGGGATTCGATGTGCCGGGATTCGATGTGCACAAGCTGTCGGCCGGACCAGGAAAACGGTCACCGTTTCCGTGTCAGACGCACGGGAAATTTAGCTACTCTCAGAAAGCAACGAATTGATGTCAGTTGTTTTCGACGTTCCGGCAATGCACACGTCCTTGCTTTTAAGCGAGTGCGCCCGCACCTCCCTACTTCCACTCCCTACTCCTCGGCCACCAACCCGCTCATCACCACCTTGCTCAAATCCGTGTCACCGGCCCGGACTCCAAACGGACCCTTGGAGTAAACCGGCAACCGCAACTTCGAATCGCGAAAGCGCGTCGTGTATTGAACTTCGCCAGTCGATTCGTCAACCACCTGCACAACCGGTTGCTGCAAACCGAGCGCACCGAAATCAATCTCGCGCAAGTGACCGGCGGCCTTTCTGCCATCGTTCTCCAGCATATTGAACGTGATCGGCCAACCCTTGAACTGCTTGGCATCGGCCTCACGAAGATCGGCAAACCGTGGCCAGCACTCGAAAGTTGTGTCACCCGTTTGGATGTCAAAACGAACCAGTCCGTAGCCGTCAGCGAAATCCAGCTTCTCACCGTTATCTTGCCTTTTTCTGCCGTCGGCGGTACTTGAAAAATCGGGGTTCGCGTAAGCCAGCATCGTGATCCGGTTGTACAACCCGTCTTTGAAATCGCCGGTCCACGGCAAACCGGTCTCCAGCGGTTCGCCGCCACCGGCCTTTTCGTCTTCCGGCCACCACCAGCGACCATAGATTGAATTTACAATCGCCGGACTGGTGAACGCAAACGGACCGTCGCGAAACTTTTCGATTCCGTGCTTGACCACGACGCCCAGATGCTGGTCGCCACACAAATGGCACGCGCGGGCTTTGCGAATCAGCTCAAGCGCCTTGTTGCGGCCGGTCTGAGGCCAGCCATTACAGTCCAGGTCGGCCAGAAGGCGATTGTCAAGTTTCCCATGGATGTGAACCGCCCCGCAAAACGCTGTCTGGGAAAGCACACACTTTATTTTCGCGCCGTTCCAATCTTGGCCCCAGCTTTCAAGGAACTTCAGTTGTCTTTCGCCCAACAGCTTGAGCGTGGGAAGGTCCACTTTGGCCGGATCGTAACCCGGTTGGTTGATGTGGTCCGGACGCGGCCCCATCGCAGGGATCTTTCCTTCGGGGCCGGATTTAAATTTACGGTCTTCGAGGATTGCGAAATCCACTCCACCGACATTGATTCGTGTGAAGTAAACTCCGATTCCGTTTTTGATGTCGGCCCCATCAACCGGATCCGGCAGGTGCCACGTTTGAGCTCGCTGCACCATGTTCACGTACGACGCCGGAAAGTAATAGCCGCCGCTTGGTCCCGCCGTCGTAGCCGCGACCTTGCCGTTCTCGCCCCAGATGTTGGCTTGCCCGACGTCGTGGTCGTCAGGAATCGTAATCGTGGGCCGGTCCCGAATGATGTCACGAAACTGAATCCCCCACAAAAGCCACGCGGCGGTGTGTTCGCTGTGATCGTAGGATTGGTCACCCGCAAAAAACAGCAGGTCAGGATCTTGGATCTTCAGGTTGCGAACGATGTTCTCGCGTCCGCCTCGGTCCCGTGACGAGTTACAGGAAAGCGACCCGACGACGATTTCCTTTTTGCCAACAATCGTTTTGCGGACAAGCCCTTCAAAGGAAGCCTCTTCGCCGTGACGAACACGATAGGCGACGTCTTTGGAATCGTCCCAGTTTTCGATTCGGAAATGGGCGTGCCAACCCGGATAGACGACCGGAGCGGTTGCGATTTGTTGCCACTCTCCGTCGCGGTTAACTTCTAGGCGAACTTCCCGGCTCTCGTCGCGTTTGAGTGGGAACAGCTGAGCGGTCATTTTGAGCGTTTTATTTTGCTGGGTATAAAGTGCAAAGCCGACGACTTCGTTGCGGGGGACTTTGACGAAATTTTGCAGGAATCGCAGTTTTCTCTTTTTCACGACGGTGCCGGCTGAAGGATCCCAGATTGAATCCCGGCACGTTGAATCGAGGTCTTTGCCGCGTTCACCTTCGAACGGTGATTGGGCCAACACTAGGGACATGCTTGAAAAAAGCAAAAGAGCCGCGCCGAATAAAAGGACTGCCAGGGCTCGAACGCTCGTGTGTAAAGTACTCATGAATTCGCCATCAGGGAAAAAACGGATTTGACCACCATGGATTCAGGACTGTCCTGAAAAATCGCGACTTCTGCGCCTTCGCGAAGCGGTAGCTCTCTGGTAGTCTTTCGTGTCAGATTTTATGGGGCCAGACTACTGGCTGCGAGACCCGACAGGAATGAGACAGGAATTTCGTGACCACCAATCCAAGGCAGTACGCCGCGATAGGCCCGATCTCCGTGTTCCTTCCCGAACGCGTTGAGTCCAACGAAGTCCTTTCCGCCGACAACCCTCGCTGGGACATGGAACTGATCGCCTCCAAGACAGGCGTTTACAATCGGCACATCGCCGCAGAAAACGAAACGTCGTCGGACCTGGGCGTTGCGGCTTGCCGGAAACTGTTCAAAGAACACGACGTCGATCCGGCTTCGATTGATTTTCTGCTTTTCTGTACGCAGACCCCCGACTACCCGCTGCCGACTTCGGCCTGCCTGATGCAATCGAAGTTGGGGCTTCCCACGCACTGCGGTGCCCTGGATTTTAATCTTGGTTGCAGCGCTTACCCTTACGGCCTCTCGCTGGCCGATGGCTTGGTTCAATCCGGCGTTGCCAAACGAGTCCTGTTCGTCACCGGCGAGACGTATTCGAAACTGATCGACAAACACGATCGTAGCTTGCGGACGATTTTTGGCGACGCGGCAACCGCGACCCTGATCGAAGCCCACGACGAACCTTCAATTGTTGGCTACAAGTTTGGCACCGACGGTACCGGCGCGGGAATGCTTTGCGTTGACGGCGGTGGCTTTCGAAGTGAAAAAGAAAAATTTCAACCGGCAAAACGTCGCTGGAAAAGCAGCCTGTACATGGACGGTCCGGGCTTGATCAACTTCACGCTTTCAAAGGTCCCCGGTCTGGTCGATCAAGTCCTCTCCGATGCGGGCGCCAGCAGAGACGACGTTCAGCACTTTCTTGTTCACCAGGCGACATTCAAGATGCTGGACCTACTCCGCAAAAAAATGGACTGCAGCGAAGACCGCATGCCGCTGATGTTCCGAAACGTTGGCAACACGGTCTCTTGTACCATCCCGCTGTTGATCTCTCAGATGCGGGAGCAGCAGAAGTTTGACCCGCAGCAACTTAGTGTGATGATCGGATTTGGCGTCGGGCTATCCTGGTCCGCCTGCGCGTGGCGAGATGTTCTCGGTTCCAATGTCGTTTCCCGATAAAAGGTCAAAACAGAACACCGTTCCCCGAGAGTTTCGCACGCCAGTCAAAATCAGAACCCCCTCCCACTGGGAGGATCGGACGCCAGTCAAAAACAGAACACCCTCCCACTGGGAGGGTCGGACGCGGTAGCGGCCGGGGAGGGCCCAACCCACCCAACCCTGAGCCACACAACATCGGATCAACCTCACACTTCACACTGAACATTTCAAAATGCGCGTTCTTTCCGGAATCCAACCAACCGGCCGGCCTCACTGGGGCAACTGGTTCGGAGCCATCCAACAGTACATCGCTCTCCAAGACGAAGACGAAGCCTACTACTTTGTCGCCAATCTTCACGCGCTCAACACGATTCGCGATGGAACGCAGCTTTATCAGAACTCGATCGACACGACTCTGGACATGCTGGCCTTGGGGCTTGATCCGGAAAAAGCCACGCTGTTTCTGCAATCCGATGTCCCGGAAGTCTCCGAACTGTGCTGGATCTTGATGTCCGGAACCCCAATGGGATTGCTGGAACGCTGCGTTTCCTACAAGGACAAAATCGCCAAAGGCCTTCCTGTGGTGACCGGATTGTTCACCTACCCGGTCCTGCAGGCTGCCGACATCCTCGCCTATGACTCCAACATCGTTCCCGTTGGTGCCGACCAAAAACAACACATCGAAGTCTGCCGCGATATCGCAGGGGCCTTCAACCATCAGTACGGCGAAGTTTTCGTGCTGCCCGAATCCCGGGTGCTTGATTCGAGCGCCAAAGTCCCCGGCACTGATGGCGAGAAAATGTCCAAGAGCTACGGGAACTTTATCGAGGTCTTCGAAGCAGAAAAATCAGCCCGCAAAAAGGTAATGCGAATCGCAACCGACTCGCGGCCCATGGAAGACCCCAAGGATCCCGAGACCGATCATCTCTATCGTTTATTCTCTCTGTTCGCCGACGACGACGCGAAAAAAGAAATGGCAGACATGTACCGAAAAGGTGGCTTTGGTTATGGAGACGTCAAAAAAGCACTTGCTCAGGCGGCCGAAGACTACTTCGCTCAGCCTCGCGAAAGACGCCGCGAGCTCGAATCGAACCCCGATCACGTTTTGGAAATACTCCACGAGGGTGCCAAAAAGGCCCGTGCCAAAGCCTCCGAAGTTCTTCGCCGGGCACAGGAAGCATGCGGGCTCAAAGCTCCCAAGTAAACCGGAATTATTCACGACGACGAGCGTTGATTGCCGTTTGAGTCACGCCAGACGTACCCCACAGCAGGAGCGCCTCCGGGATTTCGGTTCGCCTCGCTGATGAAGTCCAAAACGGGCTTGGCTTTCTGCTGATATCGGAATCATCAGGTAAACTGAAAGTCACGCCCACGCCTCGTGAATAATCCGGGGTAAAATGGAAACCGCGATCAACCCTGCACAAAAGAAACCACACTGAACACCGAACCTCCCATCCTGTCCAACAACGTCATCGGCATTGGCACCGACATCGTGGAATGTGCGCGCATCGAAGAGATGATCAAAAAGCACAACGACCTGTTTCTTGAACGCGTCTACACGCCGTGGGAACTCGACTACTGCCAGGGTCGCCGGTCATGCATCCAGCACTATGCCGGCAGGTGGGCGGCCAAGGAAGCCATTCTCAAATCGATGGGCACCGGTTGGGCCAAAGGAATCCAATGGACCGATATCGAGATCATCAATGAGATGGGCGGCAAGCCATCGGTTCACCTGCACAATGCGGCTCGCCAGTGGTGCGACAAGCTGGGCATCAGCGATATTTTGATCAGCATCTCGCACTGCAACTCATTCGCGACGGCCTTTGCCACCGCCATTTCAATTGAAACAAAATAGACTCCCGGCGGGCCAACCATGATCCGTGCCAAACTGCTTCTCTCCTGCCTCTCTCTGATCATCATGGCTCCCCCCCAAGAAAAACCACGCCAGGCCCCTGCCATTCCCGAAGGCATCAGTCGGTCGGACGTTGGGTGCTACAAAGATTGCCTGACCATCAGCAATCAGGTCGCCAAAGTCGTCACTTGTGAACGCGGCGGGCGGATCCTCGTCTACCAGCGCGATGATAAAAACATTCTGTTCCTACGCGACGAAAGCAACTGGGATCCCAATGGCAAGGGACTGGCGAAGCAACTTTCAGGTGGACGTTTTGACATCGGCCCGGAGCAAATTCAATCCCGAGGCGATTTGCTTTGGAATGGTGACTGGAACGCCACTGCCACGGCACCGCGTCAGATCACAATGACCAGCCAGGTCGATCCCGATTCGGGCTTGCAAGTCGTCCGCGTGTTTCAATTGGACGAATCAACTTCCCAGCTCACCATCACACAAAACGTCACCAACAAAGGCCGCGATACGGTGCGGCAGTGTTACTGGAGCCGTACTCTGGCGGTTCATGGCGGTGTGGCCATCGTGCCCTGCGATGCTACCCGTTCCTTGATGCCGAATCTTTATTGTATGGCACCCAACGGCAAAACACTGAACGTTCGCCCGGAAGATCCCGCCGTTCGCCACGTGGATGATTTTTTGGTTATTGATGGCCCGCCAGAATTTGCCAAACTGGGCATGGACTCGGTCAAGGGCTGGGTCGCCTACCAGTCGCCGCATGATCAACTGTTGTTGAAGAAGTATCCCGTCTTCGATGTCGGTCAGTATGGTGATCTGGCCGGCTACAACCTTTCGATTTGGTACCCGAACAAAGACAGGCTGGCGGCTTGCGAAGTCGAGCCGATCGGGCCGACGAAGACTTTACAGCCTGGTGAATCCGATTCCTTCACCGTCCAGTGGTGGCTGCTTTCCCGCAAGTTCCCCAAGTCCGGCACCGTCGATCCACACGCGGTCGAAAAGTTCGTCGCGCCCATGCTCAAGTAGGGCCGGTTCCCACACAAGTAGGGCCGGTTCCCACCGGCCGTCTCGCGGCAACCATTGGTTCGAATCTGCAAATCTCGGAACCCTAAATCTCGAACTCCCCTTTTCGCCATTGGCGTCTGGAAAATGCCGACTCAAACACGGCCGGTGGGAACCGGCCCTACGCCTCATTCCAACCGAGCCCCGCATCCTGCCAAGCAATTCGCCATGATCGATTTCGTGGATTCCCACGCAACCGTCCCCACCCAAGTAGGGCCGGTTCCCACCGGCCGTCCTCACGGCAACCATTGGTTCGAATCTGCAAATCTCGAAACCCTAAATCTCGAACTCCTCTCTTCGCCATTGGCGTCTGGAAAAGGCCAGGCTCAAACACGGCCGGTGGGAACCGGCCCTACGCCTCATTCCAATCGAGCCCCACATCCTTGCCAAGCCATCCGCCATGATCGACCATCGTGGATTTCTGCGCAGCCGGCCCTACGCCTCATTCCAACCGATCCCCGCATCCTTGCCAAGCAATGCGACGTCATCGGCTTCGTGGATTTCTGCGCAACCGTCCTCACCCAAGTAGGGCCGGTTCCCACCGGCCGTCTCGCGGCAACCATTGGTTCGAATCTGCAAATCTCGAAACCCTAAATCTCGAAACCCTAAATCTCGAAACCCTAAATCTCGAACTCCCCTCTTTCCATTGGCGTCTGGAAAAGGCTAGGCTCAAACACGGCCGGTGGGAACCGGCCCTACGCCTCATTCCAATCGAGCCCCACATCCTTGCCAAGCAATCCGCCATCATCGACCATCGTGGATCCGACATTTGCTCATTCACATTGAATCGTTCAACATCAAAGACCCGTAAAAGAGAAATACTTATTCAGAATTCCGGGCGATTTCGAAGGATTGCCCGACGCGGCAATTGTGTACCGTTTTCCCGCAGTACCGTGGCGTTGCCAGACTCGTTGGCAAAAACGTTTGAGCGAACAGGTACTTCGTGGCCAGAATCACAGGACTTTGGAGAACTGTGTTCATATCCAGGAGCCATTGCGGTTCGCTAAAGGATACTCCTGACAGCTACCGGATTTCGGCGAATTCAGCTACGTTTTTCAATCCGGCTAGGTTTTTCGGGTGCGGTCATATTTTTCAGCCTGCTGCATTCAATCCGTCCGCGAACTCGCTACCAATGACTCGACAACAAAATGCTTGACCGATTTAGCCGTGCAACTCAGTGGATTGTCAACAAGCCGTGGCTGACGGTTCTGCTATTGGCTGCGATCACAACGATCGCTTGCATTGGTCATTTCTCGCCTACAACGATCACGGGGCTGTTTCAGGAGAAAGCTGAATCGCCAAACAACAGCCTGCCTCCGGCGCTGCGTGGCGAAACGCGGCCAGCGGTGGACTCGTTTGCCTTTGGCGGGCAAGCGATCATGGTTGTCCAGTCGGATGGCTTTTTCACACCCGCAGGCGCGGTGGCCATGCAGGATGTCGTTGAAAAACTGCGCGAAACGGACTTTGTCTCTCGCGTGACGTGGATCGAAGACGTCCCGCCGCTGAACCTGTTTGGCTTGCCCGAACCGACGTTCCCCAACCCAACCGCATCGAAGAACCTGTTCGAGAAAGCCAAACAAAAAGCGCTAAACAACCCGTTCCTCAATGGCCAGCTACTGTCTCGTGATGCAAAGACGATGCTGCTGATGGTTGACTACGATTTCCTGTACGTTAGCGATGACAGCGATTGCGTGGAAGGCTTGCTTGCGGTCGCCAGAGACGCGGCACAGGAGCACTCTGATGTTGGCATTACCTTTGGCGTGACCGGCAACGTGCCGATCTTTTTGAACCTGATGCAGCGAAGCGAAGCCAACACTTTCTTTTACCAACTGGTTGGCTATAGCGTTATTTTCCTGATGAGTGTGGTTCTGTTTCGCGGACTGGTTTCAGTTTTCGTGCTGGGGGTGGCTCCGGCGTTGGGTGTGTTCTGGACGCTCGGGTTTGTGAACTTTTTGGGCTATGGCAGCAACCCCTTCATCGATGTAATTCTGCCGGTGCTGGTAAGTTTGGTAGGACTGACCGACGGCGTGCACTTGATGGTGCAGATCCGCAAGCTTCGCAGCCAAGGCCTGGAGCCGCTTGCGGCCGCTCGCGCAGGGCTGTCCCAGGTCGGGCTGGCCTGCGCACTGACCAGCTTGACAACCGCGATCGGGTTCGGTTCTCTGGCGTTGGCAAGGCATGAGTTTGTTCAACAGTTCGGCTACAGCTGCGTGATCGGCGTGACGTGTACCTTTGTCGCGGTGATCACGGTGATTCCATTGGCGTGTTCGACGTGGCTTGGAAAGTACGTCAACATTGGCAAGAAACCCGGACTTGTTGAAAAAAATCTGGGGCGAGTGTCGGGCGTCATCAATTGGGTATTGCCGCAGAAGAAATGGGTTTCCGTTGTGGCGATTGCGACAACGATCTTTCTTGTTGGTCTTTGTTCGACACTGCGACCCGACGAACGGCTGAGTGCTTCTTTGCCGACCGAAAGCGAAGCCTACCGTTCACTGCTGACCCTGGACGAAGCCATGGACGGGTTGGAGCGGGGCGATGCGTATATCCGTTGGACCGATCAGATAGAATCGGATTCGCCAGAGGTGATGCATGTCGTCACCAAAGTGGATCAACTTCTGGCCGAAGAGCCATTGATCGGCCATCCCGTTTCGATCCGTAATCTTGTCGAATCCTTACCCGGTGACGCACCACCGGAAGAGCGAATGTCGATGCTGGATCTGATGTTGCCTCCGTTCAAGCGTGCGTTTTACGAACCCGAAAGACGTACCGCCAAAGTCAACTTTCATGTACGCGATCTTGGGATTGCCAAGTACAACGGGCCGTTCACCCGGGTCATTGAAGGGCTGAAGGAGATCGAAAAAGAGCATCCTGAGTTTACCCTTGGGCTCTCAGGCAACGCCTACTATCGCTGGGAGAACGTTTTCAAAATTGTCGTGGACCTCGCGCTCAGCCTCGGGACAGCCTCGTTAATTATTTTCGTTGTGTTGTCGCTGGTCTACCGTTCGCTGCGAATTGGGCTGATCAGTTTTGTTCCGAACCTGTTCCCACTGGCGTTCGCCGGATTATTTCTGGTGCTCACCGGCACGCCACTGGAAGTCACCGCCGTGTGCGCATTTACCGTCTGTTTGGGGATCGCGGTCGATGATACGATTCACTTTCTCACCCGATTCGAAGAAGAACGCGAAGACGGAAAAGACAAAGACGACGCGATTCGGAGTGCCTTTACGGGAGTCGGAACGGCCCTGATTATGACCACGATCGTGCTGATGGCCGGCTTGGGTACAGTGCTATTCAGTGATTCGCGTGAACACTTTATCTTTGCGGCGATGGGAATCATCACAATCGGTTCGGCCCTGTTCGCAGACATGGTTTTCCTTCCCGCTATGCTGTCGTGGTTTATCAAAAAATGAAAGTTCTGGTTTTTGAATTCCTTGCCGGGGGAGGCGTCGCTGATCTCCACCCGCTCAATGAGACGCTCGCCGAGTTTTTGAAGCAGGGCAGCGCCATGCTCGAACCGTTCTGTAGCGACCTTTTGCAGCAAGGGCACGAGGTTATCGTTCCTGTTGATCCCAACACTGGCGTTCGACTGGATTCCGATGTCCAGACAGTTCAAGTCGATACCGAAAGCCAGATTTGCCCGGTGCTATGCAAACTTGCAGCGAATGTTGATGTGATCGTGATTGTGGCACCGGAATCAGATGGTTGTCTGGAAGGACTGTTACAGACCCTTGCGGCGTGGTCGGACAAGCTATTCAGTCCCGATCTTGAGTTTGTCCGGCTGACGGGAGACAAATGGAGATGCTTTGAGCACCTTCGCGCCAACGAAGTACCCTGCCCGCCAACCTGGAAAATCGAATCGAAAGATCAACTGGCATCATTTCAATGGCCGGCCAATCGCCGCCTAGTGGCCAAGCCCGTTGCGGGAGCCGGAAGCGAAGGAGTTCGCGTCATCGAGAGCCTGGACGAAGTCTCGCAAAGAGCGAATCCGTTTTTGCTTCAGGATTATGTCGAAGGCCAGGCTGCCAGCGTGCTGGCGGCATCCGACGGAAAAGAAGTTACCTTGCTCGAACCCGGTAGGCAGATTTTTGATGCCGATCCGATCGGCATTCATGTTCGCACCGAGTTCCCCTTGTCGGATCCGCATCGCGGCCGGGCGATTTCTTTGGCGCAGCGGGTTGTCGACTCGCTGCCCAACACCCGAGGTTATTTTGGCATGGACCTAGTGATCGGCGATCGCCAACAAGACGATGTGTTGATCGAAGTGAACCCGCGACTGACGACCTCGTACGGATTTCTCCGACAATGGAATCGAGCCCTCCTGGACGACGTCAATCGCATGTTCGGATCACTACCAAGCTGATCAGGCAAATCCGACTGCCGTCGCACAACTGCTCGGTCAAAGCTGGATTCCGGGTTCGCAAGGTTACGAAAGCCACCGCCAGATCATTTATTGCAAAAAAAAGCACGGAGAGAATCTATTTCAAATTCGATGATCGAATCCGCTGACCACCCCGACCTTGATTTGCTCTGCCACGCGATTCGTGAGTGTGGCGCTGACACGTGGCCGCAAGAGTCGCTCGAGCGATGCGGCCAGGCGGGTTTCTACCGTTGGTTCGTTCCTGTCGAACTCGGCGGTCTGGGATGGAGTGCGACCGAAATCGCCAAAGGCTACTTGAAACTTTCCGCTGCTGACCTGACGACGACATTTATTCTGACCCAACGCGTCGCGGCGCTGCGGCGGATCGTTGGCGGTGAAAACCCAGCCATCAAAGCCAACCTGCTGCCGCAGATGCTTGACGGAAGCAAAACCGCAACCGTTGGAATTTCCCATCTGACAACCAGCCGACAACATACAAGCCGTCCCGTGATGCGAGCCACCGGCAACGATGACGGCTTTGAAATCAACGGCAACGTCCCCTGGGTCACCGGCGGCGCGGAAGTCGATTTTGTGCTGATGGGTGCATCCGTTGTGGGACCGGGCGAAGTCGCAACGGGCCAGCAGATACTATTTTTGGCCAGCCCAAAAGAGCAGGGCGTTGGTGTGCAAAAGCCATTCGACCTGATGGCTCTTTCTTCCAGCCACACCGGTGCGGTTTCCTGTGACCGGCTGAAGGTTGCCCACGAAAATGTGATCGCGGGGCCAAAGGAAAACGTGTTGCTCACAAACGGTGGTGGCGCCGGAAGCTTGCAAACATCCGTGCTGGCGATTGGGTTGGCATCGGCCGCGATTGACTTTATTGAATCCGAATCCAGAAAACGCGGCGACCTTGTGATCCCGCAAACAAGCCTGCGGGGCCAGCTTCAGCAAATTACCGCAGCGTTCTTTGCCGCGACCGATGGAAGCGAAAAAGTTACCGCTGCTGAAATTCGAACCCGGGCCAATTCACTGGCAATTCGCGCGACCCAAGCAGCACTCGTCGCCGCCAAAGGAGCCGGATTCGTGAGCGGACACCCGGTCGGACGCTGGTGTCAGGAAGCCCTGTTTTTTCTGGTCTGGAGTTGCCCGCAAGCGGTGGCGACGGCCAATTTGCACGAGTTTGCCGTCTGCCAGTAGCGAACCGGGCATCAGACGAGTTTGCGAACACGTCAATTTTGTCGCAGAAAAAACTGGAAATAATTCTGGCACTCGCAAGAATGACTGTGCCTCGTTAATCTCGTCGTCCGGGAGCACACTGTGCTTCGCTAGTCTCGTATGTCCGGGAGCACACTGTGCTTCGATAGTCTCTTATGTTCGGGAGCACAACGCATGGTCCAACCACAACAATGCCCGATAGCGCCGCCCTTTTGAGCGCCGCCCTTTTGGAACGCGACGACTACAGCGACCAGCACTTTCAGCCACCGGAAACCATCCGCAAGGCGAGTCTGTTCGGGTGCGATTTGCGAGGTGCAAAGATCGAGGGCGTGGATTTCTACCTGGTCGATTTGCGCAAGGCAAAGTACGACCCCGAGCAACGCGACCAACTGATCGCAACGGGCGCGATTCTGGATGAAGACGTGCGAGGTTAGTTCACTATTTCGCGATCAAGCCAAGCCTTTCCTGCCGCAGTTCTTCGATTCGCGTCTCGAGCTCTTTACGAGTCTTGTCGTTGACTTCGATTCCCTTTTCCGCTTTGGTGAACTTTTCCAGCGTCGGACGGGCTTCGTCGGAGCCGGCTTTGAGCACCTTGAGGTTGTCGCGAAGTCTCCCCTGTTCGCTGATGAGCCCGTTGCGATTGTCACGAAGCTTGGACAGGCTTTTGGTGACCGATTCGATCTTGCGGTTGACTTCGATCACAGCCAAAAGTTTGGCTTTGTCTTTTTGCGGCAGGGCAACGCCGGCTTTGTCCCACTCGCTGCGATCGAGCTTGGTCAGCCCTGTCCAGCGACTGGGGCGGTTGGCCGTGTGACCAAAATCGACGGTCACCGTTTTGGTTTCGCCCGCTTTGCACTGCGTGCGAAAGATCAAACGATCGTCGGTCCTGCGATCGGGTTCGGGAGTGATCGTTTTGTCTTCGTTTTTCTCCCTGGAAGTTTGCAGCAAGACGACGCGATCTTCGGTGTCGAGATTTTTGATTTCGTAAGTCAATCGCCGCGTCAGGCTGACCTTTTCGACCAGCTTTTCGCCGTCCATTTCAACGTCCAGCAGTTGCCGAATGTTTGTTTCGGGCAGGGCTGTGACGCGGATCGGACGGTCGACACCAAAATCAATGATGGTTTTTTGTTTTACATCCACGCGAGGAAGTTTGCCGTCGCCAACAAAGTCGCCAGCGCGAATGATCGACAGTGGTCCCGAGAGCAACGAAAAGTCCGTCGTGTTTTCGATCTCCACTGACTGTAGCGGCAATCCTGTTTCGACTCCCGCCATATCGACCGAACAGACGACTTCACCGGGGATGCCTTTGCTGAACACCGGCAGAGCACTACTGCGTCCGGCACCAATGGAGATCGGATCATTTAACCGATAGATAACGGTCTGGGTGATTTTCCTGGTATCCGCCTGATTCTTGAAACTGGCAGTCGGATCAATGCCGCGGTCGCCGCGCGATGCACCTTCGGAAGCGCGTCCGCCGAAAGTGCGCGTGCCTGGCGTTACACCGCCCCCAAGTCCTCCGCCTCCGCCTCCGAATCCGCCGCCACCGAACACACCGCCACCGCCGAAGCCTCTCATCCGCTTTACGGATCGTTTCGCAAATTGGGCGACTTGGGTGTTGAGGCCGTCGAGAAATTCATAGACACCGTTGCCGACGTTGGATCGTCTGGCCATCAGTGGTGAATAGATGTTGGTCCGAAAAGCAAACGGCTTGCCAGAACGAAGCTCCAGTTCAACATCGTTCCAGTCACTGGTGGTGACGTTGTCCACATGAGCCCAACCCTGCAGGAAGCACTTGTTGCCTTCGGTCGATAGCCGGTAAGTCATCCGCCAGATCGGCATGTCGACGATGTATGCCATCGCGATCTCACGTTTGCCTTCACCGCGAAACAACAACTCGATGGACTTTTCAGAAGTCGACCGCGATTTAACGACGCCCTGCAATGCCTGCCGCAGTTTCTCTCGCAGCTCGGCTTTTTCGAACTGGACCGACTCGAATTGGATCAACGGGTGACTACCAAGCCCGTTTTCGTCCAACAGCACGACGACTTCGTGAGTGACTTTGCCGACGGTGCGATTTTCCACACCGTAGATTGTGCCCGTGACTGTCGTGTCACCCTTCTTCAGAGAAACGGACTCCCCTCGCATGCTTTGCAGAAACTGTGCAACTGTCATCGGGTCGCCCATTGTTTCCGCAGCGATGTCTTCCGGGTCGGGAGACGGTTGATATTCGATGGCGTGAACCGTTCCGCCACCGGTGTCTTTAAAGACGAGGCTTTTGAGAACGTCGTTGACCTGGTCTTCCTTGAAGTTCAAAAGAATTCGCCGGTTGCCATCGACAACGCCGCCATGTTGCAATTGGCCGACGCCGGAGTTGTATAACACAATGCGTTTGACATCCGGAGTGACCGCTGGCTCAAATTCCTGTGCCAACAGCGATCCGGAAAAGGTCAAAACAAAGAGAGTAGCAACGCATGCAGATGCTAAATTAAGATGGCGTGGCATGTAGATTGCTCCTTGAATTTGTTCAGTCCTGTCGCGAGTTTGCACAACTACAATGCATACTAAGCGCCAAACATTCCTGTGGGTCGAAACGATGAGCAAAAAACGTAAAAACCGGGTCAAGTCCGAAAGAATCAACGGCATCAGTATTTCAACCTGTGTAATCCTGCTGCAATTGCTGGCCGCTGGTATGTTCGATTCTGGATGCGTTCAGGCCCAGTCGACGGTTGTTGCCACCGGACCAGCGAGCTCTGGAAAAATCGATGCGATCCGTAATTCGCTTAGCGACGCCTTTCTGCGTACCGAATTGTTTTTGAGCCAACCGATAGACTGGACCCAACTGACGGTCGAACAGTTTGCAGAGCGACTTCGAGCCAACGGGATCGCTGTCGCAGTGGACTATGCGGGTTTGGATATCAATGAAAGTAAAGTGTTAAAGCTGGCCAACAGTCCGTCACTGGCTCAGTCGTTGGGAAACGGATTGGCCACATTTGAGGCTACGTTTTCGATCCTGCACAACGGAACTCTGAAAATTATTTCGACCGACGATGTTGACGAACTGGAATACTTCATCAACGTGATCTACGACATTTCCTCATTGGCAACCAATTGGTATGAAGCCGAAGATGTACTTGCTTCGGTTCAAGACACTGTTTGGACCGACTCCTGGCTAGACACCGGGAGCGGCCAAGGAACCATCATGGTCGCGTCCAACTTTGCCCAAACCGGACAGTATCACTTGGTCGTAGGACAGAGTTTCCAGGCTCAAATGGCGGTTCGGCGAACGCTGAACGACCTTGCCCGGCTCGGCGGAGGCTCGAAACGGACGGGCAAGATTCCACAGATCCGAGGCGGTGTGCCAAGTTCCACTGTGGCTCTGCCAGGGCACGAACGGGAATTGCGCCGATCGCGATACGGTTTCCAGGGCGGCGTGTTCAGCGTGCCTTCAGCAGACACGCAAATGACGAAGGAAAGGTGAGCCGCTGGCGGTGGGTCGTGAATTTTGTTTGGTCGCAGACTCACCCTGCGATTGCCGGAGTATTTGTAGGCCGGATCAAGGTCGCTCGCTGGAGCGATTTTGCAGATCAAAGCAAAGCCATCAGCTGTGAAACGTTTCGGAGAAAGAGGCAATGTCCTGCGACCGCCGCTCCGGCAACGGTCGTGCTCCAACGCGGCGCCAACCGATATCCGAAGCAAGTCCATTGCCACCTGTTGATCAAAACCCCGGATTATTCACGAGGCGTGGGCGTCAGAATCAGTTGAGACAGTGATCCGCGACTCTGATGCGATGAAACGATCACAGTGGTTTTCATCTACCGGATGATTCACATTTCTTGTTGAAATTCAGCTTTTCCCTTCCTCCC
>CALFWR010000104.1 GCA_937928555.1 uncultured Pirellulaceae bacterium
GATCTGCGACTCACATTCGATGAAACGATCGCTGTGGTTTTCATCTACCGGATGACTCAAATTTCTTGTTGAAATTCAGCTTTTCCCTTGTCCCGTTGGCCAGACGTAGAATCAACGCCCGTCGTCGTGAATAATCCGGGCTCAAGGGGCCAAAGTGAGAGGATTGGCATTGCGGTGAATAAATTTACTGCTTCTTCGGGTCGACTTTTACCCGGATCGACTTTTACGCCTCGGCGAGCTACTTTGGCGTCGTGCCGTCGGCAAACGCAACACGGGGCGTCTGCGAACCAAGCTCCGAAACGAAGTTGGTGATTGTCGCATCGCCCGGGTACTTTTCCTGAGCCTTCGCCAGGGTAGTTCGCGCTTGATCCAGTCGCCCGGCGCGAACCTGAGCGTCAGCGAGCTTTGTCCACAAAGTGCCGGAGACGTCTTTTCTCCGCGATGCGATTTCAAGGATCTCGATCGCCGGATCGAGTTGCTTCAATTCGACAAGGGCATCGCTTTTGGCGAGGATCGCGACTTCCGGTTGCCGGTCCACAGGATGACGCTGAAGAATCTGCTCGACCGCAGAAAGGGCTCGTAATGGTTGATTGAGCTGACGGTAGGCTTCGACAACTTCCATCTGGATGTCTTCACGTTCGTGTTCAATTCCCAGTGCTCGCTGGTAGTCACTTAAAGCACCCGACCAGTCTCGCGATGCACTACGGGACCGACCGCTCAGCAGCCATGCAGACGCCGAACGATGGTTGGATTTTATAGCCGAAGCTGCCAACTGACGGGCTTTTTCAGGCTGCCCAGTGGCCAACAGATAATTGCCCAACTCAACTTGCAGATCCGCCGCCCCGCCGGCAAGCTCAACCGCCTGGCTCATCACCGAGACGGCTTGTGGGTACTCGCCCTGCTGGTAGTGGGCTCTGGCGAGGTTGGCAAGAATTCTTGGGTCGTTTGGCAGTTCATCGGATGCACGAGCGAAGCACGATTTTGCTTCCCGGGCAGCACCACGCCCCAGCGCCGACAGCCCGTTGCCGGTCCATTGCCTGGCCGAAGATATTTTGTCCCGCATCGAAGTACTGAACGGTTGCAACGCCTGGCATCCGCAAAAGCCGCAGACAAACATCAGCACCAATACGCCGGAAAACGCGCAAGAAGACTTGGGTCGCTGATCTTGATGGGTCGGCGAAATGTGCAAGGAAATTACTCGAGACGCGATAACAGAAACTCAATGACGGACAGTATCAACTGCCCGCTATGTTTGCCATATCGGAAAATACCCGATCACAGCATCATCCGATTCAAGCGCCCAACTGAAATAATTTTGCTAGCGGAGCGGAGGCAAAAGCCAGGCGAGGGGGAACTTACGCCGCGACCACCGCACGGGGCAGCCTTAGTTCAGGGACTGCATCAGGCTGGTTGAAATCGCGTTAAGGACAAGCTTCTGTTGGTCGTAATCCCGGTCTTCGCACTGGTACCAGAGCATCAGCGTGTATTCAGGGGTTTGAAATACCTGCAAGCGGATTCGGACTAGGAAGTCCAGGCAAAAGAACAACGCCTGGCACGCAGTACCAGGCCACTGGTCGAAATCCAGCGTATCGGTCGACAGCTCCAGATCCTCGTAGGTCTCACGCAGGGTTTCGACCGTTTCATCGATCAATTGGTCCGCATTGGCACCGGGGGGATGAAGATGCACAGCCCACAGGATATAGCCCCCTGGCGATTCAAGCGTAATGGCCCTGGGGAGTTCTTCTTCGGGATTGTCGGAAAGAGTCCAGTTTTCTGGATAAAGGAACTGCAAGCCGGATTTTTGGTACGTCGCTGTCATGGATTCATCAGATCACAAGTTTGTATTTCATACATGGTAAAAAATACAAAATCCGCCAGCGTTGGGTAAGCTTCGCGAGAAAAACCCGGTAAAAAAGCAGGTCCAGGGAATTGGCACGGTATCTGCTTTGCCTGTACACCAACCAGTTTCATCGAAGTTCTCCGTGAACAACGAGCGATCCATCAGACAATGGACCGAAGCCAATTCAAGACTTGGCTGCAGCTTACCACGGGACTCTTTGGGAACTCCGCAGGGAAGCGGTTTTCATTCATCTGAAGCACCGTTTTGAGTACCGTTTTGAGTACCGAGTACCGAGTACCGAGTACTGAGTACTGAATTCCACATTCCAAATTCCAAATTCCAAATTCCAAATTCCAAATTCCAAATTCCAAATTCCAAATTCCAAATTCCAAATTCCAAATTCCAAATTCAAAATTCCAAATTCAAAATTCAAAAATTAACCCCCGTTCCCTTGGTCAACGTCATGAACGCCGACTCAAGGTCAATTTCTTCTTCGCGGAACAGCGTTAACTTCAACCCCTCGCCGATCAACATCGTGGGAATTTCCGAATAGTCTTTGACATCCGCTCCCAGCATCACCACCAAGCAACCATCGCCGTCGCTAACTTCCTGAACCAGTTCGCTGCTTTCAAGCAGTTTTCTCGCCCGATCGGGCTCATCGACGCCAACATGCAGGACAATTTGCTCTCGAACACGGTCCATCAGTTCTTCAACTTCGGCCGACACCTTCATCTTGCCGCGATCAATGATGCCGACCTTGTTACAGATATCGTACAGCTCTGGCAAAATGTGGCTGGAAACAATAATCGTCTTTCCGGTCTGTCCCAGACGCCTGAGCAGGTTTCGCATCTCGATCCGGGCACGCGGATCAAGCCCGCTTAGCGGTTCGTCCAGCAGCAACACCTGAGGATCATGAAGCAGAACGCGAGCCAACCCCAGGCGCTGCGTCTGGCCCCTGGACAGCGTATTGGCAAAAGCCTCCCGCTTGAAATCAAGGTCCACGATCTCGAGCATCTCGTCGCACTTCTTCCGCCGGGCCGGGCCCTTAATCCGATACGCCGCCGCGAAAAACTCAAGGTATTCAATGACTTTCATATCGTCGTAGACACCGAAAAAGTCCGGCATGTACCCAACGAGGCGGCGAATCTCCCGGGGCTCGTTATAGATCGAATGGTTGCAAACGTAGGCCTCTCCCCAGGATGGTTCCAGCAGCGTCGCGATGATCCGCATGGTGGTCGTTTTACCGGCACCGTTGGGGCCGATGAAGCCAAACAAATCCCCCTGGCCCAAATCAAGATCGATTCCGTCGATCGCTTTCAGGTCACCGTATTTCTTGGTCAGATTTTCGGTCTTGATCACGTGCAGTTACCTTTTTCTGTTTTCTCTTTCGACCGGCAGCACCACGCGCACCATCGTCAGCGACTGATCGTACAGGTCACTTACAGGCTGCGAGTCGATTTCGAATTCCGTGACACGCTCCAAAAGCGTCCCCACGAGAACCGCCCGATCAAGCTGCGCCGTGGGCGTCATGTCGATGAATTCATGAAACTGGTTTGACATGTTGGTGTACGATTTGCCCCCAGCGGAGCGATGAAACATCATCATCAAGGCAATCCTGTCAATCCGATCACTGGTCGGATCCCAGGGAACACTCTGGCTTTTGATGCCCGAATCGGAATCGGAAATCCGCTGCCGTGTCAGGTAACTGCGGGCATCTTTTTCAGTCATCTCGGAAAAAATATCGACCGTCTCTTCGGCCCCCAGCGTTCCGCGGACGAGATAAACGTAGCCGTCAAAAAACAACATGCAGTTCTTCAGTGGCTGGTCGAATGGATTTGTGAAAGTTCCCTGCAACCGGTCGTCAACCGTCAACCTGCTGTTGGCTTTGCCGGTATAGCGGCCGTCAAATTCCATCAGCACCGGTCGCGTCGAAGACACCTGCAACTCAAGGCCACCGGTTGATAGTTCCACCGCGTCCCGGGACCATGTCTGTTGGTAACCGTTACGAAACAGGCCAGGGTTGGCGCGGTTCCGCATCCCGCCAAGTCCCGTTCCGGGCAAACCCAACCATGACACGCGACTGCGAACCGCTCCGATGTCCTCACCCATGCCGACCTGACGCAAGCCAGGATTCACCGTGCGGGTGTCGGGATTGAAAAGATTCGCCCATACCGTCCCACGGACTTCTCCGGAAACCGAATCGATGTCGATGACTTCGAGCTGATTGATTTGAATGTCGGTCGGGCGATTAAGCGATGCGATGTACCAGGCCAGTCCGCAAAACAGCAGCGTGATCAGGGGAAAAGTAATCCAGGTCAGCTCATGCTTTTTCAACACCTTGCCGACCAGAAACCAGTCTCCCGGTCCGATGCAGATCACGTACAGCGCGACCAAGGTCGCAATCACGGCAAACGGGATGAATCCAAGCTTCGAAAATGAATCCAGGGGAACTTTCAGTTGCCCCAAAAGGTCCTTGTATCCCGAATGCCGCACCGATGTCCCGGCTCGAACTTCGCTCTGCTTTCGCTCCCGCGTTCCGCTGCGAAGCGAAAATGCATTCTGCAAAAACTGGGCACTGCCGTCCCACGAAAGGAACTTTTCACCCTTGGTGTTGATTGTCACGAACGTCAATTCTCCCAATCCCAGGGGCGAGCGAATGATCAGCGGCACGTCGTCCTGCTCAAGGACAACACGGCCGGTGGGTTCTTCGATTCCAACAACGGTTAGTTTTTCGCCGCGTTTGATCAGAGGATTGTTGCTGCCCGAAAAATCCTCAATTCGTCGCCGCGTCGATTCAATGTCCACCCCGCCGGTGACCTTGCCGGGAAACAGGGCTTTCCAGTGATCCGCGTTGGCCGCTTTCAGGGCCACCGAGGGGCTGGAAACCACAAACACGTGACCGCCATGTCGAACCCAATCACATAGCGACTGTGCGACTTTTGCGGGAAAGCTTTCTACAAACGACTCGTCATCCACCACCAACACCACCGACTCGCAGGAAGACCAACCTTCTCGCACGACTGGCAGATTGCCGGTTTCATTCAACACCACGACGCGAGTGCGTTCATCGGATCCGGTTTTGGGATAAAGGGCCGCGATCGAAGCACCCGGTGACCTGTTGCGTTTGGGTTCGATACAAACGACCAACGGTGTCGTCGATGGCAGTAGCTGAAGTCGTCCGGTGGCTTTCTTTTGAAGTACGACGGTATCAACAAAACAAACTTCGCCCGCGCCGTCCAACAGCTCGATCTTCAGATCGCCGTAGGTCCGACCAAACTGCACCAGAGCCTGAAACGTGTTGGCGTCCGGGGAAACCTGCCAAAGCGGTCCGCTGGTGGTGACCGGCGTGTCCTCGCCATCAAGGGTCGTGATCTGAAATGTCTTTGCCGGGGTCGGTTCGGCAAACTCAAACGTCACCGGCAACCAGTGGCCGAGCTTGGCATGCGACTGAAACCCAATCGCGACTTGCGGCGATTGCGGAGAAGGCTCTTGTGCGGCACCCCAAGCCACTTGCGCCACCACGACCACCCACAAACACAGAATCGCTTTCGAAATATTGGCGACGGGATACATGAAAAGCGGAGATGGCCGATTAAAGGAAGCAGGCACGCGTGGCATTTCTGCACTACGCAGAGCTGACATCATAGTTCAGCGATTCGGTTTCCACCATGATGCCCTGCTGCAACTGCGGCCAATCGCACGCCAGATGCGCGGGCTTGCCGGGCACAGATTTTCCCGAAAAGGCTGTCGATATCGACTATGGCCAACTATGGCTTTTGGGCATCCGGGCAAACGCAAGCCAACTGCCGACAACCGGGGCAGCCCTGGCCGTACTTCTTCGCCAGTTCTGCAGCCAAATCGATATCGACCACGTTGGCAATCGTTGCCAGCCACGCCAACACGTCCGCGAACTCGGCACCGAGATTCTCCCGCAGCGCCACAATCTGAGCCGCATCGACGGATTCGCCTTTCTCCTCTGCGGCTTGAAACTGCTCGACCTTCCGCAAGTCGGCCGCCAGTTCACCCATCTCTTCGGCCAACCACATGTACGTTCCCGAAACCCCGCGAGCGACGTCCTTTTCGAAGTACATCCTGCGAATCAGATTTTGAAAGTCTCGAATGTCAAGCTTGCTCATCGTTTCCTCCTGCAACGACCAAGGTAGCCCGACTGGCCCAAATTCGGAAGCACAGCGAACCGATCAGTGCCCACAAAAGAAACTTGCGTTTTCCAACAACGCAACAACGCAACAGGCCAGCAGAGAAGCCAACCTCTCTGTCTGACAACTTCAACGACGCACCGGCACCACAGCATTCAATGCGTCAGATCGCCTTCGGCTTTTGGATTCGGTTCGGCCGAAACCTCAATCCGATCGCCCACAACGCGAACAGGAAAAGTATCAATCTTCAGCGCCCGGTTATCGCACCACGACCCGTCGCAAATGTCAAAGCTCCACGCGTGCCACGGGCAGGTGACTTCCCTGCCGTCGAGATGACCGTCAGCAAGCGAAGCACCCATGTGCGGACACATGTCATCGATTGCAAACCATTTGCCGTCGCGATTGAAAACGGCAACCATCCGCTCGCCGACCTTGAAGGCTTTACTGCTGCCGGGTGGAATGTCATCGACGCCAGCGACGTCATGATACTGAGTGTTACTTGCAGACATCGCTACTCTTTTTTCGTAACCGTTGCCCGGGAAATCGACTTGAGTGTCGTGTCGACCCGGTCGGTGCGGTATAGGGTTCGGACCCGAATTTCGGACTCCATCCGATAGCTTTGCAGATGACCGGCCTTGCGATCAAACACCATTTTTCCGCCGCCGGTGTAACCTCGCAGCGTCATCGGGCCGGTGAATGAACCCGGAGCCGCGGTCGCGGTGCCCTGATTCAGCTCAAGGCTGACACCAAGGCTCGCGACATCGTCATCCAGCGATTCGACCTTCCACTTTGTTTTTCGATCAAGCGTACCGCCGGAGAATGCAAGCTGGTCGGTGTCTTCCCAAGCAAGGTCCGCCTTGAGCGATTTCGCGGGCAGGGCAAGGCTTTTTGCCAGCAGCGTTTTCATGACCTCTGGCTGGACGATTTTGGACAACTGATGATCGGCCGGAAGAGCATTGATGGTCGCCATGACTGCCGGATCCACCGCCACCGCGAGCACCGCGCCGCGATTGTCGACTTGCAGCGAATACTTCAGCCCCACCAGCGGCATCACCAGTTTTGCAAAATCACGCGAAACGCCACGCGTGGCCTTCCCGGCCGCAGTATCGATCTCGATGGCCAGCTTTTCCTCTTCGCCCGGCGCACCCGACTTGAGCCGAATTCGGGTCAGCGTCTGATCGACCGTCGCGGTGCCTTGCGGGTCCACCGCAGTGACGCTCCAGTCCACGTCAAGAATCACTTCGCTTTCGACGCTCCGGTCGCGGGTATCGATCAGGCTTCGAAAAGTATCCGACTGCGTGAACTGAATCGCCAGTTCATCGCCAGATTTGAACTGCCATGCGAGTTCGGCTTGCTGGGCATGAACCGCAGAAAGAGAAACCGCGAACAACAGAAAGAACAATCCTCGCATCATCATAATGTCACCGTTTCGCCAGGTTGCAGAACAACAGGTTCGGCAGAAGTTTTTGTCCTGACCAGCTCCGCCCAGGCACCCGCGTCCTGCTCGATCGGCGGCCAGGTGTTGTAGTGAGTTGGCAGAACTTTTGTGGGCTTGAGCAATTCGGTTGCGGTGACGCTGTCTTCAGGGCCCATTGTGAACAGATCGCCGATGGGAAGCACCGCCGCGTCCAGGCCCACCGCTCCGATCATCTGCATATCAGAGAACAGCGCCGTGTCGCAGGCAAAGTAAATCTTTGTATCGCCGACTTTCACCAGAAACCCCGCCGCCACTCCGCCGTAGCTGCCATCAGGCAAACCAGAACTATGCAGTGCCGGCACCATTTTGACTTTGCCAACCGGAAGCACCGCCGCACCTCCGATGTTCATCCCGACAGTGTTTTGCACTTTGTGGTTCTCTGCCAGCCAGTTGGCGACTTCGTAGACCGCATACACCGTCGCACCGGTGCGATTGGCGATCGCAGCGGCGTCAGCGATGTGATCGGCGTGCCCGTGTGAGACAAGGATCACACTGGGATCCACATCGGCGGCTTTGATCGTTGCCGACGGATTGTCATCCAGAAACGGGTCGACCAAAATCCGATAGTCACCGCTTGTGATCAGCCACGTCGCGTG
The DNA here is from genome assembly GCA_937928555.1 of uncultured Pirellulaceae bacterium. Classification (GTDB taxonomy): domain Bacteria; phylum Planctomycetota; class Planctomycetia; order Pirellulales; family Pirellulaceae; genus Mariniblastus. Next base: position 8,071 of record CALFWR010000104.1, read on the forward strand.
GCCGTACCAGGTAAGTTCAACTGCCATGGATTCTCTTGTGAAAGTTTTTCTGGGAGTTTGGTAGGTCGTTTAATGGTGCGTTGCTGAATGGTGCGTCGCAGAAAAATCGTAGTGCCGTTGGCCGAAATTGGTAACCCGAAGCAATTGGTAACCCGAAGCGTTAACGAGGTCGACACCATTCTGTCCTCGCTAACGCTTCGGACTACCGTTGCCAAGGAGACAACTGGAAGCCCTCGCCACGATCGCCCGCACCGCAACTGCGGCCAACTCCCGTCTGCTACGTCTCGCGCAACAACTGGTTCATGTACTTCTTGTAACTTTCTACACCCGGCTGGCCGTAGGGGTTGATCCCGATCAACCGACCCTCGACCACCGTGGCCAGCATCAGCATCTGCAAAAGCTGCCCCACGGACGATTCGTTGACGCCTGCCAAATGAATATCAGTCGTCGGGCGATTGTCTTCCCGATACGCCAAATTCGTACCGCGGATCGCCGCCGACATGATGTCCACCAGTGTCTTGTCACCAAGCTCGTTCAGTTGGTCCTGGTCATGTTCGCTCTGGCCGATCGCAAGCCCCTCGTGTCGCCAGGCGTCCACGATCACATTGTTCATGACTTTGTCGCGAGCGCCTTCTTGATGCTGCTGGGCTCGCGAGTGCAAGTCACGCGAGTTCACACAAGTCAAAGGAAACGCCCCGCGCTCGTCCTTGCCAAGGCTTTCGGCCAACAGCTGGTCGTACCAGAATCCAACCGACTCCAGTGATTTGCTCCACACAGAAAGCACCCGTGTTGGCATCTCCTGTTTGGTTTCGAGCAAGTGATTCACGCCCACGTAGTCCAGGACCACGTTCTGGCCAACCGCCGCGGTGCGAAAGTGCGTGTTCATCGCTGCGGCAGCCTCCAACAGGGCCACCACATCGATGCCCATGATCGCCGCCGGCAAAAGCCCCACCGCTGAAAGAATGCTGAACCTTCCGCCAACTCCATCGGGCACAAGGTAGCGGTCGGTGATTCCAATCGCGTCCGCAAGGCCGGCAAGTTTTCCGCTTGCCCCAGTCACCGGGACGATGAAGTCCTTGAGGTTTTCGGCGCCGACTTTCTTTTCCAAAGCCGCTTTGAACTGTCGAAACGCGGCGGCGGTCTCCAGCGTTCCACCGCTTTTGCTGATCACCACGATCGCCCAGTTGCCTTCGGGGCCTTCTTTGCCGGACGAATCGGATTCAAGAAAGTCAATCAGCGACTGCGACCAGTCGTTGTCGACGTTGTTACCTTCGAAGTAAATCCGGGGCCGCCCGCCGCGAGACTCACGCGGCAACTCGTTGAAGTACGGATGGCAACAGGTCTCCATCAGCGCCCGGGCACCCATGTACGACCCGCCGATCCCCAGCACGACAACTTTGTCGACCGTTTCGCCCAACCGCGTCGCGGTTTTCAAAATCCGACCCAGCTCACTGCCATCGCGATCGTCGTGGTACGCTTCAAGGATCCGCTCGGGCATTTCTGTAAACCCGGCGTCGAGCGGCTGTTTTTCCGCAGGGATCTCGCCGCTGGCGTACTGCTCAAGATCCACTTTGAGAACTTCATCGCGGGCGGCCTGAAGTTTTGCGGTGATGCCGTCGATGTCGCCCTGGGAGACGCCGTTGACGGGGATCAACGAGCCACTGTAATCGAAGGTGAGGGGTTTGATTTTTGCCATGTTTGGATACGGGAATTACCTTGGTTGCAGAAGTTTCCGATTGTCGCAAATTCTGACATGCTGCATAGCGTCCGATTCCGATTTCAGTAAACTCGTGGCCAGAGTCCACGCAGTCGTGGTGACGGCTTCGAGCCGTCGCAGTTTTACGAGCAGCACGATTGCGACGGCAAAATGCCGTCACCACGATTCATCTACCCACTCAATACCATGCAAGCTCTCAAGCGTCTTGAATCTTTCTCCGGCCCCAACGGTCCCGTAGTCCTTTGCATTATGGACGGCGTCGGGATCGGAAAAGGCGACCCCGGCGACATGGTCGCAAAAGCATCCACGCCGACCCTTGACTGGCTCAAGGACAACAGCCTTTACACGACTCTCAAAGCCCACGGCCGCGCCGTCGGGATGCCATCCGATGGCGACATGGGCAACAGCGAAGTCGGCCACAACGCGATCGGATCGGGGCGGGTGTTCGACCAGGGAGCCCTGCTGGTCAAGAACGCCGTGGAATCGGGCGCGGTCTTCGATGGCGACGTCTGGAAGAACCTCACGGCAAGCCTGACCGCTGACAACACGCTGCACTTTCTGGGATTGCTCTCCGACGGCAACGTTCACTCGCATATCGACATTCTGTTTGCTCTAATCCGCCAGGCCCAAAAACAGGGCATCCAAAAAGTCCGCATCCACGCACTGCTGGACGGCCGCGACGTCGGTCCAACGTCGGCCCTGGAATACATTGCAGCCCTCGAAAGCCTGCTTGCCGAAATTAACAACTCCGGTGACTTCGACTACTGCATCGCGTCCGGTGGCGGTCGACTGTACATCACCATGGACCGGTATGACGCCGACTGGCCGATGGTCCAGCGGGGCTGGGACACGCACGTACACGGCAACGGCCGCAAGTTCACCACCGCCACGCAGGCCATCGAAACGCTCCGCGCCGAAAACCCCGGTGTGATCGATCAGGACCTGAAAGAATTCGTCATCCAACGCGATGGCCAACCGGTCGGGCCGATGACTGACGGCGATAGTGTGATTTTGTTTAACTTTCGCGGCGACCGGGCGATCGAAATCTCCAAAGCTTTCGACGATCCGAACTTGGACAAATTTGACCGCGGCAACATCCCGGCGGTCAAATTCGCAGGCATCATGCAGTACGACGCGGAACTGCAAATCCCCAAAAGCTACCTTGTTTCACCGCCAGCGATCGACGACGTAATGGGGGAGTACCTTGCCCACAGCGGCGTCCGCCAACTGGCGGTCAGTGAAACGCAAAAGTACGGACACGTGACGTACTTTTTCAATGGCAACCGCAGCGGCAAGTTCGACGACGGGCTCGAAACCTATGTCGAAATCACATCGGACTTGGTCCCGTTTGAGCAGCGACCGTGGATGAAGGGCGCCGAGATCACCGAAGTGATTCTGGATTCAATTCAAAACAAAAAGCATGATTTCATTCGCGCCAACTATCCCAACGGCGACATGGTCGGGCACACAGGAAACTTGCTCGCAGTCGAAATATCTGTCGAAGCGGTCGACCTGTGCCTTGCCCGACTGGTCAAAGCCGTCAAAGCCGCCGGCGGGATCCTGATCGTCACCGCCGACCACGGCAACGCGGACGAAATGTTCGAGGTCGACAAACAAGGCAACCTCAAACAGGACTCCAGCGGTAACCCAAAACCCAAAACAAGCCACACACTCAACCCGGTCCCCTGCTACATCTGGGACGCCTCTGGCGCTGCGGGCCTCAAGCTCGCCGCCCTGGACGACGCTGGCATCAGCAGCCTTGCCGCAACAGCGATCACCTGCCTAGGCTTTGAACCACCAACCGACTACGATCCGTCATTGGTGACCACATAATTGCCCTGGCAAGGCAACCCGACGCGTCAGCGAGGACTCAATCGCAACCGAGGACTCAATCGCAACCGAGGACAGAATCGCAACCGAGGACAAAATGGTAGCCCGAAGCGACAGTTTTGAAGTTGCACATCGCCAGCTTGGGGGAGGTTGTGATTTCATTCACCGCAATTCCAATCCTCTCCAATGCCAATCCTCTCCCTTGGGCAATTCCAGACCCGCGCAACCCTCCCCGGCGGTGAACCGCCGACCCTCCCAGATGGGAGGGTGATCGACGCGTCAGCCAGGACAGAATCGCAACCCGACGCGTCAGCGAGGGACCCCTCTCTCAATAGTACGGACGCAGCATCAAATAACAAATCGGTCCGCTCACCGCGACGTAGAACCACATCGGCCAGGTGATCTTTGCGAACTTGCGATGCCGGGCGTATTGACCGGTAAAACCAAAAATCCACGTGAAAAGGATCAGCGGGAAACTAACCGCTGCCAACACAATGTGCGAAATCAAAAGCACAAAGTACACGATCCGCATCGCGCCCTGACCGCCGTATTTTGTTTCTTCGGTCGTGAAGTGATACGCGACGTAGCACAGCAGAAAGGCAGCCGAAAACATCATCGCCGCAGAGATGGCTTCACGGTGGGCTTTCACGTTTCGTTGCTTGATCGCAATCAGGGCAAACACCAACAGCAGCGCCACGATCGAATTGAGCAACGCATGAAACGGCGGCAGCATGTCGAGTTCGAATCCGATGTCGAACTTTTCAGCGCGTCGCATGTAGCCCACCAAAGCCAACACCGCGACCGTTAGCACCCACGCGATCGGGTAAAGCTTCTTTGCCAAAGGTAAATTCTCTGGCTTGCCAATGGTTTCGTTTTCGTCAGTCATGGTTCGTTGAAAGGTCTCAAATCCTGTATCGTGAATCGCGGGTGTTCTGACGAATCCAGTCAGGTAGCTCCTCTATTTGCGGTCGCCTCTTGCGAAAGTGAACTGAGCAAACACGGCTCCCGGGTTGCAGCCCGGCAAACATGTTCGTGGATTCAAATAATTGATCATTACCAATTGTTGAAACGCGGTCAAAGTACTGGCTCATTTGAGCCAACCGTTCCTCACGCCTTGCCGGTTCTTCCGGAACGGAAACATCCACCCGCGTCTTTGAAGGCAGATAGTCCAAAATCTGCTTGATCAGAAACGCGGTAACCGTCGGCCGAATCATACCTTTGGATTCCCACTGATTCCCCCGCCACGTTACATCGTCATCGCCGTAAACGCAGACATCCATCTCCTGAACCGGCGGATCGGGAAGATGAAGATCGGCTCTCTTCACGCCCCACGCAACGTTGCCTTCGCAGATTACCCGGATGACAAGCGTCTGGCTGTTCTCACTCCACAACATCGCATAATCGTCACGCATCAAGTTGCCGTGCTCGCTGTTGGTCTGCTCAAACAGAGAGACCCATTCCTTGAGCGACGGCGGCAACGCAACACCAATCCTTTTCTCAACAGATGCAACCGGTGCGCCCCATGTCTCGACAGCGTCAATCTCACGGCGCAAGCTCCTGTTTTCTTGCCGGATCCAAAACCAGTTGCGAATAAACTCGCGGAGCACGACCCAGCGATCTCGCCAGTCCTCACCCACGTCGCGCAGGCATGGCTGGTAGTCATGCAGCGACAGGTCAGGATCAATATCGCTCATCGGTTCACTTGCCAGTAACGGGTTCGAATCTGGCCGGCGGTCGATCCTCTTTGTTCAGCTCCGCAACCAACTGCAGCAATTGGACTTCCTGTCCCGCGTCCTGCCAGGAGAATCGGCCGCGAACGCTGCCCCACTTGTCGACCACAAACAGGTCCGTCGAGTGGTGGTCTTCCTTGCCCATCGCTGAAAAGAACTCGCCAGCGATCCGCGGAATGGCTCTTTTGTTTCCGGTTAGAAACATCCAGCGCTGCGGATCCGCATCGATCTCGCGGGCGTACTTTCGCAACACCTCGGCCGTGTCGGTGACCGGATCGGTGGTGATGCTGACCAGTTTGGCTGGAGTATCCACCAGGCGATCCTGCAAGCCGCGAAGGTACTTCGTCTGATCCTTGCAGATCGTTGGGCAGGACGTGAAAAAGAAATTCGCGATCCAGACTTCTCCGACTAGGTCACGCGAGAAAAATGGCTTCTCGTCGCTGCCAAGCAAATGGAACTCACGCAGCCACTGTAGCGTGCTCAAATCGATTGGCTCAAGGCCCACCATCGCGTTGCGGGTTCGCACCGTCTGCCCCAACGGAGGCTCTGTTTCGGCAGCGACCTGTTTGACCACTTTCACCAGACGCTTCATGTCGTAAGGATCGTTCCACTTGAACCTGTCCCGGTAGCGGCCCCACTTGTCGACCAGCATGATGTTGTCGGTGTGGTTCGCGATGTCGACGACTTCAACGCGAAACATCTGCTCGCCGACCTGTTTGATTTTGTATTTCTGGTCCGTCAGAAAAGCCCACCGCGGTGATTGAGCATCGAAATCTCTGGCGTAGCGACCAAGCACTTCCGGCGTATCGTTTTCCGGATCAACGGTGATCGTCACAAAAGAAACGTCTTCCTTTTTCAGTTGATCGTTAAGCCTTGCAACCTGCTTGTTCAAGTCCCGACAGATGCTCGGGCAACTGGCAAAGAAAAAGCTGACCAGAAACGGACGCTTTCCCGAAAACTGAGCCGTATCAAACTCTTCGCCGTCTTGGTTGGTCATCACAAACGGATCGATGTGGTGCAGGTGATTCCAGGAGGCATCCACAAGCACCGCTCCCGATGGCTGATCGGTGGTGGGCTTGGTCGGCGTGCTGCTGCTTCCCGATTGCGCAACCAAAACCGGAGCCTGGTTCGAAAAGATCCCCAGCCCCATAAACACCGCGAGGCCCAAAAACAGGGCAGCCAGTGTTCCCAACAATGCCATCAGCACGACGGGCGATTTTCTTTGATGCGGCGGCACGTTCATGGGTGGGTTTCCTGAGCGGTTGGTTCGGCGCCGGTTTCAATAACCGGAGCATAGCTGGCGCGGGTTTTCGAATAGGTGCTCACTCGGTCTGCGATGTCGGGAACAAGCAGCATCACCAACAAGGCCGACATCAGAATCGCGGGAATAGTGAGCACGTACTTCCACTTCTTTTCCCACCACAAATGCATAAAGAAAGTCACCACTAGGAAAGCCTTCGCGACCGAAACGGTCATCATCGCCAGCCAGGCGGTCATCCGGTGTTGCATCAAATGCGAGTTCGCAATCCAGAAACTGAGCCCCGTCAATGCACAGAGCATCAGGAAGACCATGACGAACACACCGCGATGGCTTTTGGGTTCAGGTTGAGGTTGTGCGTGTTGATCCTGCATGCCGGTGACTCGCCAGAGTCTTTTTCAAACAAGTGAGCGCCTGAAATGATTCAATTACTAAAACAAGTACAAAAGCGGAAACAGGAATATCCACACGATATCCACAAAATGCCAGTACAACGCGACATTTTCGACCAGCCCCGCACGGGCGACATCAAGCGTCATCGGCAGCATCACCAAAAAGGCAATCAGCCCGATCAATACGTGCAGGGCGTGAAATCCCGTCAGCATGAAATAGGTATTGGCCCATGTATTACCGCTGGGAATCACCATCGGCAGTTTGATGTGGTGATCATGATTGATGCCGTGGTGGTCGTGATCGGCCAGGTGAAATTCCTGGATCGCCCGGACGCGAGCAGACAGTTTTGAATGATTGCCCGTTGCCGCAGTGATCGATGCGGTTAGCTGGTTCGCCTGCGTTTTTTTGGCCGACAGCGCCGACTTTTGCTCCTCCGTGAGATCGTCTGCTTTTCCCAGTTCCGCGATTTTCTCCTGAAGCGATTTAAGCTGCGACCTGGATTCATCGAGCCCCTGTTGGGCGCCGGCAAGCAGACCGCTGACTTCGGCTGTTTCATTCTGCATGTAAGTCGCAATGCGTTGTCGCTGCTCACTCGAAAACGAATCCGGATAAACCTGGCTGGCCAAAGCCGACATCGCCAACGGTTCCATCAGCGGATCGTCATTCCTGCCGACTTTGGATTCGGTCCACTGCACCATGCCGCTCTGGATCAGAAACAGATTCGCAAGCTCCCGGTTGGTCTCAGCGGTGGCTCCGCTTTTTTCCAGCACCCCCACGCGATCACGAATGTGTTCTTTCAGCCCCGAAAGCCAGACCGCATCGGCGCGATCATAAAGCACGCTTCGGGGTGCCGAAGGGTGAATGCCGTGACTGAATTTGGAGGCATACTCAACGCCCTTGATACCCAAAAACCCACAGCCCAGCACAAACGTCAGCAGCAACCAGCGTTTGGCTTTGGTCGGCTGGCCGAGTTTGGCGGCTTCGAGCGCCAGCACGATCGTCACGCTGGAGCAAATCAGCACAAAGGTATTGATCGCACCCAACCACTCGACCACGTGGACCTCTCCTGGTGTCGGCCAACTTCCCGCTGGAACACCAAAACGGAGCACAATGTACGTTCCGATCAACGCCGTAAAAAACATGATCTCGGTCGAAAGGAACAGCCACATGGCGATCTTCCCGCGGGCAACGGGAATCGCCGACTGGTATCGCAAGCCATGCTTTGTGTCGGTGTGTGCGGTCATGGATTGAAAACAGATTCAGCGTTTTGAAACAGGTTCAAGCACTTCCCGGCCGCCGGTCTGCCCGCGAAAAATCGCCGACCAATTCAATGTTGGCCGGCCAACAATGCGCTGAACCATCAGGTCAAACAGGCCAGCATCAAACCCAACATATACAGGGGCAGGTACAACAGCGAAGTCCGGAGAAGCTTTCTTGCGGTAGCGTCATTGGGCTGTTTGGCAAACAGCAGCGATGCCTTCAGATAGTAACCCCCGACCACCAGAGCAAAGACCGCCACGATCGCCCCGTGCAGCGTCGATCGCACAAAGAAAGCCGGCACCAAACTGACCGCAATCAATAGCAAGCAGGTCACCACCGCCTTGCGACCGGCCCGAACTCCGCTCGGATCCACGACCGTCAGCATTTGCAAGCCACCTTTTTTGTACTGGTCTCTGTACTTCCACGCGATCGCCATAAAGTGCGGAAACTGCCAGAAGAACAGCACGCCAAAAAACGCCCACACTGAAACGGGAATCGTGCTTCCCGTTGCGAGGGCTCCCATCAGCACAGGCAGCGCCCCGGCGACGGCCCCGACTTCGGTGTTGAGCCAGTGTTTCCGTTTCAGCGGCGTGTAAATCAAAACGTAAAGCACCCAGTTGGCCACGCCGCAAATTGCAGTGGCTGTGTTAACAAACATTCCCAGCACCACAACACTCAGCACCAACGCCGCGATGCCAAAAATGATGACTTCGGTTCCGGTAAGCCGATCCGACGGAAGCGGTCGGCCAGCGGTTCGCGGCATAAGAAAATCCGACCGCCGTTCGAGGTACATGTTCATCGCGTTACCACTGCCGGCGATCAACAACATCCCGATCGAACCCCAGAACAGAACCGAGAAAGAAGGAAACGCGGGCGCGGCCATCGCGGCGGCGACGATGAAGGTAATCAGAACCATCACTGAGATACGGAGCTTGGTTAGCTCGACGTACGCGTTGATCCGCTGCGACAGCGTGCTGCCAGGGGCAGGCGGATTGGATGGCTCTGTGGTCACGGACACGGTATTCTGCATGGTTACGGGACTCGTATTGTTGTTTGCCGGATGGTGTTTGAAAAGGATGAAACGCCGCAATCGGCAAGGAGTCACCTCAAAGCCGAACAATCCGAAAAGTCCAGGGCTCAGTCGGTGAGCCGCGGGGAGTTCTGTTCCATTATCGCCGCCATTTTCTTTCCCATGGTGGAACTTTCTGTCGCGGTTGAGGCGCAGAGCACGAAATCGGCCTCAGGTGCGCCCGTGAGCCACTGGCCGTAAGGCCTCGGGTGGGAATTACGCAACGACCCAGCCATCATTTGGCACATTGAATCACCGCCAAAGCCTCCAGCTTTTTGCCAAACCGCATCGCGACCATCACCCGAGGCCTCACGGCCAGCGGCTCACATCAAGCACCGTTTCGGCACCAGGCTCTACCGCCAAAACGGTTCGCCCTGGTGCCGCAGGCCCACGCTCAAAAATCGATTTTCAGCCCCAGTTCAATGTCGTCCACGGTGATCTTTCCATCGTCGTGAAGGACCATTTCATCGGCAATGATGTTCAGGCTCTTGCTGCCGCTAAACTGAACCTTCACATTCCCGCGAAACAGGAACGATGTTTCGCTGAGCTGCATATGGTCCGCAGTGAAGGTAGCCGTTTCGATTTCCCAGCGAACGTTGCCAGCAAACTCAATTTTTGAAATATCCCCTGAGTCATACTGAATCCGGTCGGCAACCAACGGAGGCCCACCCATCTGGATCAGCCCGTCCACAATCGTCATCGAAATGGCCTTGTTGTCGACTTTGAGCTGGATGTCGCCCGACGCCCATTGTTCGACCTGCAAGTCATCGGCAGCGACTCCGATTTCGAGCTCTTTGCCCGCGAGTGTTATTTCATCGTCATTTTCGTCAACCGAAATGTCCGCGTGAACCGCCACGACGAAATCACCCCTGACGAAAGTCCTTACTTTGTCCGACGGCAGATTCTTGTTGGGATCCTCACTGCGAATGATGAGGGTTTCCTGATCGTGGTTCCGGGAGAACTGGTTCTGAACTTTTGGCGGAAGTTTTTTGAAGCAAACCTCCCTTTCGACCATCTTTCCCAGTTCGGCTTCACCGATACAACGCTTTTCACAGACGATTCCTTTCCACTGATCGGTTGTCATGCCGACCCGTGAAGCGATGTTTTGGATCTCACTTTCGATTTCACTGGCGTTTGCCGATACCTTGTGTTCTTTGAACAGTGCTGCCAGTTTCTGACGGGAAACGAAGTGTGCCGCTGAGCGAAGCGGAGTGACTTTTGCCTCTTGTAACGCCGCTGGGTTTCTTTCAAGCTTGAACTCGGGCCCTTTCTTGAAGCCAGAGATGTCATCACCGGTTCCAAAAACCCCAGGCAATTCAAAATCGTCAATTAGCGTCGGCGTCATCAAGACAACCAGTTCGCTGTCGTCAGCCATCGGGTTGGTGAATCGCAGGGCCATCGTTTGGTTGGTCGCGATGGTGCTGTCGAAGTCCAACTTCGAAGCAGAAACAACTGGCAACTGAATGGTCACGCCATGTTTTAATTCGGCGCCCTCTTCGGCGGGTGTTCCGTCCGGGTGAAACGTGAACGTATCAACGTGGTCGATCTGTGAGAAAACAAGATCGCCGTGAAGCCGAAACTGGCCATCGTCGAGGACTTCGCCGCTGATGGTTGTCGTTGTCCCATCGGGCACCAGCGAGATCACAGGCTGATGGGCGACGGGGCCATCAGGATCGGAAGACGTGATCGGTATGACATTGGTTACAAATGGGCGCAGAGAAGCATCGCTGATCACGCCTCCGGAACCGTCGAACAACGTGACAGTCGGTGCGTGTGTGACCTTTCCGGCATTCGCTTGCAGGAACCGGGTGAACTGTTCTTTATCGAGGGTTGACTCGAGAACATGCCAGCGATGGACGTCGGCTTTGCAAAGCTGATGAACGTCGTTGGCGGTGTCGGATGGAGCTTCGAGCAGGTTCGCAACCTTGACCGGATACCTGTCGACCAAAGCACCTTGCCAGTCAACTTCTGCGTCTTTGGCATCGCCCTTTGACGCGCGCCGGACTTCTCCATTCTTTGCCAGTATTTTAGCTGTGCGTGATTCGATCCAGTTAATTTGGTCCGCTGTTCCTTTGGGGATCGAAAGAATCCGGGTTTCGATCACGATTTCACGAAAGCCATGCTCGCGAGTTTGCTTCAGATGGTCGCGGAGCTGCTGATGACCCTCGCGGGTTCGCGTGGTGATGATTCTGCCCTCGTGGAGCACTGTCTTCTTTTGAGGATCCGGTTTTGCCATGGGATCATTTATTGGAAATGCCCGCAGGTGCCGAAGCAGTTTCAATTCGACTTCCTGAACGTCTGCGTCGGGGTTTTTCTGCTGCAGGACTTTGACGATGTCCTTGACGTCGTAGACGCAAGTAAGGATCAGATTGTCGTCCGATTTCACTTCATCAATGTAGGTAGTCCACTGACGTTCTATGGGCAGAAGCTTTGGCGCATCATTTTCAATCGCCTGGCCATTGACCAGGCTTGCTCCTGGCAAGACCATCGCACTGCAGGCGACCAGGACCATCCATGTCCACCATGGCGTTCGCTTGTGACTTCCGTGTCCAAGTTTCATAACTCTCTCCAATCGATTCAAAGTAATTTCCACCGGCTTGACTCCAGGCAATGCCGGCACGGTTTGTAGTTGTTTCTGCTGTAAAACGTCCAGCAAACTGCGTGCGTAGTCCGCCGGGTTGATGTTCAAACTGGCGATCGTTTCTTCGTCGCAGCTGCGTTCGGATTCGCGCGTGATTGCCGTGACCGCAATTCGCACCAGCGGGTGAAACCAGAACAGCGATCCACAAACGGTTTGCAGCAACGCCCACCAGAGATCGCCGCGGCGAATGTGGATCAGCTCGTGTGCGATCAAGGGCCGCAGGTTCCGGTTCGGTTGTTCAGTAATCGATGCTGGCAGCAAAACCGTGGGGCGAAAAAGACCGATCACGGCAGGACTGATTTGAGATTCGGTCAGCACCATGCGGACCTTGCGGCGCAGCCCAAGTTGCCTGGCAAGGTCAGCGACGAGCGATTCGGTTTCCCGGCACGGCAATGATGGGGCTTGGTGAATCTGGCGGGTGAAGCTGAGCAAACGGAATAGCTGAAGCAGGATGCAAGTCGCCGCTCCCAGCAGCCAAACTGAAAACAGAATCCACTTCCAACTGACGGCCTCGTTTTTGTTGACCGCCGCTGGAGCAGTGGTGGTAGCACCCCTGGCAGCTATTGACGGGTTGTTTCTCTCGAACAGGTCGAAGCCGCCGGGTCTCATCAACGGCAGCGCTGAATCTGGTTCAGCTTCAACTTTAGCCAGCAGCGCAAGTTCTGCCGGAGACGCCGCAGCACCGCCGGGGCTTTCGATCACCGCCTCAGCCGTCATCCAACTGAAGGGGCTCAGTTGACTACTGAAAACCGGAGGCGTAATACATTTAAGCAACACCAGAACCCAGAGCGCGTGGGCCAGGTGCGGTCGGTCTTTGGCGAACGCTTTGACGCACAGAAAAACGACCGCCGCCACAGCGGTGACTTGCCAGATTTGCGTCCAAAGCAGCGAAGAAAGGTCGTTCATGATCGCTCCTTTTCCAGTTTGGCGATCAGTTTGCGAAGCTCCGCCAGTTCATCCGCTCCGATGTCGGTGTCTTCGATCAGATGGCGAACCAGAGGCAACTTTTCACCACCGAATAGCCGCAGCACAAGGTCGTCGACCGTTTCGCGAATGACCGTACGGGCTCTTGCCCGCGCCGAATAGACGCGGAGGCGACCGTCAAGCTTCGACGATGCGTAGCCTTTTTTCTCGAGGCGCCGGAGGTACGTTTGCACCGTCGTGAAATCCATTTCGCGGCCCTCGGGCTGGGCTTCGAATGCTTGCCTTACCGTTGCCGGACCTACATCCCACAGCAACCTCGCGATTTCCATTTCGCCTTTTGACAGCGAAGGCCGATCCACCATGACTTGCTCCATCTTTCACGTACGACTGTACGCGTCAATTTACACGTACGGATGTACGTGTACAAGAGGGGTTTGCGGCGATAGCAGAGCCTGGTGCTTTGTTCCGCCCTGGGTTCAGGATTGCCTTCCTGGTAGCTCGCCTCTCCGAGGCGTGAAACCCCGATATTCCGATAGTCGAACCACACAACTGGCAACCTGACCCCTGGCTCTCTCGGTGCACTCGTGGTGCGTTACAACCAATCTTGGGGTTAGCCGTTTTTGGCGCTAGCCACGGTTGTGATGCCAAAACCGGGGTTGGAAAAATCAGCCGTTTTGGCGCTATTTCCGCTAGTCGATGTAGGCGATGGCAGCCTCTGCGTCTTCAGGCAGTCGAAGCCCGAACCGCTGGGGCAGAGGTTTAAGGTATTGGATGGACGTTTCGGAGTTCATCAGATGGGCAAAGTCATACGTCTTCCGCTGTTCTTCCGGAATCAGCGTTGCCAAAGGACTGTCGTTGGTTGGCACAAGGAGCATCAGTTTGACTTTGTCGCTGTAAGTCGTTCCCAGCTTGGGCGTGGTGGTGACCGTTTTTGGGTCAAAGTTTGCCAGGCCCTTGTGAAGCTTGAGGAGTTGTGAGTAGTCAATGCTGAATTCAAAGTCGAACAATGCGCCGCCAACGATTTTCTTTTTCAGATTCTGCGTTGCGTCCGATTCCGGGTTTGCCAGTTTGGTTTCCACAACGAGCGCCAGTTTCTTTTCGGCCAGCACCGCCGGGATCATGTTTTTTATGTCGTTCTTTTTGTTGGTGTGTTCCTTTTTGTTGGCAAGGTCGAGAATTTCCTGTTCGTCTTTTTCCAGATACACCATGACGTACATCTGAGCATGATCCATTTGCTTGACCGGCCCGCCAGCCTTGTGCCAGGTGACCTCGAAATCGAGAGAGGTTCGCTGGTTGTAGACCACCGTTCGGGGCAGATAGGAATTAAAAACTGGAGCGTCGCGCTGGGCAAACGCGGAATTGACGAACGTGCAGAACAACAGAATCAGGGAAAACAACAATCGCATGGCAGGCTCACGTGAAAAAAGTTGACACAAGAAAAGTACCCGGAGTTTCTTTGTGATTCCCTGAAAACAGGTTTTTTTCCAGAAACTTGAATTTCGATGGGCCTGGTTTCGCCAAAGACCGAAAGGCTGTCGATTTGTTTTTGTTTGAGGGCCAGTCGTTTTTCGTGCACGAATAAACGTTGTTCGGGAATTGCCCCACAGCGAGGGTGTTGTCGTTCGTGCCACCGCAATGCAAGAATCAATACCGCAACGCATTGCGATGAAGGCAAAAAAACCGGCTCTCAATCGGAAGGATCGAAAGCCGGTTGTTGGTTTCAAATTGTGGAGGAGAACTACTGTCGACCGCCGTCAAGTTCGTCCTGCCACGCCTGGAGCTTCTCCCACTCGCCAGCGGCTGAGCCGCTTCGGTAAGTACCTTGGTCGTTTCCTGGAACGAAGCCGCCGAGATAAAGCTGGAACTCTGAACCGAAGCCTTCGTGATACCAAGCAGCTGCGTGCTGCAAGTCGCTGGTTTGGTTTTGGTTCCTTTACATGGCTTGCCACCCAGGGTTTCAATGCGAGCATTGGTTTCCTCGATAACAACCTTGGGCACAATCTGGCCTTTAACGAAATCGCTTTCGCCTGGATCAGTGATCCGCAGGCACTTGCCACAGTTCGAATTGACCTGCATGAACTCGAAGCGATCACAAATCAAACCCGGCAGCAGATCAGTATCACCGGCAGTTTCGATTTTTACCTTACGAAGCATGCGAGCAATGATGATCTCAATGTGCTTGTCATTGATCTCCACACGCTGGCTTCGGTAAACCTGTTGAATCTCGTGAGTCAGATAATCCTGAACGGCTTCCTCGCCAGAGACACGAAGGATGTCGTGAGGGACCAACGAGCCTTCGACAATCCCGGTGCTTTGTTCTGTCCTGGATTCAGAATTGCCTTTGTAAATAGCTACCTTGCTGCGAAAAATCGACAACAGAGGCTGTGACTTTATCTCGGTTTATTCACCCCAATGCCAATGGTCCCAATTCAAATGCATTCCCAATGCCATTGCTCCCTGTGGCAATGTCACACACGCGCCACCCTCCCCGGCGGTGAACCGCCGACCCTCCCAAACGGCCCAAACGGGAGGGTGACCGAAAAAAGTCACAGCCTCTCCGAGGCGTGAAAACGGTTCTCTGCCAATACGAAAAAGGCCCAGTCATCTGACCGGGCCAACAAGCTTTCTACTCATCCAGTTCTGCGTTCCAGTACGCATCGCTGATGAATTTGGACCACGATTCGTATCGCGTTTCGTAACGCGAGTACACCGGGTTCCAATTGGGTCGGGCGGGTTCCACTATCAGCCGCATGTGAGCCTGCTTTGGAGTTCGGTCCGCCTTGCGATGGTTGCAGTCGATACAGGCCAACACGCAGTTCTCCCAAGTCGAGCCACCACCTTGCGAGCGGGGATTGACGTGGTCGATGGTCAGTTCGTCCTGACGCGGTCGCTTGTGGCAATACTGGCACGTGTAGCGATCTCGCTTGAACAGGTTGCGTCGACTGAAAGGCACCGTCGCCGAAGGCAGTTTGCTGAACCGCGTCAGGGTAATGACTTCGGGGACACAGATGCGTGTGCTGACGGCCTGGATGAAGGGCTGATCATCTCGCGGGTTTAGCTCCGACCAGTTCTCCCAGTCGTACAGCTGATAGTCAGCCGGATCAACGACTTTGGCTGCGTCATTCCAAACCAGAACCAGCGCGCGGGCAACGGAAGCCACATTGACTGGCTGCCAGTTTCGGTTCAGGACCAGAGTCGGACGTTGAAGTGCCTGCGCTACCATGAAGGTCTCCCGGGAGTCGGATAAGCCAATTGCCTATCCATTATTGTCAAAAAACAGAGGGTGACCAACCGGAGTTGAACCGGCATCTACCTGTTTCACATTCAGAAGCTTTGCCCAATTAAGCTACAGTCACCGGCAGATAGAGCGATTCGGGCCATTCTGGTTCGCTTTTTGCGGTACAATCGTCTGCTGTCAGGGTTTAGTGAGCTGAACTAAATTTTGCGATAATTGCCGGACAATCCGCCGGAATTATTCACCACAACGGGGCTGAAGCGAACGCAGCGTTCATTGATTGGACTGAAAACCACGCCCACGCCCGGTAAATGATCCGGGATCAATTTCACAAAAAAAGAATCAAATGACACATTCAACTTCACGACGACGTTTTTTGGGCCAGGTTGGGCTTGGTGTTTCTGTTGCGGCTTTTTCAGGAAGCGGACTACGTTCACTGTCAGCGGCCAATGTCAATGAAGAAATCAATATGGGTTTCATTAGCTGTGGTGGGCGCAGTCGGTCGCTGATGAAGCAGTTCTCCAAGGTACCGGGGGTAAACATTGGTGCGATTTGCGATGTGGACAAGGAACGTGTCAAAAAAATCAAAACCAATTTGTATCCGACTGCGAAAACCTACGTCGACATGCGGGAGCTGATCGCGGACAAAGAAATCGACGCTGTCGTTGTGGCGACCTGCAACCACTGGCACTGCCTGGCCGCGATCTGGGCGATGGAAGCCGGTAAGGACGTCTACGTCGAAAAACCACTTTCACATAGCCAATGGGAAGGCGAACAAACCGTTGCGGCAGCCCGCAAGTACGATCGTATTTGCCAGGTTGGAACGCAGCAGCGAAGCGATCCAATGCAGGCGGAAATCAAAAAGTTTTTGCACGAAGAAAAAGCTCTGGGCCAGATCACCGCTGCCCGAGTCAACCGCTACGGTGTTCGCGGTGCGATTGGCAAACGTGACACGCCTCTGGAAATTCCCAAAAACGTCAACTACGACCTGTGGCTGGGGCCAGCGATGAAAGAGCCTCTGTTCCGCAAAAGTCTGCACTACGACTGGCACTGGGATTGGAACACCGGTTCGGGTGAGATGGGCAACTGGGGCGTTCACGTTCTCGATGACGTTCGAAACAACATCTTCAGGGACAACGTGGATCTTCCATCGCGGATCATGGGCGGCGGCGGTCGCGTGGTCTGGAACGATGCAGGGGAAACGCCCAACGTGCACTTTGTTTACTTTGACACCGGTGATATTCCAGTAGTGATTGGGCTTTCCAATTTGCCGGCCGAAAAAGGCGGCAAGAAAAGTCCGGGGATACCCGGGCCCAACAGTGGCTATTTGGCGTACTGCGAGGGCGGGACTTTTTACGGTCAGCGTGGCCGCGCGTTTGCCAAAGACAAAGACGGCAAAGTCATCCGCAAATTCGAAGGCAACAACGGCGACGTGGTTCACATGGCGAACTTCATCGACGCCGTTCGCAAGCGTGATTCATCGATCCTCAACGCCGATGTGGCGGTCGGCCATGCCAGTACCGGCTGGTGCAACCTTGCCAACATTGCTTACATGTCGGGCGAGAAGTACACCAAAGAACAGGCCAAAGAAATTGACTTCTACGCCTGGAACAAGTTGCTTGACGGTACCGACAAGCATCTCACGGCACACGGGTTAGCCCTGGACAACGAGCAGATTGTGCTCAGTCCCATGTTGAACCTGGACAAAGCAGGCCAGTTTGTCGGTGAGCACGCAGCATCGGCCAACAAGTTGCTCAAGCGGGAATATCGCGAGGGCTACAAAGTTCCAGAACTGGCAGCTGCGCCCGCTGGAGCAAAGTAGGCCGCTGCCGTTTCCGGTCGAGTATCCTTCCGCAATTCATCAGCCGCGTATCGCTGCACGTTGGCGACAAACCAGTCTCCGTTGCAAACCAGTCTTCGTTGCCGTCGCTTAAATTGGGAGCTTTCGGCATCCGATTTGCAAACAATCAGCGCTGCCACAAACTACAGGGTCGCCAACAGTGGCAATCTTTTGCGATCCGAAACGACCACACCGCCGGGCCGCTCTTCGGTGACGGCAAACTGGACCGCTTTGTTGACGCGTATTTTTGGGTCGATCGACACGACTGTTTTTCCTTGGCCGACATCAAACACGCCGCCATCGACGGGGTACTTTTGCTCCGGATCGGTATCAAAAATCCACAGCTGATACTGGCTTTGCGTTGGAATGTTCGCCGCCAGGCCCTGAAAGACCATGTATCCTTCCTGAGCTTTGTCACTCCAGAGAACCTGACCCGTCGCACCGGGTGCGTCTTGGGTTGCGGCCCAGGAGACGTCGATCAAATCTGACGGACGGGTCTCCAAAAAAGCCACCATCTGTTTTGCCGGCGCGAGCGGTGGGCTACCCTCAGCGACCGGATTAGCTGGAACATCGGGGGCTTTGGCGAACGGATTCCAGCCTGTAACCAACACCGCGATCGAAGCCGCCGCCGCCAGCCAACCCATCGCTTCCCGCCGCGTGAAGCGCTGCGATTTTTCGATTGCCCGCGAATGAGGAATCCCGTCAACCTGGGCCAAGTCCTGTTGCGGAATTCCCGCGCCGGTTGGAACATTCGTTTGGTCCGGCTCGAATCTGCCGCCCGCGACAAGCACACGATTTCGCACAGACGCCGGCATCACATCATCGCTTTGAAGCCCGGCAAGCTCCGTGGCGGCAGCGGCAAGCTCCAGTTTTTCTATGTCCTTTTCCAACAACTCGCGGTTGGGACTTTCGGCCACATAGCTCTCAAACCTGCGATTGTCCTGGTCGCTCAGTCCTTCGGTTGCCCGCAACACGACAAGGTCGACAAACCAGTCGGGAAGTTCATGGGGATCAGTATTTCGTTCAATCATGTTGCTTCTCCGCCAGAAGCTTCGGCCATGGGAAACAGTCGACCGCGCAAGTCCATCAATCCACGACGGATATACGTTTTCACGGTGCCCAATGACAGTCCGGTTGCTTCGGCGATTCTCGAGTGCGAAAGCCCATCATAGATGCTCATGCGGATCACGCGTTGCTGTTCGCAGGGAAGTTCCGCAAGAAAAGCCTCCGCTTTGCGAGCTTCGTCCTTCAATTCTGCGGACTGAGCCGCGTTTCTCCGTTGGTCCCGGATCTCCCAGTCCTCTGACAGCGACGTCGATGCAGGATCCTTGCGTCGCCGATAAAGGTCAATCAGTCTTCGCCGGGCAATCATCGCCACAAACGTTGTCTCACTCGAAAGATTCGCATCATATTTCCCTGCCGCCTGCCACAGTTGGACAAAAACGTCCTGCACTGCGTCTTCGGCCGCTTCACGCGAGGCGCAACTTTTCAGTGCCAGCGACCAAACCAGATTTCCGTACCGCTCCACACACGTGGCGATCGCGTCTGAACTGCCCGCGGCAACATCTGGCAATACTGGAACTTCTTCTTGCAATTCAGCGTCTGCAAAAACCGATGAAAGTTTCGTTCTAGTCCGGCGGCGTGTTTTCAGTTTCACAGCCATGGCAATGACCCGCTTTTAATTCCGAATCTGAAATGCCACAGCAGGCCCCCGGGTACGCGACCCGGAGACCGTGAACCGTTGCTGGCGCTACTGAGGCATAATGACTTTGTCGATCACATGGATGACGCCGTTGCCACATTCAATATCCGTTTTGATCACGTTGGCATCGTCAAGCATCACGCCGCCCTTGTCGGTGACTTTGATGCCCACTTCCTGACCGTTTACCGTTTTCGCCTTTTGCAGCTTAACAACGTCAGCGGCCATAACTTTGCCCGCGACCACGTGGTACTTGAGAATGCCGGCCAGCTTCTCCCTGTTTTCCGGCTTGAGAAGATCCTGAATCGTTTCGGCAGGAATCTTTGAAAAAGCTTCGTCGGTGGGAGCGAAAACCGTGAATGGCCCTTCGCCTTTGAGCGTTTGCACCAAACCGGCGGCTTTGGCGGCAGCCAACAGCGTCTTGAACTGGCCCGCGGCAGTCGCCGTGTCCACGATGTCCTTTTTCGCGGCGGTATGCGTTCCGTTGTTCTGGCCGGGAATCAGAACTTTGTCGATCACGTGGATCACGCCATTGGTGCATTGGATGTCGGCTTTTACCAGTGTCGAGCCATTGAACATGACCTTCTTGCCTTCGACCTTGATCATGATCTTTTCACCCTGAGCCGTCGGGGCTTCGGTCAGTTTGACCACGTCGGTGGAAAGAACTTTTCCCTTGACCACGTGGTAAGTCAGAATCTGTCTGAGCTTGTCACGGTTTTCTTCCTTGAGAAGGCTTTCAACCGTTCCGACTGGGAGCTTTTTGAAAGCTTCATCGGTGGGAGCAAAAACGGTGAATGGACCTTCGCCTTTGAGTACATCAACCAGACCGGCGGCTTTGACCGCAGCGACAAGCGTTTTGAATTTTTCAGCACCAACGGCGGTATCAACGATGTCGGCCTGCTCCGTTGCAACGGGCGCCTGATGCGAAACACTGATCAGTGAGACCGGCGAATCGCCCTGTTGTGATGGACAAGTCTGCCCGGGCGCAGTTGAACCGAATGCGATAACGGCAACCAATGCTGAGTAAAGAATTTTTGCGTTCATTGTTTTCCTCGAATTGACTGTTCACGGGAAAGTCCCATGCCCATGCATTCGAAGCAGACGCAATTTTGGATTTCGCTTTTTGGATTTTTGTCAGAAAGTCTTTTTCGGTTTTCGTCAGGAAACCTCGTTAAGAATTTTTACCCCGGACTATTCACGAGGCGTGGGCGTCAGAATCAAGTTCCGACAGTGATCGGTTGCTCTGATGCGATGAAACGATCGCTGTGGTTTTCATCTACTGGATGATTTACATTTCTTGTTGAATTTCAGCTTTTCCCTTGCTGCTGTTGGCCAGACGTAGAATCAACGCCCGTCGTCGTGAATAATCCGGGTTTACTTATCGGTTCATTGGTCTCGTAAATAATCCGGGCTTAATAGTGCGGCGGTCTTTCGGATTCCGCATCGCGGACTTCGGCCTCGCCCGTGGCGTCCACTTTGCTCTCGAGGCGTACGATCGATCGCTGCAGATGATCGATCGTCTTTTGCTGAGCAAGAAGCACTTCGTTGAGCGCCTCGTAATCCCGCTGCAAATGCGTCAGCTCCATCTCCATTTCTGTGATTCGCTGTTGATCTGTCTTTTTCGCCACGCTGGCTCCCGCTGTGCCGCTCCGGTCCAATTGCTAACATCACGTTAAGCCACCAACTCCGGAAATAAAACCGGTCACCGGACCTCCCAAAAGCAACCCGCAAAATGGCATTTCACTTTCTCGCTTGGTGGAACCCGGAGAATCTGTTCGTCGTCGGGATCTAGCGATCACTTTCCTGTAACCCCGGATTATTCGCGAGGCGTGGGCGTCAGAATCAGTTTCGACAGTGATCCGCGACTCTGATGCGATGAAACGATCGCTGTGGTTTTCTTTCACCGGATGATTTTCATTTCTTGTTGAAATTCAGCTTTTCCCTTGCTCCCATTGGCCAGACGTAGAGTCAACGCCCGTCGTCGTGAATAACTCGGGATAACGGTCGTGGTTGAAGAAAACCAGCGAGCCGCTGGCCTGGCGGAATTCGACAACACGCTGATCCCACTTGCCCTGCATCGCTAGCATGTTTGGTTATTCAAACTTGCTCTTTCACCCGAGGAATACTTGACATAAGATCCAGCCAGCGAATTTGATTAACCAAATTTGCATATTCAAACCACAGCCTCGAGACAAAGGACTCTTCAGTGGTACGACCGAAATCGATCGAGCTAACGGACCGCGAGCTGGCGGTCATGCAGGTCTTCTGGCAAGTCGAAGAAGCAACCGCAGACGCCGTCCGCGAGCAGTTAAACGATCAGGGAGAAAAGCTGGCTTACACCACAGTGGCCAATGTCGTTCGCGGGCTGCTGGAAAAGAAGTTCCTCGAACAAACCCATCGCGAACGTCCGTTTCGATACCGCGCCGCCAGATCGTTCGACGATGTTTCCGAGCGGCTCGTCGGCGACTTTCTCCAAAGGCTATTCAAAGGCTCCCGCGAGTCCATGCTGCTGCATGTGCTCAAGCGAAAGAAACTCACTGCCGAAGAACGCGAGCTGCTCCAGCACGTCCTTGGCGACGAAGGAGAACGCGATGTTTAGTTTCGACTTTCTGCAGTGGCTGTTTTGCCTGGGCCAGATCACACTCATCGGCGGCGCGGTCCTGCTGGCCGGCCGGTTTCTGATTCGCCGCAGTCCTGATGTCGCATCGCTGGTCAGCGCTCTGGCACTGGTGGCCGGGTGCTTGCTGGTTGTTTCAACGGGCTTGGACATCCCCAAGCCCTGGTCGATCCAATCGCCCGACGACACGGTGGGCTTGGTGGCCCCGGTCCCCCTCGCCGACTCACCTGCTGACTCGTCGTCTTCTTTTGTCGACGCAGCGCCTGCCGCCGATTCGCGAGCTGCGGGTGCGGGCGTTTCTGCTGGCGAACTTTTTACCCGACTTAAACCCTTTCTGTTTGATCCGACGACCGCTCAACATCGTCTGGGCAGGATTACGTTTCACGCGGCGATTTTGTGTTGCATCCTGCTGGCGATTCGCCTCCTCGTTGGCGTGTTCGCCCTCGCGGCGCTTCGCTGGAAAAGCCAACCGCTGGAAGACGACTCACTACAAGAACAACTTGCGGTCTTTCAAAGCCGCCTCCAGCTCGAAAAGCTAATCAGGATCCGCGTTTACTCCGGAATCGACAGTCCCTGCGTCAGTTGGCTTTCGCCATCGATCATTTTTGTTCCGCAAGAATTCGAAGCCTGGTCAGAGGCAGAAAAGAACGCCAGCCTGGCTCACGAGCTGGGCCACATCAAACGCTCCGACCCGCTGTGGCGACTGGCTGCGGAGCTTGCCTGGACTTTTGTCTGTTGGCATCCGTTGATGTGGAAAATCCGCCAGCAACTGGTTTTGGCTCAGGAAATGTCCGCAGACCAACTGGCCGCTGTCGCTCAGGGCAACGGCAAGGCCTACCAAAAAGGCCTGTCGCTGCTGGCATTGAGGCTTGATTCGCTGAGCGTGCGAAAACAACAAAACATTTACTTTCTCGGCATGTCCGTTTCTTCAAGTTCGTTGATCAGGAGGATCAAAATGTTACAAGGATTGAAAACAAACGAAATCAAATCGTCGATGGGAAAACGCGGCGCGGCGATGGTTGCCTCGCTGCTGCTTTTCGGCTGGCTGGGCTGCTGGAGCGTTCAGGCTCAAACGACGCAGCAGCAAACCGATGATTCCACACAGCCACCGGTCGCTCACGTGGCCAAAAACACAAACGCGGCGCCCGCGGCCAGGGCTCCGTTCACGCGAGCCGTTGACGCGCCTTGGACTTCAATGGGCCAGACCAAAGGATACGTTTCGATACGCGTTGCTGATCTTTTGGAACATCCAATTCACTCCAAAACACTTCCAGCACTATGGGAGCAGATTCCCTGCCTGAACAAGAAAGCCGACGGCACGCGTCCGTCACTTTCAGACGCGGGTCTTCCCTTCGATTCCATCACCCGCGTTACTTCGACACTCCAACCGCACTTCTCTAGGACAGACGAAAAACAAACCGTCGCTTGGACCATTGGCAAAGGCGGAGTAGTGATCCAAACCAACAAGGACATTGATTGGCCAAAGCTGGTGGGCAATTTGGATTTGAGTTCGTTTTTGCCGCCGGACAATTCCCGGGATCTTGCCAAGAAGCTTGCTAATTCGGCGACCGTGGGAACCAAGCTGCATCTATCTCAGGAGCTAATGTCCACGATGTCCGTGCCGCCACCGAGCGGTGACGTCCAACCGGTCGAAGTTAAACCAGCCGAAGTTAAACCGGCTGACTCTCCGAAACGTGCAATCGAAGCCGAGCTGTGGAACTTCGTCGGCGGCGGCGTGATGACGCTCATGTCCGACGTCACGCTGCTTCATAAAACGGAAGCCGATGAAGATCAGGATGAGCTGGAACAGCTGTATGATGAGACCGCATTGATGGTTCAAACCGTCGCGTTGGGCATCGACATTGGAGATGCAAATCAGGAAGAAGTTCGCATCGCCGTCGAGCCCTCCGAAGGCACTTCGGCTCGGGCGCTTGCAGCAAAAGTTCAGCAGCTTCTCAAGATTGTCGCTGATGAACTGGAAACCGGCGACGAGCCCCACAGCGCCCATGCGTTTCGTCAACTGGAAGTCCAGGTTCAGGAAACGGATTCGGGATCCTTCGTCACAATCACCGGCCAACTTCCCTGGCTGCATCTTATCGGCAACGTACTGGGCTAGTCCTCGTGCCCTGCTCCGTCCTGAATTTAGGGTTGCCTACTACTACAACGCAAGTTTCCAAACTTCACACCGCATATTGCGACTGCAAGTTGCTGAAAGCTTCCACACGTTGTGCAAGCAGGCGACGTCTTGCGCTGTAGTACTACTTAACCCGGATTATTCACGAGGCGTGGGCGTCAGAATCAGTTGAGACAGTGATCCGCGACTCTGATGCGATCAAACGATCGTTGTGGTTTTCATCTACCGGATGATTTACATTTCTTGTTGAAGTTCAGCTTTTCTCTTGCTCCT
>CALFWR010000105.1 GCA_937928555.1 uncultured Pirellulaceae bacterium
TTGCCGTTGCAAGCATTGGACTGGACTTAGAAGCCGCGTGCGTATTTAATCTTGAAATTGCCGGTCAAAACGTCTACCGATTGGGTAATGCCGGCGTACTTGTTCACAATAGCGGGAAGGAATGCAGCGACATTGCGGCCATGGGAACGAAAAATGGACAACCAAAACTGTAAAGAAACACGGACTTGAATCCACCGTGCGCCCACGCGGCAGGCCCAAGAAGTTCACCTAGATTGATAAAACGGTACTTGACACCTTATTCTTGTCTTGACACCTTATTCTTGTCCGAAGTTAAGAACGTTAAGAGATGAATGAAAGGCCGAAGGCACGCCGATCCATGGACGGTCGATGGAGCGCAGCGACACTGGGCCGAAACGGATGGCGCAGCGCAGGCCACGGAAAGCGGCGCGCGTGACGTTGCCGCGCGACCGAAGCAACTCGATTTGAACCACGTTTCAGCATTCCAATGGTTAACGATTCCAGCCGCGATGGCCGGAGCGTCGAGCGGGCTTGCAGTGCCAAGTGATTCTCCAATTCAAAGGCAGCTAAAAGAAAGAGTTCGGCTTGATGGCGACGAAGCCGCGACCGCCATCCGTCCGAGGCCATGGATGGCCGGTTCAATCATGGCTGAGCCATGGACGCTTTTTAGAGGGCCCGTGACCGGGGAGCCCCGCTTGCAAGGTTGTGCGAGCGGAGTGAATGGGGACATGCACATTTACGTTGACATCGCTACGGCGGCATTCGGAAAGCAATAGAACCTCGGTTTTTACCGAGTGGGGTCAGAAGTTTGGGTGTCCCGCCTTCAACTGCGTGGCCTGTTCATTTCGTGTCTTTTCAACCACAGAGGTTCACAGCGCACAAGGCGCACTGACCTCCGTGTCCTCTGTGGTGAATCCGTCCGCGCGGCTCGAGGAGTGGTCCCGCCCGGAAGTTCCTGTTTACCGCTGGGACAGCCGAACTACTTTGTCACGCCGAAATATCCGTTGAGGAAATCTTGGCGGTCGCCGGGATGCTTGGCGTATTCGACGATTCGCAGTAGCTTCTCCTGATCGCGTTTGAGTTTATCGACAAGGAACCCGTCGTCCAGCTTCTCACGTGGATACTCGTCCAGCAGTTCCAGATTCATCGGTTCGATGGTACCGCGAATCACGTCCCAGCGCTGTAGCATCGACAAAGCCGTTTCCAGGCGGCGATCGTGTTTCTGACGATGATGCAACTTTTCGCGAAGCCACTCGAGCCCGAAGGCGTTGACCTGCTCGAGGTCATTGGAAAGAAAGTCAAACACGCGTTCGTAAAACTGGGTGTCCGGATTGCTCCAGCGAATGAACTCCATCTGCGTGGCAAGGTCGCGCTGGTCGTAAAGCAACAAACACTCCGACGGCAGCCCATCGCGGCCCGCGCGGCCGATCTCTTGGTAATAGGATTCGATCGAACCCGGCAAATCGGCATGCATCACGAAGCGAATGTTCTCTTTGTCGATGCCCATCCCAAACGCATTGGTCGCGAGGATCAGCGGCGAATCTGCAGCCATGAAAATTTCCTGTAGCTGCCGTCGTTCCCGACGTGGCAAATCGCCGTGGTAAATCAGGTGCTCGATTCCGTCTTCTCTGAGCCGATCGCTGAACTCGAGAAGTTTTCGAATCAGGGTAAAGTACACGATGCCCGGGCCTTCGATTCGCTGGCGTTGATTGCGAATGTGTTGGTGTTTTTCGTCGTCGTCGAAAACGTCTTGCACCGCCAGGGAAAGATTGGGACGGTCGATTCCTTCGTGGAACAACTCCATGTCCCGGTGCAGTTCCAGATCCAACTGCCGCGCGATATCGATTTGGACT
Source organism: uncultured Pirellulaceae bacterium (assembly GCA_937928555.1). Taxonomy (GTDB): domain Bacteria; phylum Planctomycetota; class Planctomycetia; order Pirellulales; family Pirellulaceae; genus Mariniblastus. The sequence goes on from CALFWR010000105.1 coordinate 1,833, forward strand.
TCGGGGGTGGCCGTGGCCGTCAGCGCGATGGTCGTTGGGCAACCCAACTGTTTGCGGATGTCTCCCACGCGCGTGTAGTCGGGGCGAAAGTCGTGACCCCATTGGCTGATACAGTGGGCTTCGTCGATTGCCATCAGCCACACGTTTCGCTGAGCGATGACTTCCAGGAAGTCTTCCTTTTGAAATCGTTCGGGGGTGATGTAGAGCAGATCCCATTTCCCTGACGCCACGCCGGCGTATCGATTCTCGCGTTGCTCGCGAATCAGCGACGAGTTAATAAAAGTAGCCGCAACGCCTTTACGACACAGAGCATCGACCTGGTCCTTCATCAGCGCCACCAAGGGCGAAAGAACAATCGTCAAGCCACGAGCCGACGCGTCCGGATCCTCTCTGGCAGCCAGCACCAAAGCCGGAATCTGGAAGCAAAGGCTCTTTCCCATTCCGGTGGGCATGATCACCAGCGAGTGGTTTGAATCGAGAGTTCGATCAACGATCTGGCCCTGTTTCCCACGAAACGCGTGATAACCGAAGGTTTTTTTCAGGACACTTTGGGGCTGGACAGTCAACTGCATTGCCTCCCAGTCTTCGCAATCGGTAATCTGCTAGCAGACGTTCCATTTTCCACATTCATTGTTCTCTATCCAGCTTTTCCAATTTGAATACAATTTCGGCTCTTCGACGCAGATGGATTCTGCGTGGATGGACAAAGCGGCGACCCATTGACTTTGACCGGAGAATTCAAGGATGAAACTAATCCCAACATTACTTTTTGGTTTGATTTTACTGCTGTTTGCGTCGTGGTCGTCAACGGCGGATGCGGACGATGGTTTTGAGAATGAATTCTGGGACTATCTGATCGGCAACAATTACAAGCAGTGGGCTCCTGTTCCCGGCAAGAAGGCCAGCTATTACACCGGTCAGGTTCCGCACGGGACGATGCTCAAAGTCTATGTTAACCGGATCGCTGCCGGGGACATCAATGGTCTGGGCCAGGGAAGCATCATTGTGCTTGAAAATTATCTTGCCGATCGTTCCTTGAAGAGTATCTCGGTCATGTACCGCACCAAGGGATTCAATCCCGACGCTCGCGACTGGTATTGGATCGAATACAAGCCCGATGGCACCGTGGTTGAAAAGCTGGAAAAGCAACCCGAAGTCCACGTCGTTTCGGCAACCGAGGGTGCGGTTGGCAAACTGGCTTCCCCGGGAAAGATTCGTTTGGCAGGAAAGGCCAGCAGTTGCATCGCGTGTCACCAAAAGGCCGGCGGCGGTGATTTCTTTTTCTCCAATGATCAACTTGGCACCAATACCGCCAAACGTCTCGAAGTATCGCCCAAGGCCGTCAGCCTCAAGTAGCCACCGGGACTCGTTCTGGAAGATTCAGGGTTCCGATTGGAAACAGAGGGACTCGAAACAGAGGGACTCGAAACCGGTGAAATGGTTTGGCGGACGCACATGGCGCACATGGCGGGCCACATTTACCGGGAAGTTATCGTTCTTTGTCACAATGTGCTTGATGGACTATCTTTGGGGTAGGCAAAACCTGCGTTTTCGAGCCCCTCATGTCCAAAGAATCGGCACTTAAAGTACTCCACGAACTCACCGCCGCCGGTTTGCTTTCATCCGACGCGGTGACTCGATTCAGTGAGGAAATCGAATCCGGAAGCGAGGCCCTGCTGACCAAACTGGTGGCCGAAGAAGTCATCACGCAGTTTCAGGCTGACAAATTCCGGGACGGCAAAGCGGCTGACATTTGCTTTGGCGATTACGTACTGATCAACGAACTGGGTCGCGGCGGGATGGGCACGGTCTTTTTGGCGCGGCATCGGTTGATGGATCGCGAGGTCGCCATCAAGATCCTACCGGTCACCACGATGGAAAGCGAAGCGGCGGTGGCGCGGTTTTATCAGGAAGTCAAAGTCGCTGGCAAACTGAAGCATCCCAACATCGTTCACGCCTACGACGCCCGGGAGCACCAGGGCTTTCACTATCTGGTGATGGAGTTTGTCGATGGTCACGATCTGGCGCATGTGGCGCACGAGATCGGGCCGCTGCCATTGGAAATGACGCTGGACTACGTACGCCAGGCCTGCTTGGGCTTGCAGTGGGCTCATAGCAAAGACGTGATCCACCGCGATATTAAACCGTCCAATCTTTTGCTCGACGGGGAAGGCAACGTCAAAGTTCTCGACATGGGCCTTGCTCGCATCGACAACGGTGGGCTCAATGGAAAGTCCATCCACCTGACGACCACCGGCCAAGTGATGGGCACGGTGGAGTACATGTCACCCGAACAGGCCGAAGACACTCGCCTGGCGGACGCCCGCAGCGACATCTATTCGCTTGGTTGCACACTGTACCGACTGCTGAGTAACAGCGGACCGTACTCCAGAGATACCGTTGTCAAAACCATTTTGGCACATCGCAATGATCCGGTGCCACTGTTGCCGGCCACCGGCGATCCGCGGCACGATGCCGTTCAGAAAATGTTTGCCAAGATGGTCGCCAAAGATCCTGACGACCGATACCAGACGGTGGATGAAATCCTACAGGCAATCGATCTGCTTGATGCTGACGTCGGTGAGGAAAGTTATCCCGACGTCTTTGCACATGCTGCGGCGAAAACCGATTCAACACCCGTCTCTGCACCGGCGCCGGCGACGGCTCCTACCGCTGCCTCTGTCTCCACTGCCGCATCGGAGAAGAACTTTGCGAGGACCGCTGTGGCGATACGCATCGAAGAAGACGGGTCGATGACCAATCTTCCTGGTAGCGCTGAACCACGCAGAGCGGAAGTCATTGATCTAACGGACGAAAATCGATTTCATGATCCGCCTGTTGCCACTCCCGCTACGGCGCACACTGACAACGCTGGTGAGATCTTTCGCATCGATGATGATCCGCCGTCCCGCAAAAGGTTGTTCGGTTTTATCGGTCTGGCGGTTCTGTCTTTGGTGACAATTTTTGGCACCAGCTTTCCCGCGATCATTGTCGGTTTCTTAATTCTGTGGTTCGCCCGAACCAAACTGAAAAAGCTGATCGCCAACAAGTCACGCGATGGCCTCGCCATCCAAAGCCAACGGGTCCGTAAATGGTGCGGGATTGTTCTTCTTGTGATCGGCATTGTGTTGTTGACCGCTCGCGGCTTTTAGTGACCTTTTGATCCGGATTGCGCAAACCTTAACGGTAAATTACGCCTCTTTTTTGCAACATGGATCGGTCGTTGCTACAGTGGGAAGTCCGTTCTCCTTTCCACCATGAGCCATGTCCGATTTACGATTCGATCCAGTCTCCGGTCACTGGGTATCCATTGCATCGAATCGCAACGATCGGCCCTTTGAATACGTGCCGTCTGCGCAGGTGGTGAAGCGTCCGCTTTGTCCATTTTGCGCCGGAAACGAATCTGAAACACCGTCACAGGTTCTCGCTTACGATGCTCAAGGCCAAGTCGTTTCGGGTGAAAACGATTCGTGGATGGTCCGCGTTATTCCCAACAAGTACCCGTCTTTTTCGTTGGCATCTTCCAACGCTCGGGCCACCAAAAATAACACCGCTGCCGGATCTGCGTTTCAAAACGGCAACTGTCACGGGGTCCAGGAACTGATCATCCCTACCCGGCAGCACCTGGTCAGCCTTGCCGAGCTCTCCGATGCCGAAACACGGTTCTCGATTCAAGCAGCCCAATCACGGGTTGCCACGATTCGCGATGCCGACGATATGAAGCACGCGATGCTGTTCACCAATTGCCGATCCGCTGCCGGTGCTTCGCTGGAACACATCCACACCCAGCTGATCGCGTCACCCATCCAAAGCACGGCGCTTGAATCCCGTTGCCAACGCAACGAAGCCCACTTCGCCGAACACGGAATCACTCTGCTGGACGCCATCGTCCAATGGGAAACCGAACAGCAGGAACGAATGATTGAACAGTCCGAACACTTTTCGGTGATTTGTCCTTACGCCAGCCGGTTTGCTTTTCAGACGTGGCTTGTACCCAAGGCGGGCGTGCCGACTTTCGAAACGGCCTCTCCGGCAATCGCCGATGAACTTGGCTGCTTGATCAGGCGGCACATCGCCCGGTTGGAATCTTTTCTGGTCAAACCCGCTTACAATGTACTTTTTCACATGCCACCATTCGATTCCGCGGACCGCAACCCGTGGTTCGTTGAGATCTTTCCACGACTGACAACACCGGCGGGCTATGAGCTGGGTACCGATATCTGGATCAACCCGGTCTCTCCTGAAACCGCCAGCCGACGATTTCGACAAATGCTGCACAACGAAAAAAACACGTGACGCTCTGCGAGCTCTCACGTGCTATCCCGGATTACCATTGAATCAACTAGCTTCGGCTTCGCCTCTCCGAGTCAATTTTTGACGCCTCGGTGAGGCCTACTATTTATTTTCACAGCCTCGGTGCGGCGTGCTACTTAAAGGACGGATTATTCACGAGGCGTGGGCGTCAGAATCAGTTGAGACAGTGATCCGCGTCTCTGATGCGATGAAACGATCGCTGTGGTTTCCATCTATCGGATGATTCGCGATTCTTGTTGAAATTCAGCTTTTCCCCTTGCTCCCG
>CALFWR010000106.1 GCA_937928555.1 uncultured Pirellulaceae bacterium
CGCGAACAACTCCTGATCCAGCTGATGGAAAAAAAGAAGCTCAACAAGAGCGAAAGAGAATTCCTCGAAAAAATCCTCAAGGAGAAAAAGTGATGAGCACTGCTTTCTGGCTGATCGTTACGGCAACCATTCAAGTCACTCTTCTCTGCTGCGCCGCGTTGCTGGTCAACAGGTTTTGTCTGCGGAACCAACCCAAAGAAGCGGCAAGGCTGTTGGCGTTTTCTTCATTGTTGATGTTGGCTTTGACTTTGGCGATCGCGTTACCGCTGCCATCGTGGTTTTCGGTATTGGATTCGGCAAACCAGACGGTCGCTGATGCCGAAGTTGTCAGCTCGCAGCAGCGTGAACCGATTGCCGAATCGCCCGCGGCTTCTGACCCGATCGAGTCGTCCGCGTTTCCAACCCGTTTGCCCGCCCTGACGGTGATGGAACGGGTTCAGAGTTTCTCCCGTGACCTTGAAACAGGGGCGGCTGCAAACAGCCATGCCAACGTAAAATTCGCAGTAAAAGCAGTTCGTTGGACCGGAATTTTGATCGCAGTTCTGTTCTTGTTGGCGATCGTCCGTTTCGTCATCAGCCTCATTGCGATCAAGCGTCTCCAGTCCGGATCGAAGCGGGTTACTTCGCTTTCGACGATTCAACTGGCGGAATCACTGTGCCAGTCGATCGGCTGCAAACGCAAGATACAAATCCATCACAGCAACAAGCTGGCAACCGCGGCGACGGTCGGCGCTTTCAGGCCACACATCTTTCTGGCCAGCGACTTTGAACAGTGGCAACCGGCTGATCAGAAAGCTGTCCTTGCCCATGAAATTGCTCACATCCACCATCGTGACTTTGAAGCCAACATTATCTGCCAAATCTGCCGCGTGATTCACTTTTTCAATCCGGCAGTCCAGTGGCTGACACGACAAATGCAGCTGCAACAGGAGCTGGCGGCGGATCGCGTTGCGGCACAATTGACTTGCGGAGCCATCGAGTATTCAAGAACCCTGGCTTCACTGGCGATTCGTCAGGACGAGATGACATCGCCGATCGCGTCCATGTTTCTTCCCCGGAAAAACGACTTCATTCAGAGGATCAAGATGCTTCGAAACGAAACAGCTCACCGCAAGACCCCCACCGGCCTGATTACTGTGCTGACGATCGCCATCGCGGTTGCTACCTGCGGAATTCGGCTTCCTGCCAGTGCACTTGGGTCGCCCGGGCTCAATTCGTTTGTCGATGACAAGGAAGATGCCTTTGATCTGTCGTGGGTCGGTGCCGAAGGAGCGGTCATGGGCATGCGTCCCAACGCACTGCTGAAGTCTCCCTTGTTCAAAAATCTTTCCAGATATTTCAGTTTGTTTGCTGAGATCGGGAAAGATCAGGAGGGGATATTCGAAGAGACGACCGGCTTGGGCTCTGAACATGTGAGTGAAACCATTGTGTATTCCCCTTCTATTACCTCCAGTCGGACTTCGTTTCAGATTTACCGAACGTTTGAGGACAACCTAGAAAACTTCAAATCGCTTGGCAAGATTGTCGGCCAGGACAAACGGTTTCCAATTCTGATCGAGCGTAGTCAACGTCCCCAATATGGATTGATTCTGGACGAAAAATCAATTCTCTGGACAAATACCGAGGAAGGAATAAACAAGGCCAGGGAGATCGGTGACCGCAAGCCCAAGCGCGCGGTCTGGTTCGAGGATTTCAAGAAGGTCCAGTCAAAACAGATTGTCGGCGCGATAAGTGGAACTGACTTCGCGAAAGCGGCTGTCTCCGATTTTGAACAGATGCTGGACAAAAAAGTCGCGGATGCTTTTTGCAAATGCACGACCGCAGTGCTTTCCATCGACCTTACAGCAGAGGGAGAGCTTGGGCTGGTACTGAACTTCTCAAATGTGGGCGATGCGAAAGCGATCGAAGACTTGGCGCCCGAAATCAGGAAAATGTTCTCGAACTGGTTTCAGCGCTTTGCCCAAAGCCCCCACAAAAGGGAGCAGATTTTGGGAGAGTCGGCACTTGAATCCGTTAAAAATGCGAAAGTGAAACGTGTGGGACGACGTGTGGAATTGTCCGCGACCTTCAGCCCGGACCTTACCGCCATTGAAAACATGGCAGACGAGATAAAGGCAGCTGACGTGCGAATCGAGGGCATGAACAATATGCGGCAACTAAATCTCGCCATGCTCAACTATGAATCCGCCCATGGTGCTCTTCCTTCTGCAACGATGCGATCGGAAAGCGGTCACGAGTACAGCTGGCGAATCGCGATCCTGCCTTATCTCGAGCGGAATGACCTGTACGAAAAGTATCGCTTTGATGAACCATGGGATAGCGAGCACAATCAGGCAGTCACCAGTGAAATGCCAAAATTTTTCAAGCATCCGGCAAGCGAATCGCCGACGGACACCAATTTCTTTGCTGTCGTTGGTCCGGGAACTCTGTTTCCACCAGAGGGAAAGATCACATTTGATGATGCACAAGACGGGTCAGAGAGAACGGTGTTGCTGGTCGAAGCCATTCGCGATTCCCATTGGGCCAAGCCGGGCGGGATTCCGTTGGAGGAAGCACTTGTTCCCGAAGCGCTCGGAGGATTCACAAAGGGCGTGATCCACGTGAGTATGTTCAATGGTTCAATTCGCAGCGTTTCCGATAAAGTCACCCCGGAAATGCTCGCCGCTCTGTATTCCGTCGCCGGAGGAGATGATGATGTTGTTCTGTCGGAAGTTGCCCTGGAATTGGAAACGGAACAGAAATAGGTACTACGCGACAGCAATTCAATCGCCACTCCGCTATTTGCTCATCAGGAACGTGCCGCTGTTACGGCGAGATGCAAAGCTGCCAATGAAGTTGCGGTCGGTCATTTCGACGTGGTATCGAAATTCGCCACCAAGCGGAATTCGCTTGGCACCGGACAGGACTGTCAGTCCCGGTTGTTGCGATGCGACGCAGAGGTTGGTCGCGTAACGAAAAGGGATGACTTTTGCAAAGGTTCCACGGAATTTGGCACGCACGGTGTTGGGGCCGATTTGCTCAAACGTCGCACAGATCCGCCCGCGATGATTGTTGGCGCTACTGCGCCAGTGCCCCGACCAGTTGCCCGAAAGATCCTGTCCGCAGGCAGATTGGCAACCGATGATCAAAAACAGCGCGAAAGACAAAAGGATGGGTCGCATCGTGAAAATCCGGAACAAGAAATTGCACCGCACATTGTAGTTGGGGCAAGACAGGTTACGAGGTTCATCTTCGGTGCGTTCGCACCACGCCCACAACCTGCCACCGCCTCGCGGTTAAACCCGGATTATTCACGAGTCGTGGGCGTGACTTTCAGTTCAACCAAAGAGCGCCGTATCGTTGGGAAAAAGTCCCTGTTTCGGACTTCATCAGCGAGGTGAACCGAAGTTCCGGAGGCGATTCGGCTTTGATGTTCGCTTTAGCGTGATTCAACGCCAATTAACGCCCGACGTCGTGAATAATTCCGGTTAAAGCCAAAGTTTGGCCTAGTGGAGTGTCAGCATTGGATTTTAGGGTTAGCCGTTTTGGCGATAGCCACGGTTCCGAAACGAAAAACCGGGGCTAACGCCCAAACGGCTGATCTGAACAATCCTAATTTTTAATGCTGACAGACCACCAGTTACAAATCCTCTACTCGGAGCTTCTTCCACGTCCGCGGCCGCCGCGCCGCGATCGACCGCCATTGCTGCTGCCGCGTGAACCTCCATCGCGAGAGCCACCGTCCCGACCGCCGTCTCGTGAACCACCGTCGCTGGAGCCTCGCGAGCTGCCGCTGCTCCCGCCACGGGAGCTTCCACGTGAACTTCCGCTGCTGCTGCGTCGGGAACTGCCGCCCCGTGACGAACCGCCACGACCCCCGCGTGAGCCGCGATCAGGACGCGACTCGTGTGCTTTGGTGTTCTTTTCGATCAAGTCACTGATGGCGTCTTTCCAAGTCGGAATGCCCTTGCGAGTTCGACGTCCGGATTCCCGAGACCGGGACCGGCGAGGTCGCTTTTCTCTGTCTTCGCCGTGGTCATCGTCGCCACTGCTACGCCGCCTGGACCGGGTTGGCTTTTCGTCGCGGTCGCGAGAATCGTAGTCGTCGCGATCGCGGTCATTATCCCGATCACGCCCGCCGTCTCTGCCGCGGCCTCGACTGCGTCCTGAACGCGACCGTGAGCGGCGACTGCTCTTTTTGGATTCGATGCAATCCTCGTCCATTCCGCCACCGCGCGGATCAACATCGCGCGGATCCAATTCGTCGTCATCGTGGTCGTCATCGTCGTGGTGGTCGTCGTGATCATCTTCAAAATCCGACACGACTTCTTTTTCTGGCCGGGAACGACGGCTTTTGCTTTTTCGTCGACGCGGACGACGACTGGAAGATTCTTCCTCGTCTCCCGAACCCCCATCAAGGTCCTCAATTTCGAACTCGACGAAATCCTCATCCTCATCGGAGTCCGCAGAATCGTCGACGACCGCTTCGACCTCGGCTGACCTTGCCCCACGTCGCTTTCGTGGACGTCGGCGGCGACGGCGTGGACGGTCTTCGGAATCTTCATCAGCCGAATCGTTATCAGCCGAATCGTTATCGACTGCCTCGCCATCGACCGCTTCAGACTCCATGCTGCTGGAAACGGAGTCATCGGAATCCGAATCGGCAACCGTTTCGTTACGCTCGGATCTTTTTCTGCGACGACGACGTGGCTTTTCCGCAACGGGTTCTTCTTCGGGTTCGCTTTCGGCGTCGGCGTCGGCTGAATCCGAAACGACTGCAGCGGTTTTTGATTGAACTTCTTCTTCGGCGTCGGCTTTTTTGCCTTTGGCCAAGCCAAACATGTTTGCGAGGAAGTCCCAGTTTCCTGCCTTTTCCTGCGATCCCGATGCGGTATCGGCTTTCGCAGACGAAGCCCCGGAAGCTTTAGCTTTCATTTTGGGCTCTGCAGAATCCTTGGGCTCATCGACCACCGGTGCCTCTTCCTTGGGCTTCATCCCCGGCAAAAGGTCATCGTCATCTTCAAGGTCAAAATCCAGATTTACGGGTTCGACCTTACGTTTTGATTTGCCGCCAAAAAAGTCTTCGATGTTGCTCACTTCTTTTCTTTCCCTGGCCGGAACGATCGTGAACCGGGCGTTCAGTATGAATTTTCCTTATCTTAGGCCATAGCGCCCCCTTTTTGGAAGGCCATTGGCCTGTATGGCGCCTTTGCGGACCACATTAAGCGGATGCAGAGTAAGCTGTTGGGTTGTAAACCTCCAATTCATTCGCGTTGGCATTTTGGGATAAAACCGTGACTTACACCTGCGTTTCCTGGCTGCAAAAGGCAAGAGCCTTTTCACTTTCGGCCCTGGCATTTTCAGTTTTCGTTTCAATCCTCTTTTCCGCTCAATCGTGGGCTCAGGATTCCGATCAGCCCGAAGACCCCGCCCCCGGGCTCAACTCGGGGCTTTTGTCGCCGTTCAAGTTCCGCAACATTGGACCGGCATTGATGTCCGGCCGAATCGGCGACATCGTCATCGATCCCCATGATCGATCAACATGGTACGTGGCGGCGTGTAGCGGCGGCGTCTGGAAAACCACCAACAATGGCGTGACCTTTCGACCGATCTTTGATCAGTACGGAAGCTATTCCATCGGCTGCCTCGCGATTGACCCCAACGATCGATTCACCATTTGGGTGGGCACCGGCGAAAACAACTCACAGCGCAGTGTCGGTTACGGCGACGGGCTGTACAAATCTACCGACGGCGGCGAGTCATTCAAAAAAGTTGGCTTGGACAACAGCGAACACATCGGCAAAATCGTCGTCCACCCTGACGACTCCGAGATCGTTTACGTGGCAGCGCAAGGTCCGCTCTGGAAAGAAGGCGGCGACCGGGGTCTGTATCGCACCGAAGACGGCGGCGCGTCATGGGAAAAAATCCTGGACATCAGCAAAGACACCGGCATCAACGAAGTCCACCTTGACCCGAGCGATCCGGAAATCATGTACGCATCGTCGTATCAGCGCCGACGTCACACGTGGGTTCTGATCGACGGCGGCCCGGAATCAGGCATCCACAAGTCCATCGATGGCGGCGAAACCTGGAAAAAGATCAACCGTGGCCTTCCCGGTGGCGACAAAGGCCGCATCGGAATGGCGGTCTCGCCGATCAACCCGGAAATCATCTACGCGATCGTGGAAGCCGCCGGGGGCTCCAGTGGCTTTTACCGCAGTTCCAATCGCGGCGAATCGTGGAAACGAATGGGCAGCTACGTTTCATCGAGCCCGCAGTACTACCAGGAAATCGTCGCCTGCCCGCATAAACTGGACCGCATCTATTCGCTTGATACCTATCTGCACGTCACCGAAGACGGCGGCAAGAACTTCACCCGACTGGGCGAAGCCGACAAGCACGTTGACAACCACGCGATGGTCATCGACCCGGACGACCCCGAGCATTTGCTGGTCGGATGTGACGGTGGCATGTACGAAACGTGGGACCGCGGCAAGACTTACGACTACAAAGCCAACCTGCCGCTGACGCAGTTCTACAAAGTCGCCGTCTCCTACGAGAAGCCCTTCTACTACATCTATGGCGGCACCCAGGACAACGCGACTCAGGGCGGTCCGGTGCAAACCCGCAGTGCCAACGGTATTCTCAACAGCGACTGGTTCATTACGGTTTTCGGGGACGGCTTTGAGCCCGCGGTTGATCCGACGGACCCGGACACGATCTACTCGCAGTGGCAATACGGGGGCTTGATTCGATTTGATCGCAAGTCGGGTCAGCGTGTTGACATCAAACCACAGTCGGATCCGGAAGGCGATGCCCTTCGCTGGAACTGGGATTCGGCACTTTTGATTTCTCCGCACGACAACAACCGCATCTACTACGGTTCCCAGATGCTGCACCAGTCCGACGATCGCGGCGACAACTGGAAAGCCATCTCTGGCGATCTTTCCCGTGACCTTGACCGCAACAAGCTAAAAGTCATGGGCCGCGTATGGAGCGTCGATTCGGTTGCCAAAAACATGTCGACGTCGATGTACGGCACGATCGTGAGCTTGAGCGAATCGCCGAAAGTCGAAGGCCTGATTTACGTCGGCACCGACGACGGGATGCTTCAGGTCACCGAAGACGGTGGCGAGAACTGGACTGCGATCAGCAAGTTCGGCAAGCTCGACATCCCCGAGTTCGGCTACATCAACGACATCGAAGCTGGCTTGCACAACGATGACACCGTGTTCGTGGCCGTCAACAATCACAAGCGAGGTGACTTCAAGCCCTACCTTGTTCGCAGTGATGATCGCGGCAAGTCGTGGACGGACATCAGCGGCGACCTTCCCGAGCGAGGCAGCGTTTACGCCCTCAAGCAGGACCACGAAAACGAAGACCTTCTTTTCTGTGGCACCGAGTTCGGTTGTTTTGTGACCTTCGACGGTGGCGACAAATGGATCGAACTGGGCGCGGGCTTGCCGACGGTCGGTGTTCGCGACATCGAGATTCAAACCGAAGAGAACGATCTTGTCTTGGCGACGTTTGGCCGTGGCTTTTACGTAATGGACGACTACAGTTCACTGCGAGAGGTTTCCGAAGAACTGCTCAAGCAAGACACCATTCTTCCGATCAAGCCCGGAAAGATTTTCGCGACCACGCGTCCGATGGCGATGGGTGGCCGGGCGTTTCAGGGAGCCAATTTCTACACCGCCCCCAACCCGGCTTACGGCGTCACGTTCACGTATCACTTGACCGAATCGCTGAAATCCCGCAAAGCCAAACGCAAGGAAAAAGAGCGAAGGCTCAAATCTTCCGGTGGCGATGTCCCCTATCCTTCCTGGGATGACCTGAAAGCCGAAGACCGCGAGGTGGCACCGAAAGTCGTGCTCACGATCCGCGACGCCGACGGCGAAATCGTCTCACGCGTTGCCGGTTCGACGCGCCGTGGTCTTCACCGCGCGGTGTGGAACATGTCCTACGCTTCGGAAGGCCTTGGCATGGCTCCGATTGCTTTGCCTGGAACTTACACCGTGGACGTTTCCAAAATTGTTGACGGCGAAACGACGGTTGTTATCGAACCCACTGAATTCGAGATCAACCCTTTGGAAGTCGCAGACGTTAGCGAGCCTGATCGCGAAGCAATTCTGGAATTTGCAGAAGAAGCCCGCCAGATTTTCAACGTGATCCGGGCCGCGACGGCGCACACCCGTGAGGCCAGCGACGAACTGGATGCGATGAAGTCCACCGTTGAAGGTTCTCGCAGCGTCGATCAGGGACTTGTTGGGGATATCTCGGAGTTGCAAACGCGAATCAGGGATCTCTCAGAAAAGTTCAACGGCGATCCAACCCGATCGTCCCGCAACGAGTCGGCCCAGCCAGGCTTGACGAGCCGCATGAACACGGCGATCTTTGGCGCGATGGGCAGTCCCACCGGACCCACCGGCACGCACCGCCGCCAATTGGAGATCGCGGTCGAACAGTACGAAGCGATCGAAAGCGACTTGCGTAAAGCCATCGAGAAAGACTTGCCCAAGCTTCGTAAGAAGCTGGACAAGGCCAAAGCTCCGTGGACCAAGGGCCGCAAGATCCCAAGCTTGAATTAACGCGGGCTGTTGACGGCTAATTGGCGTTTCGCCGTTGGCCGTCCATTGGCGTTTCGCTTTCCGGATTTGTTTTTCCGGATTTCAGAACCGTTCAAACCCGATCGACGTCGACTGAAAAGTTCGACGTCGTCGGAACGTTCGGAGCCAGCACCAACGAATTGTTTAGCATTGGCGAAACCACGACTGTCGTCGTGGATTGCACTTGAAATTCTCTATTGGTCTGTCACAGCTTCATCTTTGGATTAGCCGTTTTGGCGATAGCCACGGTTCCGAAACGAAAAACCGGGGCTAACGCCCAAACGGCTGATCTGAACAATCCTAATTCTTAATGCTGACAGACCACTAGGACTGGGAGGGAATTTTGGCGAATCCCGAAAACCAAGTGGTTCGCTTCTCCGAGGCGTCAAAAAGTCAACTCGAAGAGTCAACGATTTTATTCACCGCGATGCCAATGCTCTCACTTTGCCAATGCCCTCACTTTGCCAATGCTCTCACTTTGCCAATGCTCTCACTTTGCCAATGCTCTCACTTTGCCAATGCTCTCACTTTGGCAATGCTCTCACTTTGGCAATGCTCTCACTTTGGCAATGCCAGTCCGGAGCTACCCTACCCGGCGGCGAGCCGCCGACCCTCCCATCTGGGCCCGGATGGGAGGATGAGCGAAACAATCTGACAGGTAATCCCGGGTAATGTTTATCAATTGTTTAACTGTCCTGCATGACCTCGGTTTCCCGAGTTTTAGCCAAGTCGTTGGCTTGGTCTTCGTACTTTTTTGTCAAATCCTGAATGTCGGATTTGATTGAATCACGATCATCCTCTGTCAGGACTTTGTCTTTTTGTTCCTGGTCGGCTGCTTTGTTTCCGTCGCGGCGAACGTTGCGGATCGAGATCTTTGCGTCTTCGACAAGATCTTTAATTCGTCCCACCATTTTCTTTCGCACGTCGGTGGAAAGTGCAGGAATGTTGATTCGCACAACGCGACCATCGTTCTGCGGGTTAAAGCCAAGGTCACTGGCAACGATGGCCTTTTCGATTTCCTTGATGATCTGCGTGTCGTAAGGCCGGATCACAATTTGGCTGGGCTCCGGAGCACCGACAGAAGCAACTTGCTTCAGCGGCGTGGGCGAGCCGTACACATCGACCCGTACCGAATCGACAAGCCCCGGGTTGGCTCGACCGGTTCGGATTCCGCCTAGATTCTTCTTGAGGATCTCAATTGCTTTCCCCATACGCTCTTCAGCGTCCTTCAATATTTCGTCGGCAGGCATAACGCACCCCGTAAGTGGCTCGGATATAAAGTTGGCTGGCAGGAAAATCGCCCGACAAACCGCCCTCAAGTGTACAAATTCGTTTCGCTTGGTTCAATCGGACACAGCCACAGAAGGCCCGGCGATCAGGATTACAGATCGAATTCACAGCCAGGCATTGATTTCGTAGAACACCAATGCCACCGTGTAGCCGATCGCAAACACCATGTGAATCCCGATCGCAGTGATGAAGAACCCATAGCCCACTTCAAGCCGCGGAGGCTTGCCATCGGCGTTAGTTTGCCTCCAAATTCGCTCGACGCCGGTCATGGAAATCGTGGTCGTGACCAGATGAAGGCCCAGTACGACAATCCACTTGAAAACAAATGTCCCGGTGGAATCGGGCAGAAACCACAAAACCAAGACATTGTTCACGACGGCGAAAACGGTTCCGGTGGTCAACGCGATCAGGAAAAACTGAAACCATGACTTGAATAGCCAAGGACGTTTTTCTGCGATCCACAGCGGGATCATGATCTTGAACATCTCCTGAATCAGCGGGCTGACGATGCACATCAGCGTCACGCTGGTCAAACCACGTTGGCCGCTACTGATAAAGAACAACAGCGACGCGAGCGCCGCCACAGGCCCCGTCAGCAACATCGTGCCGAGGGTCACAATCCACGATTCGACAGCGGAAGTCGACTGATTTCGCGCGGCCAGATGATTCCGCCACGTCATCGCATCGGCGGAAGCAGTCGCCGTCAGTCCGCGCTCATCCCAAACGCTATGTTCGATTTCGGCCGGAGGTTGAACTTGGCCGGCAAGTGCCGGTTCGTCGTCAACGCCGTCGCTGCCCGGGGTAAAGGATTCCGATTTCGCCAACCGGGCTCTCAGATGAGGCTCGTTGAAGACGTCTGGATCTTTGGAAGGCTTGCGAGACACCGGCAATTCTGACGTTGCGAGGAAAAGAATCGCTTCAACAATGTTACGGCGAAAACACTGGCAGGTAATTCAATGGCATTTGCAAAATGATGCAGGCCATCGCAGCCCCGAACGGAGGCCCGGCTTCACTCGATCGCCATGAGCCATCGTCCGATTGCTCCTTGACCAGCACGTCGCGAATCGCGGGATACCATTCGTTCCAGTACGCTCCACCGGCGTGCCACATCGCCTGAACAGCGTAGTAATGCGTGTAGAAAAAGTGACCACCCCGGGCGCTTCGGGGCTTTGCTGCCAATAGTCGCTTGAGTGCCTTTTCGACCTGATCGCCATCGTAGATGCCGGCGCTGTACAACGACGTGACTCCCGCCGCAGTCATCGCCATCGTGGAATGACCGCCCCGCAGGGTGTAGCGGAAACTTCCATTGGTGTTTTGGCTTTTCTTGACGTACTCGATGCACTTTTTGCGAACCGTGTCCGGAACATCGATTCCCGCATCGCGAGCCCCACGCAGGCCCATGATCTGACAAACCGTTATCGAAAGGTCCGCATCGCTTTTGACCGGTTCGTATCGCCAACCGCCATCATTGTTCTGTGTCTTGCAGGTAAGCTCGACCGCCAAACGAAGCTTGTCGCCGATCTCGACCTTTTTCGTCATGCCGTAGACTTGCGAAAGAAACAGCATCGCAAATCCGTGTCCGTACATGCGTTCGTTGTGCAAGTCCCGACGTTTGATGTAGCCCGTATCCTGAACCTGATCCATCACGAATTGGGCAGCGTAGTCGATGGCTTTTCCGAATTTGCCGAAACCCGGTGCGTGCCCGCCGCACATCATGGCCAGTCCTGCCATCGCTGCGGTGGCAACTCCCGAAGGAAGCCCCGAAGGAGCAAACGCACCCCGGTTACGCCCTGTGGTGATCTGTTCACGAAGCAAATAATTTAATCCGCTTTCGATCGACGCCCGCGTCCCATCGGTCATCAACTCCGACGGTGGCTTTTCGTCTGGTGAGAATTTGCGATCTGGCATTGCAGCTTTTGCAGGGACAGAAATCGCACCGGTGGCGAGCCCCATAGCGGCAATCAATGACTTGTTAAATTCACGTCGATGTTTCATCAAATGGATTCCGAATGATGCGGCGAACGAACTACTTTCAGCACTATTGCGGCAGATCACATCGGCATTGTGAGGGCTTTGCCAATCTGACGATACCTCATTTTGCCTTACCGAATTGACCGTGAGTGATTAAACCCCATAATCGACCTCAAAATTCGGTCATCGTGAAAAAAAAATAGAAAACCCGCACGGCAAAGATGAGCACACCCACAGTCGAAATCGAAGATTTGGCAATCAACACCATTCGTACCCTCTCCATGGATGCGGTCCAGCAAGCCAACAGCGGCCACCCGGGCACGCCAATGGCCCTTGCGCCCCTGACGTATTCGCTGTGGGCCGGTCACATGAATTACGACCCAGCCAACCCCAACTGGATGGCTCGAGACCGATTTGTGCTTTCCTGTGGCCACGCTTCGATGCTGCTGTATTCGGTGTTGCATCTCGCAGAAGTCTCCAAAGTTGACGACGCCGGCAACCCCGTCGATGGTCCCGCGATTTCGATCGACGACATTCGGAACTTTCGCCAACTGGTCAGCCCCTGTGCCGGTCACCCCGAATTCGGTTACGCGGCAGGAATCGAGACGACAACCGGACCGCTTGGCCAAGGCCTGGGTAACAGCGTCGGGATGGCGATCGCCGGCAAGTGGCTGGCGGCGACTTACGACAAACCGGGCTACGAACTGTTTGGGTTCGACACCTACGTTGTCTGTAGCGACGGCGACATCATGGAAGGCATCGGCTGCGAAGCGGCTTCTTTGGCCGGTCATCTGAATCTGTCAAACCTGTGCTGGATTTACGACGACAACGAGATCACGATCGAAGGCCGCACCGAACTGGCGTTCAGCGAAGACGTCGGGGCGCGATTCGTCAGTCTTGGTTGGAACGTTGTCACGGTCGAAGACGCCAACGATGTTGGCGCGATGAATTCGGCTTACGAGAACTTCAAAGCCGCCGACAAGCCCACGCTGATCATCGTCAAAAGCATCATCGGTTACGGTGCTCCCAACAAACAGGACACGTCCAGTGCCCACGGTTCACCGCTTGGTGATGACGAAATCAAACTGGCCAAAGAACACTACGGTTGGTCGGAAGAAAAATTCGCTGTGCCCGGCAGCGTGTACGAGCATTTCCGCAGCACCGTTGGAAAGCGTGGCGGCGAATCGTTTGCAGCATGGTCCGAAAAATTCTCTGCCTACAAACAGGCTCATCCCGAGTTGGCTGGGCAGCTTGAGCAGATGCAGGCCGGCGAACTTCCTGCCGGATGGGAGCAGAACATTCCGTCTTTCGATGCCGACGCCAAAGGGCTGGCCTCGCGAGCGTCCAGCGGCAAAGTCCTCAACGCGGTTTGCAAGGGCATTCCGTGGTTAATCGGTGGCAGCGCTGACCTTGCCGGTTCCAACAAATCCAACAACGACGATCCCGATGCCGGTCACTTCAGTGCGAATGACTTTGCCGGAAAGAACTTTCACTTTGGCATCCGCGAACACGTCATGGCCGCTGCCGCCAACGGCATGTCGCTGTGTGGGCTTCGTCCATACGTCGCCACGTTTTTCGTGTTTACTGATTACTTGCGGCCCAGTCTGCGGCTCAGCAGCATCATGCACCAGCCGGTGTTTTACATCATGACGCATGATTCGATCGGGCTTGGCGAAGACGGCCCCACGCACCAACCGGTCGAACATCTCGCTGCTTGCCGAGCGATCCCAGGGGTGTTGGTGATGCGGCCTGGAGACGCAAACGAAGTCGCGGCTTGCTACAAAGCGGCGATGAACGACAAACAGCATCCGACCGTCATGGTTCTCTCGCGTCAAAACCTGCCTACGGTAGATCGAAGTACTTTTGGCGACGTTTCGGGGGCGGAAAAAGGCGGCTATGTGCTGCAGGATTGCGACCAAACGCCGGATGCGATCCTGATATCGACTGGCAGCGAAGTCCAAATTTGCATGCAGGCGGCAGAGAAGCTTACTGCGGCGGGCAAGAAAGTCCGGGTTGTGAGCATGCCATGCTGGAAGCTGTTTGATCAACAAAGTGCCGATTATCGCGAGTCCGTTTTGCCAGCCGCGGTCACCAACCGCGTGGCGGTGGAAGCCGGAATTCGCATGGGCTGGGACAAGTACATCGGCGCCGATGGCAAGTTCATCGGCATGGACAGCTTCGGCGCATCGGGCCCTTTCGAAGAGCTCTACGAAAAATTCGGCATCACCGCCGACAAAATCGCCAAGGCGGTTGGCTAACAGAAGGTAGAAGTTAGAAGGTAGAAGGTAGAAGGTAGAAGGTCAGTCGCGGCGGTGGCTTCCACCGGCCGCTATTTCGTGAAAGCAAAAACGTAGGCCGCGTCGACAGCAGGGCCTTGAGTCGCCTCAGTATTCTGCAACTGGCCAAAGTTGCTCCGCAAAAACCGGATCGGCAAACTGGGCCTTTTTGAAATGCGTTGCTTGATTCAACATCTGACCCGAGGCCTCACGGCCAACGGCTCGCCAGAATGGCGGCGCTGAGTAGGCCGGATCAAGGACGTGAATGACCTAAACGTGAAACGAAATCCATCGTCAGCCGCTGCTTTAGACTGTCAAACTTCTTCACCCGTCCGCCGCTCCGGCAACGAGCGCGACCCGCAGAAACCGGATCGGCAAATCAAATCCTCAGATCTTCGCCGCCAATCAACCCGGATTACTCACGACGACGGGTGTTGGTTCTACGTCTGGCCAACAGAGGCAAAGGAAAAGCTGAATCTCAACAAGAATGTGAATCTTCTGGTAGATGCAAACCACAGCGATCGTTTCATCGCTTCAGAGTCGCGGATCACTGTCGGAACTGATTCCGACGCCCACGCCTCGTGAATAATCCGGGTTCAGCCAAAACAAATAATTAGTTTATCATTTTCAGCAATGACCAACCTAAACCTGGGGCAACGATGGAAAACCAGCAATCGCACTCGGAAATAGATGGACGTTTGGACCTTAAAGTTTTGCCGCTGACGATGTGTCTGTACATGTTGATGGGTGGGATTTTTTCCAGTTGGCTCGCGTCCTGGTTCGTCTCTGTCGAGCTGGGAAGGGCCTGGGGGTTTGCTGGAATTGTGCTGATCGTCTGCGCGTACCTGAACATTAAATGGTGTTTTCGGATCTTCTCAGCAGCGAAAACGAACACAAACACGACCAAACCGGCATTGGCCATCGTCAATAGCGGACCCTACAAACTCAGCCGCAACCCGATGTATCTGAGCTATGTTGTTGCGTACGCGGGCGTTTCGCTACTTGCAAATTCTTTCGTAATGCTGGCTCTGACACCGGCCTTCATCCTCTGGCTCACCCAGTGGGTCATCAAACATGAAGAATCTTACTTGGAAAAGTACTTTGGCGACGAGTATCTGAGCCTCAAGAAATCAACACGCAGATGGCTGTAACCACCCGCAAGCGAACACAGGCATCTGCATCGGTTTGATTTTGCCCGCCTATTTATCCCGGTTTATAACGACTACTGGGTCCGGTTTCGGCGACGCATCAGTTGCAACACAAGCAACATCCCCAACGGAATCGCGGTTGGCTCTGGAACTGCCGCGACGTTCAAGGACAGCGAAATAATCTGCCGACTCGTAGAATCAGAAACGAACGAAAGCACCGGCGAAGTGTCTCCCGGGGCAATCGTCAGGTTCGAATCAAAAGCGACCGAACCCGGCAAGAAAGCCAGTCCTGAAGAAAAATCCAGGTCTAGATCTGAAAGCAAACGCGTCTCTGTACCTGTCAGATTTCCACTGGCGTCTCTGTCGAGTTGGTACAAGCCCAGAGTACCGGTAGTGAAGAAGTCACCTTCTCCGTCGATGATCAAGTCAATCTCGCCGGTGGAATTTTGCGCCAACAACGTCGGCGCGGAATCGAATTGTAGTCCGGCGGCTGTATCGGTAATCCCCAGCAGCGAAATTTCCGCAGTGAAATCACCTGAACCATCCGAAGTGCCATCGTTGCCATTCTGAAAGATCAAGTTGTTATTCGCATCGAAAACCAGACCGGCAGCGCCGTCCAAATTTCCAACCACTTCGGTAGCCGAGAGCGTACCAGTGCCTGTCGTGTCATCGATCAAAAAGATACCGCCAGTGCCACTGAAGCCGAAGTTACTTGCGAAAATCTCCCCCGTCGAACGAACCGCGACCTCGGACACGCCTCCAAGCTCCGACCCGGAAAACAATTCGGCGAACGCTCCAGTTGACGTATCGATCGAAAAAATACTCCCGCTCGGCGATCCGCCGAACCGCGAACCGGCAACCAACAATCGCCCTCTGGTTTGATCGAAAGTCGCGGCAGCCACCTGATCCACCCCAAGTGAGCCAGCCAGATTGATAACCGTTTCCGAACCGTCGAGCCCTTGCGGTCCAATTGCGAGAATACTGTTCTGGGCTTGGGTCAGCACAAACAATCGACCGTCCGGGCCATACGCAATCGCATCAGCCTCGCGATCGGCTGGAAGATCGATCGTTGTACGGGCAAACTCTCCAGTGTTTTGCGCACTCGTAATTTCGGGCGCACAAAGGGCTGACAGGCCCAAAAAGAAAAACATCAGTTTACGCATGTGAAATCCCATCGGTGAAGGTCTTGCAATTCGGATTCGGCCGAGTTCAACGCACCAAGCCATCGAACTCATTGGTCTTGCAAGATCCTTCTGTTCCCGCCGCATAGAAGGACGATACTTTCTGAGAAAGAATCCTGCAAACCCTTTTTGGCTTTTGAGCGACCACACCGATTTCAACGTGGGCGATCATCAGCACCAGTGTTAACAAGGTTACTTCGCGACCGCTGAGCTGTAAATCGAGTTGACGATTTTCGGTCGAAATCAGTCGCCTAACCGTTGGGCTGAATCTTCAACCCGGATTATTCACGAGGCGTGGGCGTGACTTTCAGTTAACCCAATGATTCCAGTATTAGCTGAAAGGCAAAGCCTGTTTTGGACTTGATCCCGGATTATTCACGACGACGGGCGTTGATTCTACGTCTGGCCAACGGGAGCAAGGGGAAAAGCTGAATTTCAACAAGAATCGCGAATCATCCGATAGATGAAAACGACAGCGATCGTTTCATCGCATCAGAGACGCGGAT
>CALFWR010000107.1 GCA_937928555.1 uncultured Pirellulaceae bacterium
GTACGAGCAGGATTTCGTGGGCTTCAGCTATGGCTTCCGGCCTGGTCGTCGACCGCATGACGCGCTTGACGCGTTGAGTGTTGCGATCACCAGTAAGAAGGTGAACTGGATACTGGACGCCGACATCGAAGGCTTCTTTGAATCAATAAACGGTACTTGACACCTTATTCTTCTCCTATCTAAAATCGAGCCGCCGGTGGTCCAAAAAACGGGGTCCACTTCAAGTCAAGTGCCATTCGTACTTGACACCTTATTCTTCATCGTATGGATGTCCCCATCCATTCGGATGGCACTGTTTGGGGCGACTAAATTTTGGCTGTTTGGCTATTCCTGAGCATTCTCCTTAAGTTGAGCAATTAGTTGATAATGGTCACTCCCAGCAACTGGGTTGTCGATAGTCAACTCGTGCTGATTCTCCGCGGTTCCCCAAAAAAGGCGATACACGACACCGTCTCGCATTTTGTTCAAGTAATTCTCTAAACACCCTGAATTCTCAATTGCACCCACCAAGCGATCGACATGGCTGGTCTCTCGTCGAACAGCTTCTGCCTCGCTGGCTTCGCTAATCGAAGAGTTGAAATCTTGATGTGTTTTTGTGAAGTAACCTGAACAACCAGTATTCCACCAAGTGTAGATAGTCACCCCTCCATACGGAAATCCTGTTTCTTCAAGCACAATCCCAATCGTTGCTTGCGATTTATTCTGAAACAACTCTTTCAACAATGATTTGGGTGGCGTTCCCAAAAAAGCTTGGATAATTTTTGCGAGGATAGACATCTACTCTTCGCCTCCAAACACGTAGTCTCCAAGCTGGTAGGCACCGTAACCGAGAATTCCGAGGCCAGTTGCGCCAACACCGAGCTCAGTGAAGAAAGCTTGTCGGTTTACTACTGTCTCAAAGCGAGTGCCTTTGCGAACTCTGTAAGCGCCATTGAACGCATGCCGCCAACCTTGTCGCAAGCTACCGGAAGCGATTCCCTCTGCAAGAATCTCTTCCGCGGCGGTGAAAAATGCACTGTTTTTGTAGGCTCCAATCCCCGCTGACTGCCGAAGCCCCGCAAGAGGAGCGTCATCGGCTACTGAGAGAAATGCATGCACACCTTCATGACGCAAAACGTGTGCCTGAGTCGCTCGCGACAAGCCAGGTTGCAAGAAAACTGATCCATTGGGAGTTGTGATGCCAAGCGTAGTTGTGCCAGCCAAGTCTGGATGGGTTTTTGGAAGCCGTAGGTCGCGTGTTATCTTTGATGCAATTCCCGACGCAGCTCTTGCGGTCCCAGCAGCGGCATCATCACCAAAATTCGTCGCGATGTATCTGGCTCCCAAGGCACTCACACGTTTGCCAGCACCTTTGACGACCCCCTTCACTGCGGCGATACCGCCACCGCTGACGAAATCGACACCAGCTGCTGCCCAACCGCCGGCCGAATACGCGCCACTCTTGTAGTCTGTCAAATCACCCGTACCAGCCAGGTAGCCAACTCCCAGTCGCCCGAGATAGGACAAGCCAAATGACAACCCATCGCCGAGACCTGCCGAAAAGCTCGCAGATTTATCCAACAAATCGCCTTGAGCAAAACCGGCGCGGTGCCTCTCGAGCGCGTCCACTGGAAGATCGATCGTAAACACCTGATACCCAATGGTGCCGTACTGATCCAGAAACGTCTTTGCGTCAGGGTGGTCTTCAAAAGAATACGAAGATTCAGAGTTCTCCCCAGAACCGAATATATCACGCTCTCCCCAAGCGCCCTTTCCAATTTCGAATCGTTCACTCTGGGAAACCCTACGCAAAGACGAACCTTCACGGACGTCACCATTGGTTTTCTCCAACCGCCAGTCAGCACGCTGGGTGCTGGTGGCGATGGAACCACCGGATCCGGTAAGCGTCGGTTCCCCGCGGGTGTCGTTTTCGGTGACAGGATCGCTGCCTTCGCTGAACGTTCGCGTGGCTCCGCCGGAGCGTTCGAGACGATGATTGAACAAAGCAACCGATGTGTAATTCCCGGATTTGTGGGAACGCTCATAGTCACCGTTGCTGTGCCATCGGAGTCGCAGCAAATCGTGATTGCCGCTGGTGCGAAGTTTACCCTTCTTGGCACGATGACCACCCTGCTCAAGTTCCACCTCTCCGCCAGCGGACCCCGGAGTTTCAGTGACCGTTGTCGTCAGATTCCAATCACTTTTGAGATCCAGTTCGTTCTTGCGTTGACCGCTCTGAATGTTGCGTTGTCTGACAACCCCGTTGCTATCCCGCACATCCCACGACGAATCAAAGTTGTACTCAATATGCCGTTTCCGGATTTCATTGCCTGTTTCGCTCGTTTTCACGGTTTGAGAACCCGTCGGAGTGATGCTAATTCCGTATTCAGAGTCAAACGCAAAAGTCAGTCCCACATCGTTGTAGTCCGTTCGGACGGTCGTTCGATTGTACCACGACGCCTGGTTGTTGTTGGCGGCAATCTTTTCACTGTAACTCCCCGATCCGTACGAACTGGTGATCGAGTTGGAGCTGATTATGTCTTCGGGGTTGGTTGATTTGGCATCCACGGTGTAAGTCGTTTCCGTGTAGCCACCCTGAGTAATCGTCAAGCCATCGGAACCGGTTGAGTATTCAACCTTGGATTCGTCAGTAAATTTGAAGTTGGATGTTGTGCTTTCGGTCGATTCCGAATACTTGTCAAGCAGGATTTGCGTACCGTCTCCACCATCGAGGGTCGTTTTACGCGTCCAGGTGGTGGTCGCATTGGGCGTATCGCTGCCAAGATTAAACGAAGAGTTGCTGTTGAGTTCGATATCTGACAGAAACGATCTGAATTCGCCCTCACTGCTCTGGCTTTCATAGGCGTCACCATTGGCAAGCTGCTCCGTCGCAGGGCCTGCGGGTGCCGCGCTGCCAGTTCGAACACCTGAGTGAATCTCAGATTTTCCGTCTTCGTTGAAACTTCCGTTTGAGTCGTAACTGAAAGTCTCATTGGTCGTCTTGGAGTACTCAAGTTTACTGTTGGCGTAGTTTCCCGGTGGCAAGGCACCAAAAAGCGGAACGGTGTTCAGGAATTCGGCTTCCAACCCCAGGCCGATATCGGCAACACCAGCGACAACCCGTGAGTGGGTTAGTGTTTCCATTTCACTAACTGTCGTCGTTCCATCGCCAGTTGTCCGGGTGCCAGATTCGCTTTCTGAGTTACTGCTTGTTGACTGACTTTCAAGGTTCCCACCGGTGGCACCGCTTCCAGATGAGGTAGCACCCCCTCCTGTATCAGATTTGCCATTGTCGGTTACGGTTCGTTCCAATTCATAGACTCTTCCATCAGCGTAGACAATCTTGAGTCGTGAATACTCCGCGGCTTCTCCTACCTCCTTGCTGTTGGCTCGTGGGATTGCCGATGAAGCGGAACCACCCGCTTCAACCGTCACGGATTCAACCTCGTGCCGCTGTCCGCCTGCGTTTGACAGTCCTGCAGTTGCCGTTTCTGAGCCGTTGCTGCTGCTGGTTTCTTTTCCGTCGATACTCGTGTTGGAAGACGCGTCATTACGGTATTCGATGGTAATCAAATTGCCATCATCATCAGTCCATGTTCTTTCATAGTCCGCATCAACAGAAGAGGAAACCGTCGAATTTCCATCCGAACTGGACTGCAGGCCTCCGTTGTCTTTTCTGTTTCCTGTCGCCGCTCCGTCATCAAGCTGAAACTGCCGACGCGAACCGGCGGGGCCATCAAGCTTGGAATCGCCGCTGGCATCACCACCGAAGCCGACAGTTGAAACAACACTACCGCCATCAAAAGAAAGATTGGCGGTGCTGGATGAATTAACGTTGACCGTTCCATCACCAGAAAGCTGGGCCAATGAGGAATTCTGGTTCACATCACCAGAAGTCGTGTAGTCACTGGAACTGGCACCCGATGCAGAAAGACTACCGGACGAGGAACGATCCCCGGCACTGCTTCCGTTGCCACTGGTTCCGGAATTCGCAGTTGAATTGACAACCAGCGTCTGGTCATCCCAGTCAGACGTTGTTGTGTAATTTGTCGTGGCGTTGCCGCTTTCGGCTGCGGTCCCATTCCCATTATCCTGACCGTCAAAATCCAGGTTTGATACATAAGACGATGGGGTTAAACGTGAATGGAACGAAACGTTGGCACTCCCGGAACCGGACGACGAAGAGCTGACGCTGCCCGAACTGGAGGACGAGCCCGTGGTCTCCATCGTGTTTGGAGGTTGATCATCTGTACCTCCATCGCCGGAATCGCCGTCGTCATCGCCTCCTTGTCCATCATCACCTCCAATGCCGGTGTCTCCGGTTGTGAAGATGGGATTGACGAGCCCTTCCGCCGCTGCTTCGCTGCTGGCGAATTCGTAACTGGATAACCTGATCCATGAATGCTCGACCACCTGTTCACCCGTTGCCGGGTCGATGCTCACGTTCCATGCCGACGACCGCGACTCGCTGGACGAGCTTTCAAAGCTACTGGTCCAATCACTGTGCTCATTGTCATCCTCGCCGTCGTCCCGCTGCCATGAACCGCCATCACTTCGCGAATATGATTGCTGATTGGTCGAAGAAGAACCAAACGTTCGCTGAATGACATTTCCACCGGAGTCACGTCTGAATGACTCAATGCTTGAACCGGCAATGCCTGTCGTCTGCCCAATTCTGTTGAAATATCCTTCGCCTTCACGGATTCCCTCATAAGTTGCGGCATCTTCAGCAGTCGCTGTGCCGTGCGTCGCATAGTCGGTCGATGTTCCTACTGCATAGCTGCCGCCAATGGTCGTCAGTCCGGAAACAGCATTGGACTGAATGTAAATGCTGTTCTCAGCACTGGCAGAAGAAAGCACACGATGCTCAATACCTGCGAAAGATCCGGTTGATTCCAACTGTGCCAATTCAGCATTGGTTCCGAACAGAATCTCGTAGGTGACCGTGACAGAGAAGGTCTCCCTTTGCCCTCCAGTCGAACCGTGCCACGTCCCCCGCGAACTCGATTGCTGAATCAGGTTCAGCATCGGAACGAACCCGTCAGCAATGTTGCTCAAGTTCGCCTGCACGATACTGCGGTCGGCCGCGTCAACAACACCGTCCCTGTTGATATCGTACTTGTCGTTGACCGTCGAGGCAGACCGGTCAGCAAATGTAGCGTCGCCAGATGCGGTAAAGTTGGCTTCAATTTCGCGAATATCGTTTTGGTCGACCAGCACGCTTGTCGTCACACCGGCCGTATCACCAACTGAACTTCCAAAGTAGAAAATGTCATCCTGTTGAAGATTGGTGTTGGCGTTTGCGAGCACCCGGACCTGCAGCCATTGGTTTGTGATTTGCCCGTCTGCAAACGTGATTTTTGCTCGCTTTTCACCGAACTCATTGGTTTCGATGGAGACTTGATCGGGAGATACCGTCGCCCAGGCATCCGGATTGGTCGAATTCCCGGTGCGAAACACAAAATCGCCTGAAGTCACATTTCCTGCGTCGGCTGAGAATTCGACGAACAACCCGTTGATGCCTTTGTCGTAGGACGAGAAGTTGTTCGCGCTGGCCCGTTGGCCTTCCAGCAGTGCGATCCGATCGGAGGCAATCGCGTTTTCATCACTGACGGTGTCAAACGCGGAATTGTTGTAGAACAGGCTGCGCTGTGTCACTTCCGCAAAAACAGCATTCTGAACACTGCGATCTATCGATGTTCGTTCAACAAACAGCAGGTTGAGGTTGTCTCCAAGAGACTGACTGTCGACAGCAAAGAAATCTCCAGTCTCGATGTCACCCGACTGGTAAGCGTCCCAGCGACCGACAGGTGCCCCTTGAGCAGATCGTTCAACACTGTCAACAAGAAGTTCGACACCGGGAATGTAGAAGCCTGACGAATCTTGCTCGCCAGATGCGCCACCGCCCCCTGCGCCCGATCCAGAGTCACCTCCATCATCTGTGACTGAGCCGTCATCTCCTCCGTTGCTCCCTATTCCCGCCCCACCATTTTCAAGCGGATTGTTTTCAACATCGGAACCGGAATAGCTGTTTGCCTGGGACACAGCAGAGGTGGGGCTGGTCGGAGTAAAGGCATCCGCAAACGGTGCCGAAACTTCCTGATTGGGAGATTCGGGCGTGCCCTGTGATGAAAATGGATTGGAATCAGGCCCTGAAAAAGAGTCTGCACTGGTATCGACGTCCGGAATCGCGTTTCCGGTACCGGCATCAGTGGCGGCCGTTGGCGTGGAAAAATTCGGCGTCGATGAGCCAGCCACTGGGGCTGAATTGCCAAGGGATCCGGCATCTACGGTATAGGAGCCGTTAACAGACCCCGAATCAGCGTAGGGATTTGAGCTCGCATCCGAACCAGCTCCCGAACCACCTGAAAATCCGCCGCCAATGACTCCTTCGTCGGTTCCACCGGAACTCGACCCACCACCGCCAGACGACCCGTCGCCGCCCGAGTTATTTCCGTCATCACTTCCACCGTCATCTGATGACCGATCCAGAAATGGAAACCCGGATCCACCGGCACCAAAAATAAACGGAGCGCCGCCACCAGAGGCACCTTCGCTGATCGAGGTTGCACTTTCGTTGAGCCTCGCGACATAGCTCTCCAGTTGCGATGACAATTCAGCCACATCGGATACAAGCCCGACCGTAATTTGCGACGCTGCGTAAACAATTCCGCTGTCGCTGTTAAAGGCCTCGACTTCCACCTCGACCACTTGCTGCTGGGCCGGTGTCGCCCAAACGAGAACATGCCGTGGGTTGTCTTCAAAAGCCTCATCCCGGACCACTTCTGCTTCAGTGCTCAACTGCCCATTGATGAAAACACGAAATCCAAGTTCAGCAGGATCAAGAGCGATCAGTTCGGATCCCAGATCCTGACGCCAAAGCGCAGAA
This sequence comes from uncultured Pirellulaceae bacterium, assembly GCA_937928555.1. Classification (GTDB taxonomy): domain Bacteria; phylum Planctomycetota; class Planctomycetia; order Pirellulales; family Pirellulaceae; genus Mariniblastus. Next base: position 6,869 of record CALFWR010000107.1, read on the forward strand.
GTCTGCGTCAACACGCTTGATGGCGCAGTGAATTGCAATGCCGCCGAAGCCGCTGTATCGACACCGCCAAAAGCGTTGGTGACTGCAACCTGGACAATCGTCGCTTCAGTGGTCACGTCTTCGTTGATCGCCTGAATGCCAATGTTGAAATAGCCTGAATAGGCCCACTGGTGCTGTGCCGTGGCAAGGCTGCCGGTATGGATTTCCGTCGAACCGTCTCCCCAGTCAATTAGCCACTGGCCGACGTGATCCTGCCCGGGATCCGTCGCGGTGGCCTGAATCGCAAAAGACTCGCCAACTCCGACAGAAGAAGAACTGACAATCGTGTTGATGGTCGGCGCGACATCGGAGACCTCGACATCGATTCGATACGTATTCTCGGACCCCTCATCATCAACCAACGTGATAACCGCAGCGTACAACCCGTCATCGGCAAACGCAATTTCGGAGGGCGATTCGAATGTAACCTGGCGACCCAAATCGCCGTCAACCACATCTGTCTGAACCAGCGAAATGGGCGCGGAACCGTCATTAAGCTCGAGCGTCGCAGTAAAATTGTCGGTGGTGTCGTCGTCAAGAAAAGTAATTGAAAACGGGTTTTGTTGACCTTCGAGGACTTCTGTTCGTTCAAATTCACCTCGGGAAAACGTAAAACTTTCACCCTCGAAGTCATGCCCCAGACCAAGCAGCGAAACGATTTCTGCGACAGAGTCTTCAACAATCACATCAATAATTCGGGTGTCTACGACATCGCCGTTTTCTGCGACGGCATCAACGGAAATTTGATACTCTCCGCTTGATTCATAGGCAAAGACGAACTCTTCTTCGAGCCTTGTGGCAACTTCGTCATCCGTTTGACTTTCGAAATGAGATGGGGACGATGTTGTTGCCGATGAGCCATCGCCTCTGTTGGTCACGAAAGTGTAGGCTTGATCGCCGGAGAGGTCATCAAAAACGACTGTCGCCTGAAAGGTCTCGTTCTCCATCACATTGACGTGAACATGATCAAATTCGGCGACAACACCCGCGAGCAGTTTGCGGTGTTCGAGGCTCGCAAATTGCAACCCGGACTGTTGCTCCCGCTTTCTGGTTCGGGACTTCCTTGCAACGTTTGCCCAAACTTGGCTCCAGTTAACTCGATATCCTAATGACGTAAGAACGTTGTCCCAGGTAAACAGTGATTTCTTCAATGTTCTGCCCTTTCCTTTTGGCAAATTGGTGGGCTGCCGGAGTTGGTGATGCCCCGAGCAGTGGCTCGCTGAAGATAACAACCTCGTGCGCGACATGCAAAAAGATTTTAACTTTTTTATAACGTCCGACGCAAAAGAGGTTCTTCTTGTTGAAGGTAGCGAGTCTGCGCAGACCTGGCAAAGCGATCGCTTGGATCAAGCCGAAACTTACACGTGCGGTTTGGGTGACTACTGGGTGACCATGGTTTCAGTATTTTCGGCGACTTCTTTGCGAAGGCGGGTTTGCATAGTCTGCGACAGGCCCACTTTCGTTTCGCTCAATCCGTCAACTACTGACTGGAGAGCCGTGTGCGGGAAAACCGCTTGCCCGGTTCGGAGGGAGGGGAGTCTGGCTCAACCAGACTTCCCTACCCCCGATCGGAAATTCTCAACTGCCACACGTCTAAACAAACTGCCGTCCATCGGGTCGGCGTCAAACCGACCGGCTCTACTTCGATGCTTCTTTCTTCACTTCGCCGTAGAAGAATGCCTTGTGCAAGTGCAGGATTCCTTTTCCTTTAAGCCCAAATTTCGCGTATTTGATGGGCTGTGCGTAGTTGGTGCCGAACTCCCAGTTGGGGTAGGCGTTGCGGGCGGTCCAGATTTCTTTCCACTGTTTCCCGTCCTGGCTGACGGAGAACGTTAGCCCCTGGGCGCGGTGATGCTGGGCCGCGTCGTTACGGTTGACGACTTTGACAGTCCGAACAATCGTCGGGTCGTTGAAGCGAATGAGGACTTCGGGCGAGGGGGTGTCTTCGTTGTTGGGCGAGTGAAAGGCAAACGTTGAGCGGCGGACGCCTTCGTGGCTGAGCAGGTGTTCGGCTTCGACGTTGAACTGCGGCGGCCAGTTGGCAGGAATGCGGATGTGCGTCTGACGGGAGACTTCACCCTGCCCGTTGTAGCTTTGCAGTTGATAGTCCAGGTTCGGGTTGGTTGCGACCCAGTCGTCCATCAGAAACGCGAGCAGGTCAAGGAACTCGCCAGGCGAAATGGTTTCGGTGAGCCCTTCGGGCATGCTGCTGGCCTTTTTGTCAGCGCGTTCTTCGATGTCGTCCTTGAGGATCTCTTTTTTCTTGCCATCTTTAATGCCAAGGACAACTTTTTGATCGGTTTCTTCGAGGATGAAGCCGCTTGTCGGGACGCCATCGGAATCGATCACCATAATGGTCTCGTAGCCTTTGGAAATTTCTTCGTTGGGCCAGAGGATCGAACGGATAATGTGCTCTTTGCTCATTCGATCGCCCAGTCCGGTAAGCTCCGGGCCGAACTTGATTCCTTCTTTGCCGTGTCGATGGCAATTGGCGCAAACGCGCTGGTAGACGGCTTTTCCGTTGATGCGATTGCCTTTGCGGGCCGCGACGACTTCCATCAACGCCTGGTCAAGGTCGGCCTGTTTGGCGTCCACGTTGGCGAGGACTTTCATCGGTTTGTAAACCTGGGCTCCGGGCCCCTGGGACAGCAGGAATTCTTCTAGGTAGTCGCGGGTGTCTACTGGGAGGGACGCAACCATGGTTTTGCCGGCGTCCGATTTCATGGCCGGTTCGAAAGACCGCACGGCGTGTTCGAGCGTGTAGTCGATCCACTTGTCGGTCTTTTGGGATTTCGCATTCATCGCGATTCGCGCGTTCTCAACGGTGGGAGCAAGGCTCAGTGCCCGGATGGTTTCCAGGCGAACGCGACCGTTTTGGTCCGCGATTCCTTTTTCGAGCAACGGTTGGGTGTTGGAAAGGTACTCCAGTTCGTTACCAAGGGAGTGCATCGCAGCGGACCGCTGTTTGAAGTCGCCTTTGTTCATGATTCTGTCGACAAGCGAAACGTCGACCGCATGAAGGGACTCCTGAATCCAGAGGCCTTCTACCCAGGCTTCGGGGCTGTCGCTGTTGTCGGTCCACTGCTTTACCGCAGCAAGGACGCTGGCTCTGTCGCGCGCGACAAGCTCCCGCCTGGCTCGGTAACGTGTGCGAGGTTCAAATGCGACAAGCTGCTCAAGCAGTTCGTTGATGGGCTTGCCGTGCTGCGTCGCTGGTTCGAGTAGCGGTGTTTGTTTGTGGACCAGTCGGTAAATTCGGCCGTGCTCGTGGTCGCGATTGGGGTCACGTTGGGAATATTGCATGTGGCCAATCAAGGCGTTGCACCAGTCGCCGAACCAGAGGGCTCCATCGGGACCAATTTTGGGGTCCACCGGCCGGAAGAAGTTGTCGGTTGATGCCAGCAGGTCATCAACGCGGTTTCCGGTCATTCCAGTGACGTCTTTGTTGCTGTCTTCGATTTCGAACGAGGGAAATCCGTGCATGTTGATCACGCAGGAGTAGACCAGCTGATTGTGATAGGAAGCCGGGAACTGCCTCGTTTCGAGAAACTCATTGCCGCAGGATGGGCGCATGCCCTGGTTGTCGAAAATCGGATCCATGCCTGATCGCGTTTTCGGCTGACCGCCCGAAAGTGGGCTGGTCCAGAACTGATTCGAATTGGTTCCGTCACCGATCACACCGTAGCCGTCCTTGTTGAAGACCAGGCACCACGGATTGTATGTTCCGGGAACTTTGAAGTAGTTGAACTTCATCGATTCCACGCCCCACGTGTAACATCCCGATGCACCGGTTTTGCGGACCGGTCCCCATGGTGTTTCGATGGAGGTCGTCATCGCGATACCTTCGAGCATGTGAAGTTTTCCACCGGGCGACCACTCCCAAGCACCCATCGCGTGATGCGTGTCGCTGGTGCCGATCCCGTCGACAACCTGAGTGACTTCGTCGGCCCGATCGTCACCATCGGTGTCGCGAAGGAAAAGAATTCGCGGTTCGTCGACAACCAGAACACCGTCCTTGTGAAATTCGAAACCCGTTGGGCAGATCAGTTTGTCGTAAAAGTTCGTGCACTTGTCGGCCATGCCGTCGCCGTCGGTGTCTTCGAGGATCAGCAGGCGATCGCTGGGGCGACTGGAATTGGGAAGCCACTGGGGATAGTTGATCATGCAACTGACCCACAGGCGGCCTTTGTTGTCAAAAGCAATCTGGGTTGGGTTGGCCAGTTCGGGAAACTCGCGTTCCGAAGCGAAAAGTTGGACTTCAAAGCCGTCCGGGACTGTCATTTGTTCGATCGACTGTTCCGGCGTCGGGTATTGAAGCGTCTTGGGTTCGCGGTCTTTGCGGAAGTCATCGTCGCGCGATCCGAACATCGTTTCGGGAATGAAGACTTCTCCGGTTTTTGAATCGTCGGGCTGGGCAGGAACATCTTTGCCGGATGCAAGGTCATTGATGAACTGGTCGCGAACATGGACCATCGAGCGGATTTTGCGAAACTCGCCCGGGAAAGTTTCTGTGTCCCATGTTCTTCGGCCGCCGTAGACGTACCAGCCGTTAAGCATCCGGTAGTCCTGCTGGTGTAGCCAGGACTTGTCGTTGACGATCTTGCGGACGCGCTCGAAAACAGCAGCGTCCGGTGATTGCGGGTCTCCAAAAAGTGAGCGGTCCATGATTTGAGCAACCGCCTTGTCACCCAATTCATTCAAGTGGCAGCCATTGATGGTGTACTGCTGTCCGGGTTGTTGGTTGAACAGTTCGAGCGTTGGGGTGAACAGGTCCACGAACGGCAGCCCTTGTTCGGTGGCCAACTCGCGGATCAATTTTGAATACGTCGCTAGGCGATCGTTCGTTTCGCTGCTGTTGGGAACGAATGGGCCGGTGCCGGCTTCGAATGCAATCGGCGACACGAGGACAAAACGTGGTTCACTGCCGTTGGCATCGGTTAGCTTTTTTGTCGTTTGGGCAAGGTACGTTTGGTAGTTTTGGTAAAACTCGCGAGATTGATCTTCATCGCTGCCGGCGAACGATTCGTTGAAACCGAAAAAGCAGATCAACAGATCGGGCGAGTGGACCAAAAACGGATCGTCGATCTTTGTGTAGTTTCCGGGCCTTGCTTGCGAGTCTACTGCGTCGGCTGGCCAGCCGAAGTTGCGGAAGACGGGTTTTTGTTCGGCGAACCTGAGCTGCAAATGGGTTTCAAAGTGACCGTACAGATTCATTCGCTCGGCAAGGCAATTGCCAACCAGGGCAATTTTCTGTCCCTGTTCGATTTCGACATTCGGTTGTTCTGCGATTGCGATCGACGCGAACCAGAGGGCGGCCAGGGCAGCAAGAGAAGCTCGAAACGGCATTTTGTTTTCCATGGATGAAGTCGTCGGCTCCAACTTAGTTGAATTGTCAGGCTACGCCAAGTTTGCGAGCGGATGGATATTTTGATGTGGCTGGTTTCGCAGAATTGGCAATGCGTAATGTGAGCCGCAGGCTGTTAGGCCACTTGGTGAGTTGCGGCGGCGGTTAGAGAGAGTCTGGAGGATTTGTTTTTGGTTTGATGTTTTCGAACGTTGCGGCGTGCTATCGTCTCGCGTGGATTTCGCGTGCCTGGATATTGCGAAACAGCACATCGGTTGTCGGGTCGTGACCCTGGAAAATGATTGAACCGGCTTCGAGCCGCTGACCTCGCCGCGGGTTTTTGTCTTTCTTGCGTTGGTCGGACCAGTCGGTCACCTGCAAGCCGTTGACCCAAACGGCAACATGGGCTCCATCGGCGATGATCGTTTTGGCAAACCAGGCTTGATCGTTCGCGTTAACGCGTCGGGCAACAGTGCGGCGAAAGATGGCTCCGGTGCCCTGGTCGGCCGGTTGGGTGCGATCGTCGTCTTGGAAGCCGTTTTGAATTTGGCTTTCGTAGCCATTCATGATCTCGCCGGGAATGCAGCGGAAGAAGACACCCGAATTGAGCTGATCTGCGTTGGTGCGACATTGCATGGAAAAGATAAAATTGCCGAATCGCGATTGGGTTTCGATTTGCCCGCGACCCGAAAGGATCTGAAGCTCGCCCGTTGGAGTGACCTTGAACTTGCTTTCGAGTTTCTGGTCGGTGCTCCAACCGGTCAGATCGGTTCCGTTGAAGATCGCTGGCATACCCAATGGACGAAGCTTGAGCCGACGAAAGGCAACCGGACCCTCATTTTTCTGCAGTCCAATGAATCCTTTTCCAAGACAGCGGTCACCGAGCGGATCGGAATAGTCCATCGTTTGCTGGTCGTCGATCCAGACCTTGATGCTGGGGCCAAGGGCGACAATGCGACAGGCATGCCATGCGTCGTACCAAGAGGCGTCGCCCTTTGAGATGTCGGCTGCCTTTTGACGGGCAACCAGGGCGCCGGTGGAAAAGGGGCTGACATGCGGAGCGGCCAAATTGATCTCAAAGCAGTCTTTGGCGGGATCGTTTGGGTTGGGGCTGGTCCTGACAAAGACACCGCTATTGGAATCTGGCCCGATTTTGAAATCCAGGCAAAGCTCAAAATCGTCAAACTGGGATGTCGTCCGTAAGAGCCCGCTTGTGCCTGTGGACACCGAAAGAATTCCTTGGTCAATTGCCCAGTTGGCGTCCGATTGGGAACGCCATCCAAATGTGGTTTTTCCGTCCACAAGAGCGATCCATCCGGCGTCAATTTCGGCTCCGGATAGACCGCAGGTTTCGATTCCCTCACCGATTTCGAGGGATTCGGGAGCGTTTTGGGCCGCCGCATGCCAAAAATGACAGCATGCTATTGCCGTAAAAATCGCTACAAAGAGAACGTGGTTGGCCCGCCGTGGCGATGATGTGACAAACACGGCATTGAATCTGCCTTTCAGTGGGAACACAGAACCTACCCTCGGGTGAAGCCAAATCGATCAGAACCGACGGTGAATAAAGAACCAGTCTTCATTCGAAGAAAAGTTGATCTGGACCCGACGGCTAAACATAATAGACCTTAATGAACGCGGAAACAATTAACGGGTTTCCGTACACTTCCAGGTAAACATCGTGACGTCCATTCATTCGCCTCATTCAAGGCCCCATTCATCGTGTTCGTACGTGCTTTTGACGGGCGCGACCGGATTGCTGGGGCGATACCTTCTTCGTGATCTTCTGCTGGCCGGTCATCGGGTCGCGGTCATCGCGCGACCATCGGGAAAGCTCTCGGCGCGGGAGCGTATCGAATCCATCATGCAGCAATGGGAGGCCGAACTTGGCCGTGCCCTGCCCCGTCCGGCGGTGCTTGGTGGCGAACTGAGCGAACCGGGGCTTGGCTTGTGCGACCAAGATACTGCTTGGGTTCGCGAGAACTGCGATACCATTTTGCACAATGCTGCGGTCTTGCGGTTTCAGGCTTGCTCTAAAAGCGACGAGCCCTTTCGCACGAACCTTGGCGGGACTTTTGGTGTGCTGGAGTTTGCCAAAGAGGCCCAGATCTCGCATCTGCACTATGTCTCTACCGCGTACGTCTGCGGCCAGACCGAAGACGCCGTTTTGGAAAACGAACTGGATCGTCAACAAGAGCATCGCAACGACTACGAACGCAGCAAGTTCCAAGCAGAAAAGTTGGTCCGCAGTTCGGAAGGCTTTGAGAGCGTGACGGTTTATCGTCCGGCAGTCATCATTGGCGACTCAAACACCGGATACACTTCGACCTATCACGGACTGTTCACATACTTGCGCTTGATCGCGATGTTGGTCCCGCTACAGCAGACCAATGACGCCGGTGTGTATCAGACGCCGATTCGTTTGCCGATGAACGGCGACGAGCCAAGGAACCTTGTTCCCGTTGACTGGGTTTCGGCGGCCATCACGCATGTCATCCAAACGCCCGCCGCCCGGGGTTTGACTTTTCACCTGACACCGAAAACCTGTTCGACGGCCAAGCAGGTGATCGAGAGTTGCTGCCGGTACTTTAACTCGGCTGGGGTCATCTTTGCGGGCCCCGACGCCACCCACGACGAATCCTCTGACTTCACCAGAGCGATATTCGACAACACACGCGTTTACGAGTCCTACCACACCAGCGACCCCCAATTTGATCGCACCAATATCGAGCAGTGGGCAGGGCACCTTCCCTGTCCGGAAGTCGATGAAGCGATGATTCATCGGTTTATTGAATTCGGGCAGCAAAATCGCTGGGGTAAGCAGCGGCCAGGCGTTCCGGACGTAAAGTACTGGTTCGAAGATCATTTGGATGAAATCGCGGCACTGGCTGAATCGATCGTCGCGCGGTTAAGCGTCAGCAATTTGGCTCCGGTTTCGATTGGTCTGGATATCGTCGGTGAAGGTGGCGGTCAATGGACGCTAATTGGTTTGGGCGAATCGGTTGAAGTCCGACGTGGACTTACTGATGACAACTCACCACTGCTGACCATCGACGGGCAGCATGTTGCACCCATTCTGGATCAATTTAACATCGATGATCCTGATTCGGTCTTGGGGCTGTTTGCGGACAAATTTGAATCCACAATTTCTTTGGCTCTTCGTTAGTACCGACAGTGCTGCAAAGTCGTTGGCAGTCGAGCCAGCAGGGTCAACCGGAAATGGCGGTGGCAAGATAGCGCCTTGCCGCTGACGGGCATCACCTGCAGCTAGCTGTTACAAAAGAATAGGCCCTGAATTTGACAGAAATGGGCTGTCTGGCCGAGACGCTCGCTGTGGTTTTCATCTACCGGATGATTCACATTTCTTGTTGAAATTCTGCTTTTCCCTTGCTCTTATTGGCCAGCCGTAGAATCAACGCCCGTCGTCGTGAATAATCCGGGGTTATGGGCCACGGTACTGAAACCGCCCCAATTCTGCGGTGTTTAAATAGGTGAAACGTGGGATTGGGTTCCTGTTTGAGCCCATGATTTGCGAGGTTGCCTGTTCAGATAGGACTGTCAAAGCCTCGATCCGGCCTGCCGTAAATGTGTTGGTTTTCACATCCCGAGAGCGGCTTCGGTTGAACGTCTCACCGGCGGGACGGTTGCTGCCAAAAATTTCTCGCAGCACCCTACCCAAAGGCCATCTCTGACGAACAATGGGAATTTTCTCTTCGCCAGGAATTTCAATGAAATACCAGCTCTTGTTAGTCGTTGCCGCTGCTCTTGTATGTACGTCATCTGCGTTTGCCCAAAGCGGCACTCGCGGTGCAGTTGGCTCTGCGACCCGCACTTTCTCAGCTCCTATTCAATCAGCACCGATTCAATCGGCACCTGCGTTGGGTTCAGCTACGCGATCTTTTTCATCGCCTATTCAGTCTGCGCCTGCTGTAGGTTCAGGTTCTCGAATTGACTCAGGCCCAGTTTATTCTTCACCAATCGTTTCTTCGGCTCCGATTCAGTCGGGTTGCTCAAGCTGCGGTGGTGCTCAGCCTGTGTACTCGTCACCGGTTATCAGCTCGGCCCCGGTTATCAGCTCGTCACCGGTTATCAGCTCGGCCCCGTCTTCATGCTGCCGCCCATCACGTGCTGTCTTTTCACGTCCCGTCTATCGCCAGCCTCAATTCCGTTCTAGGAGCTTTGGTCGCCGATCGAGTTGTGGTGGATGTTGCCGATAGCCTTGAAGTAAAAATTTCTGGTTCGCGATATTGAGTCGAACCGGATTTGGACTTGAGCTGCCTCTGTGCCAATGGAGGCAGCTTTTTTCGTGCGCTCCTGAACCGGAATTATTCACGACGACGGGCGTTGATTGCGGTTAAATCTCGCTATGCGTACCCGAAAACTGGATCGCGGCAGGAAATTCGGTTCACCTCGCTGATGAGTTCCAAAACAGGACTTTTTTCGGACGGATACGGTGTCCATTGACTGAGCGAAAAGCCACGCCCACGCCTCGTGAATAATCCGGGCTGAAAACCGCAAGCTGGGCAAACTTTGCGGGCCGGATAATTGTGGAACGTGATTTATTCGATAGAACCGTTCATATTTACCATTGAAACGGGTCGATGAAATGAGTGTGCGCCCGCTGGCACTGTTCAGTCGTAATTCCGCAGCAAGCCGATGTTTGACCCGCAAAAACGAAGGCGACTCACGCCCCATGCGCCCGCAGTGTGCGCATCGGCGGTTTTGATGATCCTGCTGATTTGCATCAGTGGTTGCCGTCGGCACACGTACCGGCAGTGGGCAGATCGCGACGCCTACAATCTGCTTGCGAGTCGCCAGTCGGATCCATTGTGGAAAGTTCCTAGAAGAACCGTTGAACCGGACCCACGATCGCGAATGTCGGACATGAATGATCCGGACTGTGGGCCGCTTCCGCCGGATGATGATTCGGCGCGCCGTTACATGCGCAAGCCGTTTAGTTCGCGGCGACAAATTACATTCTGGGACGAGAAAGGCGAACTGGCTCAGGTCGATGACGAGCAGTGGTTGAGTTATCTGCCAAAGAATGAGAATGACGAAATTCTGGTTGACCGTCAGTTGACGGTTGACCTTGCGCTGCTGCATAACCGCGACTACCAGTCGCAGGTGGAAGCACTCCACACTCAGGCGTTGGGTTTGAGTTCGGACCGGTTTGAGTTCATGGTCAACTGGTTGGGCGGAACCGACACGTCGTTCTTTGCCAGTGGGGACGGTTTGGATGCGACTCGTGACCTGACCCAGTCGACCAATCTCGGAATGAGTCGGGCATTTGCGACCGGTGGGCAGTTCGTTGCCAATCTGGCGAACACATTTTCCTGGCAACTGGGAGGCGGAGGGAATTCGAACTTCAGCAGTGGCAATCTGGTTTTCAGTTTGACGCAGCCGCTTCTTCGGGGGGCGTTTCGGCACGTGCGAACTGAATTGTTGACGCAAAACGAAAGAAGCTTGCTGTACAGCGTTCGTGGCTTTGCCCAGTTTCGTCGTGGCTTTTACCTGGACTTTGTTTCCCAGTACTACAACTTGTTGCAGCAAATTCGTTCGGTGGAGATTGAAAAAGAGAACCTTGCGAATCTGGAGCGAAACCTCGAAGAGCTGAACCTGTTATTCGAATTGCAGAATGTGTCTCGTATTTCGGTGGATCAGGTGTTCCAGACGTATCAATCCGCTCGTCTTGCCCTGATCAGTTCGGAGCAGAGTTTGGAGACGGATCTTGATCAATTCAAGTTCGCATTGGGGCTTCCGGCGAGGGTTCCAGTGAAGCTGGATGAATCGTTTCTTGACGCGTTTCGTTTGAACTCTGACGAAGTCGAAGAGCTTGATGTTAGCGTTCGTGAGCTTGCGCAGTTGATGAACAGCAAAGAGTATTTGCCGCCCATGGAAGCGCCCAGTGAATTTCTCGACGAGGTCGAGCGGAAGATCCGGGAGTATGCCAGGCAGGTCGAAGAACTTAAGCCCTCGGTGGACGACGATCTGAATCGCTGGATCGAGCAGCTCGAATCATTCGAATCGGATGAAAACACAGCGGAAGCCGAAAAGGTCGATCAGGATCAGCAGGGGCGACTGGCCGAGCAGATGGAAGTTACGCTCAAGCAGTTGCAGGACAAGATTGACGGTGTCGCAAGACCCCGCAGCAAGAGCAACCTTGACGCCGAAGAAGGTTTCGACGACGAAGACTTGAAGCTTCCGGTTTACGACCAGGACGACGCTCCTGCGGTCAAACGCTGGAAAACGCTTCGCGAAGAAATTTCAAAGGATGGCGGATTGGCTGACAAGGTCGCAACGCTGTTCGTATCCCAGGCCCAGTGTCGGCTGTTCCTGATCGAGATCAATCCGCTCAAGATCGAAGAAGGTCAGGCGGTTGAAATTGCACTTCGCAACCGATTGGACCTGAAGAACAGCAAAGCTCAGGTGGTCGATGCATATCGTCAGGTCGAAATTGCGGGCAATGGACTGCTGAGCGATCTTGACGTGTCATTGGGGGCAACGCTTAACACCGATCCCAATCGTGACAATCCGCTTCGTTTCGATAGTGAGGCAAACACCTACAATGTGGGTGTTGCCTTTGACGGGCCATTGAATCGCTTTAACGAGCGAAATTCGTATCGCATCGCGCAGCTTGGCTATCAGCAGCAGCGTCGTGCTTACATGGCACTCGAAGACAGCATCGTCAACGCCGTTCGCTTGAACCTGCGTACGCTTCGCACCAGCCGGTTCAACTTTCAGATCGCCCGCCAAAGTTTGATCACTGCAACACGACAGGTAGAACAGGCGCAACTTGCGCTGCGCGCCGGGGGTTCAACCGATACAAGTTCCACACAAGATCTCTTGAACGCCCTGACTCTGCTTCGCGATAACAAAAACAGTCTGATATCAAGTTGGTTTACGTACGAAATCGCTCGAATTAGCGTGTTCGTTGATTTAGAATTGTTAGAATTGGATGAAAACGGAGTCTGGACCAATGACCGAGAAACCATCGACGACCTCCCGGGCGGTGGACTCATCGACGCCGATGAAATCGGTTCACAGCCAGACGAGTCTGAAGACGGAGAAGCAACCTCAAATGTCAACGACCCGACCCCAGCCGACGCGGACTCCGAGCCAGCACTCGAAGACGTCGAACGACCTGCTCTCGAACCCGTCGATCCGGATCGACCCGTCGCCAAACCCAAGCCAGAGCCCGACGCCGTCAAACCGCCGGGCCCGAAAAAAGAAGTCCCGCTTGCCGAGCCTTTTGATTTTTCTTGTTCTCGGGACGGCCGGCGTGGCGGCGAGTTACGTCGGGTATAAGTCGCTTTCTTCGGCATCGAATTCTGAATCGGCGACCATTCCTACAGCCGTTGCGCGGGTGATGGACCTGCGCGACAAAGTCATCGATCAGGGAGAACTGGAAAGCCAGAGCACCGTCAACGGAACCTGCGAGATCGACTACTGGGAAAACAAAATTATTTTCCTTGCACCCGAAGGCAAGAAAGTCAAAAAAGGCGAAGTGGTTTGCAAGTTCGATACGGCTCATTTCAAGCAACAGGTCGATGATGCGACCACGCGGTTGAACGAGCGAAAGGCCGAAATGGAACGGGCCAAGCAGGAGATTGTGGTTCAGGAGGATACCAACGAGACATCGATTCGCGACGCCGAACAGGCGGTCAAGTTTGCGGAGCTTGACCTGCAAAAGTACATGGAAGGCGACTACGAGGTCACCAAATTCGAAATGCAGTTCGCTATCTCTGAAGCCAAAACGCAGCTGGACAAAGTCACCCGCGACATGAAAGACACCCGTGTGCTGGTCGAGCGCGGCTTTGCGGAATACGAGCGGCTTCGCCAGGCCGTTCAGCAGGTCAAAAGTGCCAAGATTGGCCTTCAACGGGACGAACGGAAACTGGTGACATTCGAGAACTTTCAACACGTCAAAAGCGAAGCCGAATTCAAGGGTAAACTCGAAGAGGCAAAGAAGAAACTCAAGGCGGCGAAAACAACCGCCAAAGCAAAATTGCAACAGGCGAAAGACGGATACAAAAATCACCAGGAACGCTTGAAACATCGGGAGCGTCGACTCAAGGAATACCAGAAGAATCTTGATCGTCACGAGATGAAGGCTCCCCAGGACGGAACGCTTGCTTACGCCATCAACGACTGGCGCGGCAATGGTGAAAAGATGCACGAGGGTGCGGTCATCTATCGTGATCAACCGGTATTTGTGCTTCCCGACATGTCCCGAATGCAGGTCAAAGTTGGCGTACACGAGTCGTTGGTCAGCAAAGTCAAACCGAAGCAGAGAGCGATTGTCCGAATCGATGCTTTCTCCAGCGAGTCACTGCGCGGCACCGTGAAGTCCGTCTCTCCACTGGCCGCATCGTCCAGATTCGAAGCCTCCAACAATTACCACGTGGTCGTCACGATCGACAGCTTCCCCAAGGAAATGAAGCTCAAGCCCGGGATGACAGCCGAAGTCGAAATTCTGGTTGGGCAGTACAGCGATGTGCTTGCCGTGCCGATTCAGGCCGTCGCCAGTTTTGGCCGCAAGAAATTTGTCTTTGTCAAAAATGGAAACGATTTCGAAAAGCGCGAAGTCGAATTGGGCGAGTCCAGTATTTCGTTTGTGCAGGTCTCCAGCGGACTTGAGGAACAGGAAGTCGTGGCGCTGGATGCCTACCAGCGGGCGATCGTCGAATTCGGTGATCAGGAACCCGACCAGGAAGACGAAATAGAACTGCTGGCCGCAGAGGCCGATGCGGCGGACGAAGGGGACGATGCAAGTCTGATCGGCAAGACGTCTGACGAGTCTGCGGGAGCAGGTTGGTTTTACGACAATGGTGAACCCGAGAAGACGGCAGGGTGGCTTTTTGACGATGTGAAAGAAGGTTCGGCTGATGAGAAAAAGCCTGCTGAGGAATCCGTGTCCAAGCCGACCGGGCAACAAGCCGTGGAAGTACCTCTCGCGACACCCGGCGAAGGCAGCGAAGGCAGCGGAGGCAGCGGAGATGTCGTGCTTCCGCCTGTCACGATCGAATCGGGAACGTAGGGCGGCGCGGCGACCGATCGTCGAATTCAAGATGGGCTGGGCAAGTTATGAAACTCTGTAGGTCGTTGCTGGTTCAAGTTGCCGTCGTGATGCTGTTTTGCGGCAGCTGTTGGGCTCAAGCGGATAACGAAACGAAGGCTCCACCATTGGCGTCTGGCGAATTGCTTTCGCCGGCCCAACGGATTAAGGCCGAAGTGCAGCGTTTGGGCGTCGAGTACAAAATGCCTGCGATGTTCGCGGCGTACCAGTCGATTGGTCAGCCATTGGTGGGCTACGCAGGCGGTCGGCGCAAACGTGGCTCCGACGTGCGGGTGACTTTGGAGGACAAAATCCATCTGGGTTCCTGCACCAAAGCCATGACCGCGACGATGATTGCACGACTGATCGAACGGGGCGAAGTTGAACTGGCGTGGGACACGACGATTGAACAGGGGCTTCCCGAGCTTTCCAAATTGATCGACCCCTCGTTTTTGCCCGTCACGTTAAAGCAATTGCTGATGCACCGCGGTGGTTGCCCGGGATCGAGCAGCTGGATTTTTCCGGACAAGGGATCGATAACCGATGTGCGTCGTGGCATTGTCCAGGCGGAGTTGAGCATAAGCCACAAGACCGCACCGGGAGATTTCGAGTATTCGAACCTTGGCTACGTGGTGGCGTCGCTGATGGCCACCAAGGCAACCGGCAAGCCTTGGGAGCAGTTGATGCGGGAGGAAGTTTTCGAGCCGCTGGGACTGGATTCGGCTGGCTTTGGTCCGCCGGGAACGCGTGGCCAGGAAGATCAACCGTGGGGGCATGTGACCCGGCTGACGATTCAGTTTCCTTTACAGCACGACAACCCGCCGGCCCTCGGGCCAGCGGGAACGGTTCACATGTCGCTGGGCGACTGGGCCAAGTTCTGCCTTTCGCATACCGTCGCCGATCAGGAAAACCTGTCGGTTTCGCAGAAGCGAGAGGCCGAAAAGCTTCGCCTGGTTTCCGATGACACGCTGCGCTTTTTGCACACGCCGATCGAGGACGCCAGCGGAAAAGGAAGCCGCTATGCAATCGGTTGGGGCGTGACGGAGCGGCATGGATTCAAGGCAATCTCTCATGCGGGCTCAAACACGATGTGGATTGCGGTGACGGTGGTCTCTTTGGAAGAGAATACGGTTTACCTGACGGCGACGACGATCGCCAATGACGAAATCGGCAAAGGGCTCGATCAGATATTCGAGCCGATGATTCGAATTCGGCGCGAAGCAAACGGTGACTCTCAAGAGCAGGTCAAATGATTGACCGTTGGAACAAAACCTTTGCGATGATCCGCATGTCGCTTCGGTCGTTGATGCTTCACAAGCTCCGTTCGCTCTTGACGGTTCTTGGTCTGGTTTTTGGAGTCGCTTCGGTCATCATTATGCTGGCGATCGCCGAAGGTGCCGGCCTGGAAGCGCAGCGAAACATTGAATCTTTGGGCATCAAAAACGTCATCGTTCGCAGTATCAAACCATCGGAGGAAGACCGTCCGGAACGATCCAATCCGAATCGCGTCCTCGAATACGGGCTGACGTTTTCTGACATGACGCGGATTCGCGATACTCTCGATACGGTCGACACGATTGCTCCGTTTCGCGAGTTTCAGTACGAGACGCGTTACTTGGAACAGGCCATGGAGGCCCGTTTGGTGGGGCTTGAACCCGAGTACGCGACCACCAACAAACTTGATTTGGCGCGGGGGCGTTTCATTCAGCAATCGGACCTGGCTAACCAGTCAAACGTTTGTGTGATCGGAAGTGAAGTCGCGCAAAGGCTGTTTCGGCTTGATTCGCCACTGGGAAAGACTGTCCAGATCGCGAACCAGTATCGTTTTCGGGTGGTAGGCGTTCTGGCTGAAAAAATGTCTTCGGCGGGAGCCGGAAGCAGCCTTGCCGCTCAGGATTTCAACCGCGACGTTTACATTCCGTTGACGACTGATCATCGTCGAATTGGTGAACGTCTGATTTCGCGAAAGGAAGGCACGACCAAGGTGGAAAAGGTTGAGCTTTCCCAGATTACGGTTCAGGTGAAAGAGCCCGAGCAGGTCAAAAAGACGGCTGCGGCGATCAAAAGCCTGTTGCTTTCCACTCACGAACGGGAAGACTTCAAGATTACGATTCCGCTTGACCTGCTGGAGCGGAAGAAAGCCCAAGAGCGGATTTTTAACTTTGTGCTTGGCGGCATCGCTGCAATTTCGCTTTTGGTGGGCGGGATCGGGATCATGAATATCATGTTGGCGACGGTCAGTGAGCGGACCGGTGAGATCGGGATTCGTCGCGCGTTGGGAGCAACCAAATCGGATATCACGATGCAATTTCTGATCGAGACCGTGGTGCTGTCGGCATCGGGCGCGGTGTTGGGCGCACTGGCCGGCTTGGCAGCCCCGCTGTTGATCACGTACTTCTCGGGTCGCGAGACGGCGATAACTTTTTGGGGGCCAGCGGTGGCAGTAGGGGTCGCGCTGGCAACAGGTTTGATTTTCGGAATCTATCCGGCCAGGCGTGCCGCGTCACTCGATCCAATCGAAGCGCTTCGTAGGCTGTAGCCGAAGTAGGCCGGATCAAGGCCGCGAGATGCCTGAACGTTGCAGCAGAAACAAAGACAATTGCAATGTTTCGAAAATGTTCCAATCCTCGAACTTCGGCCGCCGCTCCGGCAATCGGGTTGTGATGGTTTTGAAATTGGAACCCGTTTGGGATCACGATTTCGGTGTGTCACTTCCGGGTCACGCATGTGCGATGCGATTCAAGCGGCAAAACGAAAACAGATGCTTGCCGGCGCGTCGGCTTGCTTTTGCCGTGGCGCGTGCGTCTCCGGCAGCGACCAATCTGGCTACTCGAGGAACCTTGCCTCGTCTTCGCGGGCTTCCAGTTCGTCCTGTTGTCCCCGGTGAAGCGGACGTTCGACTGCGGTAGTAACGGTCGACTTGTGATAAACCTTATCGACGCTTTGGACGCGAACACTATTCGGTCCGATCGCATAATTGACTCCACGCCATGGCACATGCGTCGCGCGGATGGCCTTTAGCAGAGCCACTGGGTACAGAAGTTGCGTCAAGGCAATGGCTTTGAGATGTCCATGGGGGCCAGCAGCAACATGCGAAGCGGGCTCAATGGTGTTGAACGCATCCCGCTCGCGAATGACGTCACGGTTGTTAGACTCGATTATCCACAGCAACAGCAAGTTCACCACCTGGTAGACGGCGAAAGCGGCTCCCACGGCCCCGGCGGCTTCGAAGTGACCCACCAGGCTCAATAGAATCGCTGCGATCGGTGCAAGCCAAGTCGCGACCGCCGAAAGGACACCGTGTCCAACGACCATGAACCAGCCAGGGTGATGAAGGCGTACAGTGATTAGCTGCCGCGCGATCCAGTCAATGCTTTCGCGGATCGATGTTGATTCGTGATTCTCGACGACCAGGTGTGGAAGCCGTTTCAGTTGGTAGCCTTTTTGGCCAAGTGCATCGGTCAGCAGGGTGTCTTCGCAGAAGGACTTTGACCAGCGACCCAGCAGGTTGCATTCTTCGATGATGCTGCGGCGAATCGCCAGTGAACCACCCCAGGCGATGTTGTAGGCTTGCATCTGAACAACCGCCGCCGAATTCCAGTACTTTCGCAGGAGGCTTCCCGACGAAGGATTCAAAGGTGAGAACCAGCGGTTGCCGGTTGTCGCGCCGACCGATGGATCCTTAAGCCCCGCTGCCAAATCGGACAGCCAGTCCTGATCGACGATCGCATCGGCATCGCAAAAAGCGACCACTTCGACGGATGCGTCTAGCTGCCTGACGACGTGGCAAATGGCCGAGCACTTGTAGCTGCAAGTCGACTGGGGCTCGAAAAAGTGCAGCCGCACCAATTGTTCCCGCTCTGCAAAAAAATCTGTAACCGTCTCCACTGCCGAATCCTCTTGGCTGTCGAAAACAATGTGGATCTCGTAGCCAGAATAATCCTGTCCAATAATGCCGGTCAGGCATTCGATCAAGCCCGCTTCATCTCCTCGCAGGCAAAGCACGATGGCCGCGTGAGGGGAATCCGTTTCGATCGCTTCAGCGATGGATGCTTCGTCGTGTGCTGCGGTGTTCGGTTTTCGACTGCGAAGGAAGCGCCGATAGTTGATCACCAGCACGGATTGAACAAGCGTCAATCCGAACGTGAGAACGGAAATCAGGGCGGCGAAAATGGCGATCATGGGCATCGCGAGGTGGGCGATTTGGCATCTATGAAGTAAGACCGCCCATCATAGTCGGCATCGCTGTCGGTTACGGCTCTTTTCCGGACAGATACCCGTGAGAGCCGTTTCACGAGGCCTTTTCTTCGTGAATACCGGAACGCTCAATCGCGTCCTCGGATGTCTTCAGCGTCACTGTGGTGGATCACGTGGAAGGTCTGAGCGGTGCTGCGGACGATTTCAGCAAGTTGCTCAAGTATCCGGCATTATCGTTCAACCGGCGTCCAGCAATCGCGATCCCAGCGATGTACGTCCAGTTCGCCGTCGTTTGAAACCAGCACGCGCACTGCTCCGTCTTGATGCGTGGTTAGAATTTTTGCGGGGTGGCCGCGCGTGAACAGGTCTTTTTCGAGTTTGCCGACTTTTCTTGCCCCGCAGCTTGCGACCACGTACTCCGGAGTACACCACGCTGCAACCCGCGTTGGCGAGCTGTTTTTGCTTCCATGATGCGGCGCGACAAGGACATCGACGTCGATGGCATCGCGGCTGAGCAATGATTCAAGTCCAAACTTTTCAAGATCGCCGGGCAGTAAAATTTTCTTTCCCCGGTACTCGATCGATAGCACGACGCTCAGTTCATTATCGCCAAGGTGTTTCCATGCGTCCCTGTTGTTGACTCCGGGGCCAAGTACCTTCAACTCGCAGTTCGAGAAACTTCCCTGGTCGCCCCGTGAAACAGTGCGAACTTTAATCTCATGCCGCGAAATTGCTTCCATTAGCGCGTTGACGGAATCCGAGGAATCCTGCTTCATCATCTCGGTCGTCCAAAGTTCACCGACTGCAAAGCGGCTGGTCAGTTCGGGGATGCCGTTAAAGTGGTCCACGTCGGCATGCGACGCGACAATCACATCCAGGCGATCGATTCGTTGATGGTGCAAGACGTCCGCAATGGTCGCGGCGGCTCGATGCGAACCCGATAGCGATCCGCCGTCGACAAGAATGTTCGCCCCGTCAGGTGTGCGGACCAGTGCCGCCGATCCGTGCCGCACGTTGATGATGATGACTTCGAGTTGACCGGCATTTATTTTTTGAAGCCTTTGAATCTCATTCGGTACCAGCCAACCGAAGACGAACCAGCCGGCTACAAATGCAACACGCCAGCGGGCAGGAGCTTTCGTTGCTTCGACCGCCGCCAACGCAAAAATTCCAACGTAAAAAACAATAACCGCCAGATCGCTTGGCCCGTGAACCCACTGGTGACATCCCAGCCACGCACCGGAATCGATCACGAACTGGATGCATCCCAAAAAGAAACAGCAACCCAGGCCCGTCGTCACTGCCAGCGGCGGGCTGATCCAGGCAAGCGAAAGCGTTGCCATTCCAAAGTACAGCGCGCATGCCATCGGCAACAGAACCAGCGGATTCAACAGCGGCGCAATCCACGCAACCAGGTGGAATCGGGCTGCGACCAGCGGCAGGCCCAGTACCCAAATCAACAGGCTCACGCAAAACGTGGCGCGGATCTTTCGCATGATTCCGTTGAAGATCCGCACCGGATTGGATCGTGTGCGGCGGATCAACTGGTCAATCGGATCGTCAGATTGAGGCGGATGGATCCATGCTGCTCCCATGATGATCGAAGAGATGGCTATGAACGATAGTTGCGGCCCAAGCCCGAAAAGGTCTGCCGGGTTGAGAATCAGGACCAGCATCAGCGCCGTCGCCAGACTGCTCCACGAAAGGGCCTTGCGCCCCAGTAGCCTTGCAATGCACATCACGCAGATCAAAATCGATGCTCGCACAACGGTGGGCCGAAACTCGACCAGCCATGAGTACGCCGCGACAAAGAGCATCGTCGCAACCAGACAGTTCCTTCGGCTAAGCCACCCCAGTCGCATCAGGATCAAAAAGGAACTTGCCAGGATTCCGACATGCAACCCGGAGATCGCCAGCAGATGGGAAGCTCCCGTTTTCATGAATCGTGTGCGTGTATCCAATTCCATTTGGTCGCGGTTGCCCAACAGTACCGCCGACGCAAACCCGGCGTGCGGCCGAGCCACGTAGCGGTGTAGGCACGTATCGATTGACTCGCGGACGCGCGCCCGTAGACGCATTGCTGTTCCCGGTTCTTTGGAGATGCAAATGGCCTCTGGCGAATCTAGGTAAATCGATGCAAAACGTTGTTGCCCCCGAAAATGCATTGCAAAATTAAATCCTCCCGGGTTGGTGGGCGGTCTGAAGAAAGAAAGGCTTCCGATGGCTTCAATTTCTGTGCCGCAAACGGGCATCGACGCGACAACCTTTGCGGCTTCTATGGCATCCGCAGGTAGTTCCAGAAAAACCCGCACGATTCCACGACATCGCCGGGAAGCAATCCCGTCCCCAAGGGACGAAATACTCATGTCAAACCGGACACGCTGCGTCGGCGCGACGGTATCAAGTCTCGGATCGTGTGGCGGCAAAGCCACAACCACGGGCTCGGATATGACTGTTCCACCGAGTGCCACAGATGGATTTGATTCTTCGCTTCTGTACAGCCCGATGTGATCGTGGCTGTGCAAGTTCCAGCGGACGTGGTGCCACAACCCGCCGCTGGACACGATCACTGTGAACAGCGCAATCCAGGCAAATCGCTGTCCGTATTGGGAAATCCAAATTGCCAGCCATGCCAGAAAGGAAAGACAAGCCGTTGCGATCCAGAAATAAAATGGCAACCCAAAATAACGGTCCACCACGATGCTCGACGCGAACAAAGCCGCCAAAGCAATCATCGGTTCCCAATGATGAAACGTGGCGCGAGGTTGTTGATCGGATGCGGACACGTCAAATGCACTGCCTGTCAGGATTGGCCAGCAATTGAGTATATCGAAGCGTCGCACGTCCTGCTGAACAGGTCAGCCCGGGCTATTCACGACGACGGGCGTTGATTCTACGTCTGGCCAACAGGAGCATGGGAAAAGCTGAATTTCAACAAGAAGTGTGAATCATTCGGTAGGTGAAAACCACAGCGATCGTTTCATCGCATCAGAGTCGCGGATCACTGTCTCAACTGATT